>CAIVDM010000229.1 GCA_903904735.1 uncultured delta proteobacterium
CTCTGACAGCAACGACGTGTGTCGCTAGGTGAGACGGGTATGGAAGGCAGGGACGCGGAGCACCCGGAAATTTTCCACAGGTCGCGGTCGGCGGGGACGTTGGACCACCGGGAAATTTTCCACAGGTCGCGGTCGGCGGGGACGCCGACCCTCCTAGGCCACGCAACCTTTTTGGGAAATGCTCGATTGGAGGGTATGGGACGTTTATGTGTTCTTCCAATCAGAAAGACGCCGAATCGGGATTGCCCGGGGATTGTGCCTGGGTTCTCAATAGTATTCCTTACGGTCTGCGCAAAAGATCGAAAGGTCGTACTTGCTGAGGATCGTGTTCACGAAGCTCTTGTTCGAGTGTGGTTCGATGATTCTCGGTGGCGTGTTGGCGCATACGTGATTATGCCGGATCACATTCACCTACTCTGCCGTGAAGCCGCTCAGTATGCGTGCTCGGTCAATCAATGGGCGCAGTGGTGGAAGCGTGAGGTCTCTATCGCGCTAGGGCATGGCGAGGGGGAGCTATGGCAGAGCGGGATCTGGGATCGGCGACTCTACTCGCCTAAGGCATTTGAGCAGAAAGTGGACTATATCAAAAAGAATCCAGTTGGCGCGGGATTGGTACGCAACCCTTCTGCATGGCCCTACTGCGGGGCGATTCATGATTTGCGGTGGATTGGGAGAAGTTGAAACGGGATTAAGAAATTTCGCTCTCGAGGCGGCACATGAATGTTGGCCAAGCCTACTTTGAATAGCTGAGCGAATGCCCACGCCTTGAATCGAACAAGGGACCTCAGAATTATGAACGATGTCTGTAGGATTCCTACGCTAGCGAGTTCTAGGTCGGCCAATACACCTTAGTTAAGGGGATAAGCGCTCTGACTTCAGCGTCCAGCCTCTCGTAGTGCTCCAAGACACCATCTACAAGACCATCAAGGTCCATGAGCATCACAGGTATTGAAGCTCTTTCAGCTTCATAATGCGCATCTTTTGAGAAGCCGCCCGTGCTGACATAAAGACCCTTATCGTCCTTATGCCGACCACCTAAAAAGCTGCGAATCGCGTCAGCACCCATCTGGGCGTTTCGATGCTTAACTTCCACAACGATGCGAGGCGATTCAAAGCCAAATCCATCCGGTGAAGCGACTATGTCTTTGCCCCTATCAGGTCCCGACGGAGAGACGCGAGTCTTGTAACCCATCGCTCGCAGCATACCCGCCACAACTTCTTGCATCTGGTCCCATTCCAGTCTGTCGAGCTTATCCTTGATAAATTCACGCGAACGCGCCTGAAGGTCTCGGAGCAAGTCATCTTCATTCGTGTCATCGGTTTCATCAACTAAGGATGGCTCCTCCGGCTGTTTCCCCAGAAGCAGTTGCGTGAGTTCATGGGCTGGTTTCTCTGAAATGAGGAAGAGGGTTGAGATAGCTCCAAGGGTGTTCTTCGTAGGGATTGAGATCTGATCGCGGTCTAGCTCTTTAAGCCATTCGACTTTTCGAAAATGAGCCAGGTCTGAAATCCCGGCGGACCCATACTGGTAAGGGCCTATAACCTTACCGATTAAATAAACTCGTCTACTGGAATCATAGCTTAGGACATGATCTCCCTCTTTCATCTCGGAGCAAAATCGAAATAGCTGGCTCGCTGTGATAACCGCCTTTTGCTTCTTGTACTGCGGATAGACCGCACCAATCTTTTCAGTCAATGCCTCACGACTAAGCTTAGAGATGTCCCCAGTCTCAGCCCAGCCCATAGCGACGATCCTCTTTTCCCTGAAATCATCAAGAAATTCGCCACCTCTACCAGCTCGAACCATCCATGTATTGATCTGCATATCCTACCTCTACTTATTCCTCAGTGTGGTGCTGGTGTATCTTATAAGGGACGCTATGCCAATCGCTTACCAAGCGTGTTATCGCCTCTGCATGCCTCGCACGCGAATTAGTCGGATAGTTCCCCACCGGATTCTGCGATACCTTACTCTACCTGTACCATCGCTTCAAAGCTCTGATTTTACCGAATCGACACGGGAGGAATTTGACCTTGACTCACTCCGAAGAATCTCTCCTCTAAGGGACCTACTCGCATAGACCGCATATTGGAACGAAAGAGACCTGGGGCGTACCCGGACCATCATCCGCCCTCGACGACGGAGTAGACTGAAGATGGTGCTGACGCATTGAATCGAACAAGGGATCTAAGAATTATGAGAATGCGCAAAGGTCAATCGTATCAGCGCACTATTAATCTATTCAGGTGGCTAATGTGTTGCGGGGCGTGGAGCGGGGCGCTATTCTCAAGTGGCGTGTGGTGCATAGGTGGCACTTGAAGGAATTCGTCGTCTTCCGACTTGTTTGAAGTGCGTTCTTCCCATGATTGAACCGCAACTAACTTCCGTCGAAAACCCTCAACATCAACTGTCGGAAATAGACACGAGGGATGAACAAGAATCGCTTGGAAAGGTTGGACAATCGTTTCTCCGAGAACGAGCCGCGTCGTCTCGTCTAAGACGACCACTTTGCTCGGGTTCTAGCGAGGAGTACCGCTAACCGCACAACGAACCCCCTATCTTTCATAACCTTATACGAACGTGCCGTCAGCAACGGTCGCGGTTTTTTGAGTGTTATGGGTGAGGGGTTGTATGGTGTTTGGCGGTGTCTCTCGAAAGACTCATTATGTAGTGGCATGTGCAGCCACTTTCTTGTTCGTTCTCAACGTCGGTGTCTCAAACTCTCAAGCCCAGATAAATCCAATTCATAGGCTACCCCCGACTCCTCCCCCTGTTGTTATTCCTGAGGAGTGTAAGAAATCTCCTGAAAATATCATCACAGAGATCGAACAAGGTATAGACGGTATCCCAGACTGTAGCTCTAAAGGACGATTTGGACGCGTAGCCTGTTGCGCCATCGCAACGCAGCTCTCAGAAGATGGATGCGAGAGAGTGCTCGACACCGCCATGCGATGCTGCCGGCTACGCTTTCCGTGGTGGATGCCACTCAGCGCTGTCGAATACACGTGCTCGCAGGCAATGCACCAATACGGCATAAACGAGGCGAGCGAACACTGCTGGAGAGCCCGAGGCCTCAGACTTAACCAGGTTGGGTGTAAGAGGGCTCCCACGATGAAACAGACTCAGGCAATCACTGCGGATGACATGAGGTGAGCAGGGTATCCGTTCGCATCTTGACCTTAGCCACGTGCGAATGGGTGCAGCTATTGCAAACGGTCTGATCACAAAGCCGTGAGGAGGCAGGGGGCTAGCGAATGTTCTTCGATGAGCACAGAAAGAGAGAAAAGCCCTCGGACCGTCATTCGCATCTTGGCTTCAGCCAAGTTCGAATAGGTGGAGATACTGCCCACGCCTTGAATCGAACAAGGGACCTCAGAATTATGAGTTCTGCGCTCTAACCAGCTGAGCTACGTGGGCACAAGGTGCTGTGAGAGGTCCAGAGATTGCCCCAACCTGTGACAAAAATCAAGCGCTCCACCCCTCTCCTTTCATCTAACTAGCTGGGTTCATATTGTTTTTGCGGTTATGGGGTCAAAAACCTGACTCTTTTAGGCGCTTGGACGCATCGTAAAGGTCATGTCAAAGGATGAGACTATTCAGATAGACGGGGCTGCCGCGGCGGCTCGGATTCTTGGAAAGATGCCTGCTGCCGATAGAAAGCGGATAGTGGAATCGATCCGCGTGCTCAATCCGGAGTCGGCGGTGAAGATAGAGACACTCATTCTCGCCCAGTCGCTGCCTCCTATCACCAAGAAGCCGTCTGGCGCGGCTCGGACTACAATACCAGCCAAGAAGCCCGCTCGTCCGATTACCGAGGTTACCTCACTCTCTGACCGTGACCTTCAGGATATCCTGCGCGAGGTGCCGCAGCGCGATGTGGTGCTCTCTCTAAAGAACGCTACCCCAGAAGTTCAGGAAAAGATCCTCTCTAACCTCTCTGAAACACGGGCACTTCAAGTCGAAATGGAGTTGGGGGAGCTTCCTCCTATACAGCCGGATCTCGTGGAAGCCGCTCAGGCGCGTATCATGCGCAAAGCTGATGAGATCTATACGGAAGAGTCCCAGAACCCTGCTCCACGCAGGCTTCGTTCACGCTTGGCGTAGTCCTCGAACACCTTATTGCTGAATCGTCTGCTGAGTCGATGGCGCGGATCTATCGATATTTGTGGGCTAGTGTGGCATGTTCTTGCTCAACGATTTCATTCCCAAGTCAATGCATATTCGTGCTTACAGAC
>CAIVDM010000230.1 GCA_903904735.1 uncultured delta proteobacterium
CAACAGAGCCAGGGAGCAATTGCCTCGCTGGGCGCGGACATACGAAATGACCTGAACAATCCTCTTCAAGAGATAGTCGCCATGGCGTTTGTGGCGCACGCGAGTCAAGGCTTATCGACCACCGCCGAACAAGCGCTTGCAGCGATTCAACGCGCCGCGGCAAATATGGCGACTGTAGTGAATACGCTTGAGGACAAGATCAGAAGCGCCGTCCATCCAAGTGAGTCGGTGTCAAGCGCGCGCAGATAGACACTCAAGATGCGCAATCAAATCGCTTGGAAGATCAATCGATGCCTGAAAGTATGGAACCAAAAGACTCTGGGCGTGGCGATGGAAAAGATATCCGCGATGCGCCTATTTAGTGGACAGGCGCGACCGGTGGCATAATGAACGTATTTGATTCAGGAACTCGCGACAGCATACAGCACAATCCAAAGTCGGCGTTCGATTGCCTACTCGAGAGGCTCTTTGACTACGCGGGAATGTTTCCTCCCGCACAGAGAGATTTTGAGACAGCTCTCCGAGAAAGCGCCTCGCTCGCCTCTACGCTGCGACGTCCTTGGCTTGTGGCGAGCGATCTTGTGTTAGATACAGCGCATATAGGAAGGCTCGCTGGACTCAAGCTCAGCGATTTCGGATTTTCGTCGCAGCTCACAATATGCGCGCTGGTCACCGAACCACAGGAACATGCGCTAGCCGCGCTTCAATCCCTTACTTCGGCGTCCCTCCCAATACGAGTTTCCTCACTCGAAACAAAAACCGCCGATGATACAGCGACCCAGACGATAGGAATTTGGAGAGAGTCTGCGGCCCATTTTGACGCGCTACTTGCCATAGAACCGGATCTCTCACGATCGAATTGGAATGAACAGCTTGAGTCGTGCATCACCGCTATATTAAAAAGTGGAGGCAAGGTCGCGTTTAAGTGCCGTCTTACGGGTCCGACCGGCATAGGCCCTGATCGGCTCGCGAGAACGATCTCGCGAGTGTGTGGCATGGGCTTGCCTTTTAAAGTAACTGGAGGACTCCACCACCCTATCGTCGACAGCTCGCGCCACGAATACCCGATGGGATTCCTCAACGTAGCGACCGCGGTCATGCTCAAGCGAGCCCTCCAGCATTCCCTTTCTGAGGCTTTGCTCGCCGATATTCTCACCAATTCGTCCTACCAATCATTCTCTTGGCGCGATGGCCTGCGGTTCGGCGATCTAGCAATATCGTTTGATCAACTTACCGCGGCTAAAAAACTCGCGCACTTCTCGATCGGCAGCTGCAGCCTGCACGAGCCAGACGCGGATCTCCTCTCATTCTCAGACACCGCGCGTTGAGTTACAGGCTCTTCTCAAAGCACTCCTTCTCAAGGCGCTCAAGGCGCTCAAGGCGCTCTCAGAGACTGCGCTGATTTGATCTAGCTGGCATAGGCGCCCGCGGGATTCTGGCTGTCGCATTCACAGCGAGGAGTAGGTTGTGATACTTAATGATCGATCGTTAGTTAGTCCCTGGGAATCGAGGGATGGCAGAAGAGGTCTAGTACTTGAGGATGATGAAAGAGATCACGAGCGAAGAGCCGCGATTGAAGCTGAGTTAAGCGATCGCGCCCGTATACGCGATCGTGAATACGGGAGGCTTATAGGTTCCTCTCGGAAAACTTACCGTGAGATCACCTAAACGGTATTGTTTCGAGCACTTTCTATAGTCGAAGTAGATACTGAAGTACCAAGCCTCCGCTGACGATTTTCTGATGCCACACGTTGAGAGTATCCGCGGTCGATGGTCATATCGAGCGCTGCGTTTTGTTCTCTGCGGAGAGCTGCCGGGCCGAACAGAACTGAGAGCTTTCGCGCCAACGAAAGACTTAACTGAGCGTCTTCTTAGGACCTCGGCGGTTCTTTCCTTTAGCTTCTTCCTCATGAGAACAGCATACTCTGCCTGGGAAAGATTCTCATAGCCGGGAAGCCGCGTGTAGCGAAGCTCGTAAATCTCCGTAAAGTCTTCTAGTGAAACACTCGCGCTCCAGCGCTTGGCGTCATTATACGCCTTCCAATTAATGACTTTAAATTTTCTTGCAACACCACCGATAGCGTCTTCGAAGCAGTTGTAGCCAGGGTAATTTCGTATGTCATCAACAAGCCCATCATTCACGGGCTGAAGGACGGTATAAAAGAACCAATTTTCGATGTCAGCATCGCCAGGCAGGTACTCAGCTGAATACCTTCGTGCCCAGAACCGTCCCCCGGCATATCTTGGTTGATGACGAGGAATTGCCCTAGCGACTGATGAATTGAAGTCGCGCATGAACTGCGCCCTGTTGGCCTTGGGAAAATGCGCCACATGCTGAATGTGGTTCCCTTCAATAGCTAACGCATAGAGTTTCACCTCATATCTCTTTGAATACCGCGCCGCGTATCCAAGGACTGCTCGCTCCAGGTCGGGACAGTTCACAAACCACAACTCCGAATTTCTCGACCGAGTTGTCTGAAACGAAGCAACTTCTTCACATTCGATTCTGGGATGATATGACATAGTTACACGCCCGCATTACGATCAATCAACTTTAGCTGTCATGAGACACCCCACTGTTGAGTATCTCTATGACGATTGATAATCGTAATTGGCGCTTAAAAGTTGCTCAGCGCGGTCTCTGAGAGAACGCCACCGCGAGTAAATTTAGGGGCGGCGGCGCGCGCGGTCTCTGAGAAAAAGTGGGGGAAAAAGTGGGGCGAGGGAGGGATTAAGCGGCGTCCTCGACCGCTTGAATCACCGCTTGGAGTTCGATGTTTCCGCCAAAAGAATTCGCGTCGGGCTTGCAGGCTATATCGACGTAATTATTGACGCGTAGAGAGGGGTGCTCTGTTTGTCGCCACATCACGCCTGCGACGAATCGTTTGCCGTCACTGAGCAGAACTTTTAGGTGAGCGTCTTTCAAAACTCGAACTTCTTTAACGAGCAGTTTCTTAAACAAGACTACTGGGGCTGGATTGCCGACACCAAATGGCGCGAGGCTAGAGAGCTCTTTAACCAAAGGAACAGTGAACTCATCAAGGGTCGCAACCGTGTCGGCGTCAACGAACGGCACGGTCTCTATCTTCGACAGGCGTCTCTCGCACTCAGCGATGAAGGACTCTTTAAAACTGACGAGATTCTCCTCAGAAACTGAGAACCCTCCTGCGCCTTCATGGCCTCCGAACTTAATTAAGTGTTCCTTCACCGCGCCAAGAGCCTCGACAACGCTGAAGCCCTTAATGCCGCGAACGGATCCCTTCCATATTCCGGGCGTGTCCATTCCCATCACCGCGGATGGGCGATAGAAGTGCTCCACTAATCGCTGCGCTACGATGCCGATCACGCCTGTGTGAAACTCCTCATGCCAGGCGACCATTCCCCAGCCTGGTCCACCATTAGCGTTCACTTGCGCGATCGCCTGCTCCTTAACTGACGCCTCGATGGCCTGACGCTCGGCGTTAAGATCATTGAGCTGTCGGGCTAGCTTATCCGCCTTCGTTGTGTCTTTGGTCGTCAGGAGTTCAACAACAAGTTCTCCATGCACGATTCTTCCAGCCGCGTTTAATCTCGGCCCTATCCCAAAAGAGACGTCTGAGCACGCGACGTTCCCCTTAATTCCGATGACATTCCTCAGCGCGCGCAGTCCAGGACGGCTAGTTTCCGATAGAGCCTCTAAGCCGCGCTTCGCGATGACGCGATTCATCCCGATCAAAGGAACCATGTCGCAAATGGTTCCAAGGCAAGCTAGGTCCAAGGAGTTTTTGGGGTCCGCGGCTCCGCTCCCTAACTCACGCTTCAAAGCCACGATGAGATACCAAGCGAGACCCGCCGCGCATGCTATGCCATTAGCGAATCCACATCCCTTTTGATGGGGATTGACGAAAACATCCGCCGGAGGCGGTTCGGCGCTTATATGGTGGTGATCAACCACCACCGTCGTCAGCCCAAGTTCCTTGGCGACTGTGAGCTCTTTGACATTCGTGGTTCCAAAATCGATCGTCAGAAGCAGGCCGAAGCCCGCCTGGGCAATCTCTCGTACGGTCTTCTCATTTAAACCATACCCATCGACAAATCGGTTTGGGACAAACACCCGAGATGTAATGCCGATGGAGTTGAAGAAATCAAAAACTACCGATCCGCCCGACAGTCCATCGACGTCAAAATCGCAGCAAATAGCGATCGACTTGCCCGACTTGTGCGCCTCTAGAATTGTCTGGGCGGCGAGACCGATGTTTTTCAATTTGGACGGATCTGGAAGCCCTTGTCGAAGTGTCGGGGCGATATAATTACGGAGATCTTCCCCTGGCGAAAACCCGCGCGCGGACAGAACTCGCCCCAGGACCTGAGATACCCCCAACGTTTGGGCAATCGAGTCCGCAACGCCACTATCGTGCGACTTAAGTCGGATCCGTTTATTGACTCGGACGCCGGAGGATCCCTCTGTTTTGAACGCTGGAATTGCCATAATCGAAGCTCGGACAATACCACCTCTTGGTCGCGAAGTCTGCAAGGAGTGTCTCATCAAACGCCGCTCTTAGTTTAAACACGTTAAAGTACTGGTAAGATGTCAGTACTTTAAAAAGTGTTCGACCGAAACACGGTCGCCGGGCGTATTATTGGCTCGGATCACCTTTTCAAGGACTTACAAGGCTTCAACGTGCGGGGCTGTATCGCTATCAAAGAGCTCGGTTTCTTTTGAGCTCAAGAAACTCCTTCAATGGAGCCTCGTATCCCTTTCTCCGCTCCTTAGCGGCTAGCTTGCGTATGTCGGTAACCGAAGCCCACCGTCCGCGACGAAACTCCTGATCGCTGTCTGCGGATAAATCGATATCAGCGTCGTCTCCGCAAAACTCGACAAGCCAGAAGGTCTGCGACTGTCCCCACCACCGACCTCGCGCATAGTCAGGTATCGATTTCCAGAGATAAGAGTGGCGGCTATTTAGCTTTTTAATCTTTCCAAGCGTGGTTCGCCGAAGGCCAAGCTCTTCGCGCAGCTCCCGCACCACGTTTTCCTTAAGTGATGCGCCACGCTCCACTCCCCCCTGGGGAAATTGCCAGTGCCCTTTTTTATCAAACCGTTCGCCAATCCAAAGTTGTCCTCGTGAATTATACACAAGCATGCACACGTTCGGACGCAATGGCTTTTTCTTCTCTTTCGTCATCAGGCGGCAGTCTACCTAGCGGATAGAGTGATTAACAAGAGGCGGTCAACGCTACCTTGAGTTAGTCATCTCATGGAAAGGCAACGTGGCGCACGCTCCTACGACTTCCCCGTTTAGCTTAGAAGACTCAAATGCCTAATGTCGCCCACGACCAAAGAAGTCCTCGACCTGCGATATTGATATAGCGCCGCGGTTTAGGTGGTATTGCAGTGATTCACTCCACGGAATGTACGCGCCTGCTGGTAGCGTTCCAGTCATATGCCCACCCGACATTCCTCGAAGAATGGACTCTTGCACCACTGAGTCTCTCATATCAAGGAGCTCCGTGGCCAAGACCTGTCCAGCATATCCGGTTCCTCGACACACGGGACAGCCACCTCCGCTATCTTCATCCATTCGATTTCGTGCGGTATCACCTTCGCCCGCGTTACCACACCCGTCGCACAACCGCGCAAGGAGCCTTTGATTAAGTACGAGCCGCAGCGCTGGCACGACCCGAGCTGGCGGAACTCCCAAAATCTCCAAGCGCCTCACCGCGTCAAAGACTGATCCTATGTGGAGAGAGGATAGTGTCAGGTGTCCTGTCGTCGCGGCGTCAACCGCCATAGAGCCACTAAGAGCATCGCGGATTTCACCTATCAAGAGCACGTCGGGGTCATGACGCAACACCGATCGGATGGCACGCGGATAATCTAACCCCACGTCAAGGTTGACCTGAACCTGGACTATTCCCGGGATTCGATTCTCTACTGGATCCTCAACGGCGACGACGTTTCGACCCCTCCCCTCCAGCTCGTGAACTAACGCGTATAAGGTAGTCGTCTTTCCACTGCCAGTTGGACCTGTAAGAAGAATCAAGCCCTCTGGACAACGTACGATCTCTCTGAGGAGATAGAGAGTGCTGGGCTCTAATCCAAGGTCCAGAACCGACGTTACCGAAGTGGTGCCGAGAAGACGTATCACGACGCTCTCTCCATGCACTGTCGGTAAGGTGCTTAATCGAGCAGAGCGATCGGTCACGCCCGCTCGAAACGAAAACGCTCCATCATGCGGAACGCTTCGAGAGGTGATATCGAGGCCGGCGAGTACTTTCAAGCGTGAGACAACCTGTTCATGGAACTTCAGCGCGTACGGCTCTTGCCGCTGCGCGAGGATTTCCCCATCTATCCGCAATTTGATTATCGCCCCGTCAGAACGTGGAACGAGATGAAGGTCACTGGCACCTCGAACCGCCGCGAACTCAAGGATTGCGGTCAAGAACTTGGCGGCATCCCCACGCGGCTCGAGCGCCTCAATCTCTAGTGCGGGTTGTGTCTCACCTACGAGCCTAAGCTTCTCGACGTGGCGCTCCAGGCGCTCTTCTGAGCCGAGATAGGCTAGCCCAATCGCTTCAGCCAGCAGCGCTTCAGGGACCTTGGTGATTAGCACCGCGACTCCGCAGGAGTACTGACAACAACTCTCCATCTCTAACGAATCGTCCTCCGCGGCCACGTGCAGTCTTGTCGACTTGCCATTACGAGTGACCGCGAGCGGAAGTATTCGCAGCTCTAACGCGTCTGAGTAAGGCAGAAATGAGCGCGCCTCGTCGCTTGAGCAGAGCGCGAGGTCTTTTGCCTTAAAGTTGGCGCCATTGAGAACCTCAGTCGAGTCATTTCTCAGACGATGATTTTCTACTGAGCGTAAAGCGCGTGAGGATCGAATCGGCATACACTATAATCGTGCGTATGCGCGAAAAGTTGTGCGATGGCCGCCATGAATCACTCCCAGTACGGGGCTAGTTTTGGTCCTTCGGGAAGCTACACGCCGTATGTCTTCAAGAGATTATCAACATCCGACTGCTCCGTGAGCCGAGCGCTCTCCGCTTGCTCAGCGGCCTTCGCGCCATCGGGCACAGCCACATGCAAATGACAGAGCAGGTTCGAGATATCTCGCTCGAGACCATGTATAAGCTCTCTGACCTTCTGAATGATCTGCCCACAAACATCCTCAAACTCTTGAGAGATGACCATCTCGCCAGAGATCTCGCGAGCTCGATTTGTGAGCAATTTACACTCGGTCAACGCCGCCTGGAGTGAGGTAGCGTCCACCGCGCCGCTGGCTAATTGTTGCTCAAGCTGCGACATCAACTGCTCACCTCGCGAGAGGAGATGCTCTTGCTGCTCTATGAGGCTAAACATCTGCTGAACAGTTTTATTAGCCGTCTGAAGCACTCTGTCCAGGGTTCGAGAAGCCTCAGGAAGATTCGTTGTGCTCATGGAGACAGTCGTAGGGTCAAAATCTCTACGAAGAGTCCAGATTGATCCGTGGAAGTTCTGCAGGAGTGTATTAGCTTTCGAGTTCAATCGACGAAGCGCATAACCTGAGCCTAGATTTTTGAGCGCACCACGGACAGCGGTCTCGTCTCCATGGGCGAAGCCCACAAGAAGATTCTCAAGAGCCTCGGCGTACTGTGGTGAGGCCGTGTCGAGAGTAAAAACCTCCGTCGTTTTCGCTCGCTTCGACCGAGAGCCCGAAGGAACTTTTTTTTTCGCTGTTTTTTTTCTGGTCATCGGCATTAGATGTGCTGCTCCTTCCCGTTTTGCTTGGAGAATACGCCTTCCAACTTCTGTTGCAGCGCCTCCGCCGTGAATGGCTTTACGATATACTGCGACACTCCCGCTTTCGCCGCCTGGACGATATTTTCTGGCTTGCCCTCGGCTGTAATCATGACAAAGGGGACCTTAGCCATATCCTGATTTGAACGGACGAAGTTTAACAACTCGAGCCCCGTCATGTTTGGCATGTTCCAATCCGCAATAATCAATCCAAAAGGCTCTCCCTCCTCGATCTTTCGAACGGCGTCAGCGCCCCCAGCCGCCTCGTGGATATTTGAAAAGCCCATGGATATGAGCGTTTTCTTGACGACCTGTCGCATCGACGCGAAGTCGTCCACTACTAGGATCTTAATCTTTTTATCGACAAAGTATTGCCCCATGCCCACGATCTCCCCGGATAGGTAACCTACTGGTACCAGTAATACCCTCGGCCTGATGAGGAGAATACTTTAGGATTCCGAACATCGCATGGGGCCTACGGGAAGATCGCGCTTGCAACTCCCTAGAAACCCATTAAAGAAGGCCCGACATATGTTTAAACCACACAGTAATTTCAGTACCTGCGCCCAGCTCACTGCTGATTGAGAGGTCACCTCCGAGCTGCTGGGCCTCGTACCGAACGACATCGAGACCGATCCCTCGTCCTGAAAGCTCTGTAACAGTATCCTTGGAAGAGAGTCCGGGAGTGGCGAGCAGCATAAAAGTCTCCTCGCGGGAGATGCCCGCGGGGATCGAGATACCCCTCTTCGCGGCCACCTCGAGCACCCGCTGCGGGTCGATTCCCCTGCCGTCGTCTTTGAAAGCTAAATAATAGAGGTCACCGTCCCGCCTGGCGGTAATTGAGAAGTTACCGCGCTCAGACTTGCCGCTTTGGAGTCGCTCATCAGGCATCTCTATCCCGTGGTCGACGGTATTGCGAATGATATGAACGAACGACTGAAACAGCTGGCGATAGGGCTCTCGCGCCACCCGCACATTACCACTCCAGGTGATTGGACTTCCCTCCTTACCCTCAGCCCCAAGCGTTTTCTGCCATACATTTTCGAGCCAATTGAGGACCTCTGAAAAAGGTTTCTCAGTGAGACCCTCGATCATGGACAGAACCGCGCCGTCAATTCGGCATTCAGTCGCGGCGTTGTATAGCCGCTGGAGCGATATCTTTTCCACTTTAATGCTCCTTCGTGCGTCCTTGACGTCATCATCAATGGAGAGCTGTAGAACCTCTCCATGAACGCTAAGGAATCGCCGCAAAGAACGATTGAGGCACTCAAGAAAGTCTCTGCCGTGGTCGGGCGTATAGTGACTCTCTCGCCAGGAATCCTCCGCGGCGTGACACAGAGACGAGAACTCATGACACTCTAGTCCAGCGAAGCCACCTTTGAGGGTGTGCGTGAACATAGTGATCTCGGAGTAGCTGTTCACGTGGTTTACAGCCTCGCGCGCCATATAGAAGAGATCAAGGAACTCCTCACGTGAGGAGGCAACCCCTATGAGAGCTCGATTGTCCGCGTTCGTGCGCTCCCATGCGTCCTGCATGCGCTTCTTGTCCGTCTGGTCCTCGACGATCGCTGTTACTCTTGCGAGGGTGCTTGCCTCATAGCTTGGAAGGAATGAGCACGCCAGTATCCTACCGCCATGATGCAGTTCCCTCGGCAGGGCGTCCACAATCAGCTCCCAGTCCACCCCCGAGAACGCCAGGCCAAGAGCTTCGTTCTGAGCTTCGGAAAACGGGAGCACTTCGAGGATAGACTTTCCCGTCGTGTCCGCACCAAACAATCGTTCGATTGGCACGGAAGACTCGGAAACGATTCGTAGTTCGGAGTTTATGGACAGAATTAGCTGAGGAATACTATCTAGCAGTGTCTTTAGCTTACGTTGAGAATCCTGCAGGGAATTTCGATTAGCGTCCAAAAGTGTCGTGACCGAGCGCATGACCGCGTCTTTGCGCTTGAGCTCGGATATATCGATAACAAACAGACGAATCGAATCGTCCGTCGCTTTATTCTGGAGGCACAGTCGAAAACGGAGTTCGCGCGATGCACCATCGGAACCAACGAACCCTCCCTCACATTCACATGAACTACCAGGGTCCTTTAACGCCTCCTTAAACTGCTCCGCGGATACTGATGGCACTAGTTCAAGTAATGAGATCTCCGAATTCGAGGGACGATTAACCCATTCGTAGAAGGTGGACCCAGCGCTCGTGATCACGAGCGTGTGGCGATTGGCGATCGCTACCTCGATATGACCGAGCTGCAGCTCCGATCGAAGGAGCCCTGTCCGTATTCCACCTATTGTTTCGCCGCGAGCACTCATATTCGCTTCCCTAATCGAGTGCTCGGAGCTACCAGCAACTTTTTGTTAGCATCGTTTGGCGCTTCATCGCATGACCTTCAGATACAGGCGCATCCTTCATGCGCTTTCTTTCTCCCTCACTTCATTACGTCGGATGGCGCGTGATTAAGCTTTACCGCTCAAAAGTCCCCTCTCCGTGAGCGGAATCAAGGGGTGCACATGGAGGACTTAAAATGATAGATTTCAGGTAAATAGCCATGCGACGGCCCTAGTCGGTTACCAGCCCGTGACGAGCAGAAGGACTCCAGCCACAAGGCATATGAGAGCTCCGAGCCACTTGGCGTAACTCGTATAGCAGTTCCGCGACACCCCCTGCTCCATGTCCCGTATGGTCGCTATCTCAAGATATGGTACCGGCGCTCTTCGATACCATCCGCTTACCTCCACTGGCTTTCCTGTATACGAGCCAGCCCGCAACACGCCAAAAAGAAAATCCCATAAGGGGAGCGGTTGGCGATAATCGAGAAAGATAATGCCTGTCTCATCTTGAAGCACGAAGTCCTCGCTCCATATATAGCCCGGGACTCCTCTTCCAATCACCTTGCCACTGAGTACAACAAAACTTGTGCGAACCGGAGAGACTTTGACTTCCTTGAGCAGACTCGCGACGGAAGCCTGAGAGGCCTTTCCTCGACGATACTGCATAGCAGCCTTCACAAGAGCTCCAGCGCCAAACAGCGCGAGTGGGAACCCTAAAAGAGCGACAGCGAATGGCGCTCCAAACGAAAGCGCCATGAGCAGCGCAAGCCCGACCATGACCCCTATCTTCGGCAGTAACAGCACCACGAGGTCAACAAAGAACTCGTCCCAATAAGACTCAGGTTGTTCACGGTCAAAAATTAGATACGGTGGTTGTCCGAAGGCGATCGACTGCTGGCCCAATCGCTCCAGTCGCTTGGCGATTAAAGGATGCGTCGCTTGAATCTCGTAGTACAATGCCCACGGGTTCCACAAGTCCCACTGCAGCGCGTCCTTTACGCGCTCGGTATTGGCGGTCCCCGCCGTCGCGGCGCCTCCTGTAGAGACAACCAAACCAAGAGAGGCCTTGCGGTCAAAGATGTTAAGCGCTCCCAAGGCGCCGTTTGAGACTCCCTCTATTTGCGAGCCGCTTTGTCCTTTGGATGAGGCACTGTCTGGGCCGCCCGCCAGTCCGTATCCAATCTTCACAAGAGCGGACGCGAGCGCGGCGGGATTATTCGTTCTCTCTCCCGCGAACTGATCCGCGTAGTACTCGCGCAACCGACTAAACCAGAGAACCGCCAGCTCGCTCACGATGTACACAACATACGCGCCGACGGCCACAACAAAGGAGGCGGATCGATTCTTCTTGTCCCCGTCTGACATGCGCATCGCCGCTCGATAGATGCTGAATGATACGAGCGGAACCACCTGGGCGATCGTCATCACGACCATATCCCAGTGGCACACGTGCCCCAGCTCATGCGCGACAACCGCCTCAAGTTCATCCGGCGCGAGAAGCGTCATCGTTCCGCGGCTTATGACTATCCTCGCGTTTCGAGGCGAGTGTCCGTAGGTGAATGCCTGAGGCGCGCCGTCATCAATCACGCAAAAGTAAGGGAATCGCACGCCATCGTTCGCGCACACCTGCTCCACAAAGAGTCTTAGATGCTCCGGCAGCTCTTCGTTCGCTACCCATCGACAGCGATACAGAAAGCGAAGAGTCAGGTCAAGGATCCATGGAGCAATGAGGTATTGCAGCGCCGCCGATATGAGTCCGAAGATGAGGGCGCCAAGGCTGCTGATAAATCCGAGCTCAACGGCGATAATCAACAGAAGCGTGAGAAATCCGTAGAGGACACCTAACGTCAGAAGAGAGCGAAGCGCGAGATTCGGAAGTGGGCGAGCTGTGTCTATAAACCCCTCCATGGACATGATCAGGTCTTGTTGCGGATCATGAAACTGCTCTCTGGAGCGACCAATTACTCCAAAGACTTTACGTTTTGTGTCTTGATGTCAGACAACTCACGACGCCATAGCCCTTTTAGTATGCAAGTTCACGGCTTTATGCTATGTGAAGCGACTATGAGTGAGCGTTCAAATTCAAAGATTATATGCACCCGTGAGTCGATATCCGCCAAGGACATTATCTTGACCGGCGACCGACCCACCGGACCTCTCCACCTTGGGCACTTTGTCGGTTCGCTACGAGCCAGAGTGGAGCTTCAAGAGATCTGCAAGCAGTACATCTTGATCGCCGATATGCAGGCGCTCACGGATAACGCCGACAATCCGACGAAAGTACGAGACAACGTGCTAGAGGTGATGATGGATTATCTTGCGGTCGGAATCTCTTCAGAGAAGTCCACGATATATCTGCAGTCAGCGATCCCTGAGACCGCTGAGCTAACGATGTACTATCTGAACCTCGTTAACGTCGGACGACTCTCGCGCAATCCGACCGTTAAGAATGAGATAAAGCAACGTGGGTTTGGTGAAGAGGTGCCGGCGGGATTTTGGACCTACCCAGTCAATCAAGCGGCGGACGTTAGCCAGTTCAAGGCCACGATTGTTCCTGTCGGCGAGGATCAAGTTCCGATTCTTGAACTTACGAACGACATCGTTCGCACGTTCAATCGTATCTACAAGACCTCGGTCCTGCGTGAGTGCAAGGCGTATACACCGAAGACCGGTCTGCTTCCGGGTACAGATGGAAGCACGAAGATGAGCAAATCTCTCGGTAACGCGATCTAC
>CAIVDM010000231.1 GCA_903904735.1 uncultured delta proteobacterium
GCGGCGAATGTCAGCGACTGGCCCGCAGCTGCGGGATGCGGTACGCGTGGTGGAGGCTGGACGGATATCGCCGGGCCGCTCTCTGCGTCAAATCGAACAAGCGCCGGTAGCGGCGTGAGCCTACGCAGCACAGAGCGCGGCGCTCGCGGTGTGAGAACAGCTCCATAAATCACCTTGTGATTCGTAACGCGGCGTGTGCGGGGACGCCGGGGCTCACCGAGACATCTTCGACAGGTCGCGGTCGGCGGGGACGCCGACCCTCCTGGGTTCCTTCCGGTTATCTGGCTGTGGTAACGTGCTTACATGACAACAAACACCGCCGAAGCCTCCCTCTCTCGCTTTCTCCAGATCATAGCCAAGCTCAGAGACCCAAACGGTGGCTGCCCGTGGGATCTCAAGCAGACCTTTGAGACGCTGAAACCCCAATTAGTGGAAGAGGCGTACGAAGTTTCAGACGCCGTAGGCTCGGGCGAGGCCGCCGTATGTGAGGAACTGGGAGACCTTCTCTCAGTTGTGGCGCTGTTCGCGCAGATAGCCTCTGAAAAAGGAACATTCTCCTTTTCAACGATCCTCGATGGGATTTCCGATAAACTCGTGCGTCGTCATCCGCACGTCTTCGGAGAAACAAAAGTATCAGGCACCGAAGAGGTACTCAAAAACTGGGAGCAGATAAAACAGGAAGAACGCGCTGAAAAAGGCACCCCCGAAAAAGGACTCCTCGATGGACTTCCCCGCTCACTTCCCGCCCTGCAGAAAGCTCACCAGATCGGAGAGCGCTGCGTGCGGGTTGGGTTCGAGTGGAGTACAGCAGCGGGTATAGCGGACAAGGTAAACGAAGAGCTCCAAGAGTTCCTCGTCGAAGTAGCTCCCCCCGATAAAGCGGATTCGCAGGACCCTGCCGCCCAAGAACGTGTGGTCGAGGAGTTCGGAGATCTCCTTTTCACCCTCGCTCAGTACAGCCGCAAGCTCGGATTTAACGCCGAAACCGCCCTTGCGGCGGCGAATGAGAAGTTCATGAAGCGCTTTAAGTACCTGGAAGGGCTCGCGAGATCAGAACACCTCGAGACTCCGCTCGGCGAAATAGGCCAAGAAATCCTTGAAAAACTATGGGTTAGAGCCAAGATCGCGACCCGCTAAATTTGAGTATCTCAACGCACATCGGTATCATTGAGATTCATGTGCCGTGGGAGGGACCCCAAAAGGTCTTTTGACGGTATGGTGCGACATGGATAGGTTCGTTTAGGATGACGAGCCGCGGTCGCGCCATTTGGATCCAGCTAGCAAGGAGATAAACCATGCTGGACCGAACCAGGTTGGTGTTGGCGAGGAAGGTGGGCGAGAGTCTAGATATCGGTCCGATCACAATCACTGTGGTGGAAAACAGCGGTGGTGTGACCAGGTTCGCTATCGAAGCCCCCCGAGAGATCAAGATCGCTCGGGACAACGTGAGGAGTGGCCCTAAGGATGCCCCCCAGAGCGTCGAGCCGACCTAAGTGTACCCGTAGGTTCACTTAGGTTCGGACACCTCGCGCCCGCTGGGATTGAAGCAATTCAATCCCGGCGGGTTTCTTCCTCTTTTCTAAGGTTGTTACTAGGTCCCTCCCATCGGAATCCCTGCTGTCCTTTCGAAAAACTCCGCGACTTTGCCGCATTTCAGCAACACTCTGAAATTACTTCAGAAGCTCTCCCCTACTTCTGGGCATCGTTACTTGTAGCGTCAGCCTCCCTGGTATACCATTTCCGGGTTCCTCAGACCCCGCACGGGCACTTTTTAGGAAGAAAACACTATGCTTAACGCTATGAAGAATGAAACCACTGATTACAAGGTAGCCGATATCACCCTCGCTGACTGGGGTCGCAAAGAGATCGTTATCGCGGAGAAAGAGATGCCAGGACTAATGGCGCTCCGCGAGGAATACGGGAAGCAGAAGCCACTCAAAGGCGCTCGCATCGCTGGCTCACTTCACATGACGATCCAGACCGCAGTTCTTATCGAGACCCTTATCGAGCTCGGTGCTGAGGTTCGTTGGTCAAGCTGCAACATCTTCTCAACCCAAGATCACGCCGCTGCGGCTATCGCCGCCGCTGGAATCCCAGTCTTCGCATGGAAGGGAGAGACAGAGCAGGAGTACGACTGGTGTCTTGAGCAGACCATCAAGTTCGGCAACCAGGGACCAAACATGATCCTCGATGACGGTGGTGACCTCACGATCCTCATGCACAAGCACCCAGAGCTGATGAAGGACGTTATCGGTATCTCCGAGGAGACAACCACTGGCGTTCAC
>CAIVDM010000232.1 GCA_903904735.1 uncultured delta proteobacterium
CGTACCCACTCGTGCTCTTTGGTGTATTTGAGATCCCCTGGAAATTCCATAATGCTGTCCTCCTTTGAAAAATTATTTAGTTTTTGGCCTATTTCTCACGCTTATAAAACGGTAGCGCCACGATGGTGGCTCGAATCTCTCGTCCGCGCACGACGACAGACACCGATGAATCGACCGCGGAGTTCTCCATCACGACGAACGCCATCCCTAACGCGCGCTGCACCGTTGGTGTCTTTGTGCCGCTTGTCACAACACCGATCTGGGTTGTTGTGCCTGTTAGGGCGAGGGTGTCACCTTGGCGAGCGATACCGGCTTCTTCTAAAAAGAATCCTACGAGCTTTCTTGGAACGCCCTGTTCGCGCTGCGCGGCGAGCGCGGCGCGCCCGATGAAGTCACCTTTGTCGAACTTCACGATCCAGCCCAAACCACTCTCAAGCGCCGAGGTGTCGGTCGCGAGCTCATGGCCGTGCAACGGATACGCCGCCTCAAGACGGAGCGAGTCTCTCGCACCGAGTCCGCACGGCAAGACGCCGTAGCCCGCGCCGTGCTCGAGGAGAAGCCGCCAGAGATCCACTGTTCGGTCGCTTCTCACGAAGATCTCAACTCCATCCTCACCTGTGTAACCCGTGCGCGCCACGATAACGTGCGTGCCGAGCAGCTCTGTCTCAATAAAGTGAAAGGGCTTTACCGCCGAGAGGTCGTGGTCTTTTACAAGCGGCGCGAGGAGCTCCATGGCGCGCGGCCCTTGTACCGCGATCTGGCCATACTCGGCGCTGGCGTTCGTGAACACGGCGCTCGTTGGGTTCTTGGCGCTGAGCCACTCAAAGTCGGCGTCAGCGTTGGAGGCGTTGACGCACAGCAGGTAACGATCTTGGGAAAATCGGTATACGATTATATCGTCGATCACCCCACCCTGCTCATTCAGAATTGCGCTGTATTGGGCTTTTCCGTCGTACAACGTAGCCACGTTGTTGCATGTAAGGTAATTCAAGGCTTTCTCGGCTTCAGCGCCGGTGACCCAGATCTCACCCATGTGGCTCACGTCGAAGAGCCCCACTCGCTCACGCACGTTAACGTGCTCGGCGATGACGCCACTGTATTGCACCGGCATCTCCCACCCGGCGAACTCTACTATCTTGCCGCCCAATCGGACGTGCTCATCATACAGCGGGGTTCTCTTCATACCTGGATACCATTCCTTCGTTCGAAATTTTCTACGGTGTTGGACATGAGCATCGCAACCGTCATCGGCCCAACGCCGCCCGGCACTGGTGTGATCGCCGAAGCCAGTGAAGCCGCGGCGTCGTAATCAACGTCACCCACAAGCTTGCCATCGTCAGTGCGATTGATTCCGACATCGAGCACGATGGCGCCTGGCTTAATCCACTCTCCCTTCACGAGGCGTGGCACTCCAACAGCGGCGACGACGATATCAGCAGCGCGACACACGGCGGGGAGATCGTGGGTCTTTGAGTGCGCGAATGTGACTGTCGCGTTTCTCTCGAGGAGAAGAAATCCAACTGGTTTCCCCACGAGCTGAGAACGCCCGATAACGATGGCGCTCTTACCCGCCAGTGACGCGAGGGGAATATCTTCCAGCGTCGTCGTGTCATTGAGCGATATATTCGAGAGCGCGAGATCGAGCATCGTCATCACACCAAGCGGCGTACACGAGCGCGGCGCTGGCAGACCTTGCATCAGGAGCCCTTGGTTGAGGGGGTGCAACCCATCGGCGTCTTTTTCTGGGGCGATCATGCGGGTGAAGTGCGCGCCATCGAGAGGTTTTGGTAGTGGCAACTGGAGCAGTATGCCATCGACCTCGATGTTCGTGTTCAGGTCGTTAATTACTTGGGTCAATTCGCGTTCAGAGACGTTGTCGGGGAGCTTGATGTCAAACGTGCGCACACCACACTCCTTGGCGAAGCGGTGCTTGGCGGCGACGTATGTTTTTGATGCTGGGTTTTCACCCACGAGGATCACGGCCAACCCGGGAGGGCGCCCAACCGTTGGCGCGAGCGTATTGATTTTTTTGTTGAGCGTACGAGCGACAGCCTGGGATAGCTTTTTGCCATCGAGGATTTTAGGCGCGTCAGTCATTTGCTCCTTCCTGTGATTCTTCCCGTTGTATGGGTCACACACCGCCACAACGCCGCGACCACGCACGACGCAGACAGGGTTATAGTAAACGCCGGTCGGCAAGTAAACGGGCAGAGCGAGTAACTTAAGACGACTTGGTGATTATCTACGGCAAGCCGAAGTTTTTCTGTTGGCGCTCGGGCAAGGCGTCAGGTAGCGAGCATTTTTCGAAAAAAAGAGTTTCCCTTTAGCGCGATTTTCACCATGATCGCCAACGCTAAGGCTCATACAGGAGGAGCATGCGAATAGGCGTCCCACGGGAGAGAAAGACACTTGAGCAGCGAGTCGCGATTACGCCCGACGGCGCTAAACAGCTCGTAGCGCATGGGCATTCAGTGCTGATTGAAACGGACGCTGGCGTAGGTTCTTCCTTCACTGACGACGATTATCGAGCGACTGGCTGCGCTATTGTGGGCACGCTGGCGGAGGTCTGGACGCAGGCGGAGCTCCTGGTGAAGGTAAAGGAACCGCACGACTCGGAGTTTGAGTTCTTTCGGTCTGACCTTGTCCTCTTTGATTACCTGCACCTGGCGAGCTTGCCGGAAGTGGCGAAGGCCCTCCTCGATAAAAATGTAACGGCGTTTGCTTATGAGACCCTTAAAACCGCCGATGGTCGCCTCCCACTCCTTGAGCCGATGAGCGTCGTGGCGGGCAAGCTCTCGGTCCTCAACGGGGCATACTATCTATTATCACAGAATGGCGGTCGGGGTGTCCTGCTCGGTGGGGCCGCCGAGGCGCCCCCGGCCAAGGTCGTTATTATCGGCGCCGGTATCGCTGGAAAAGCCGCGTGCTCGAACGCCGTCGGCATGGGCGCCCATGTGACGGTCGTAGACATCAGCGCCGAGAAGCTTGGCGCCATCTCCGCGCAATTCGGAAAAGCGGTGCACACGGTGGTGTCTACTCCTGATACACTCAAAGAGGCGTGCAAAGGGGCGGATCTCCTCATTGGAGCGGTCCTGATTCCAGGCGCGGCCACCCCTCGAATTATCACTCGTGAGATGATTCGCTCGATGGGACCGCGTTCCGTGTTTGTCGACATCAGTATCGATCAAGGAGGATGCGCCGAGACGAGCAAACCGACCAATCTCGACAATCCCGTGTACGAGGTAGACGGCGTTATCCATTACGGCGTCTGCAACATGCCAGCGCAAACACCGCGCACATCAACGATCGCGCTCGCGTCTGCCACCCTACCCTACATCACCAAGCTGGCTGATGAAGGTGTTGAGCGCGCGCTTCAGTCATCTGAGATGCGCCATGCGCTGACCTGTCAGGGCGGAGTGCTGACGAATGAGCTGACGGCTCGGGCGCTGGGTCTGTAGCCTTCCGACCTGTACCCCCGGTACTCATGTTACTCATGTAGTACCGGGGGTACTCTAATCAGGGGGTACTCAAATCATCGGGGTGGCTTGAAAGCCTTTGAGATAGTTAGACTGTTGGCGAGCTTCGGCATCGACGGCGGATGCAAGCCGGGGGGATAGAGTCTCGAGGTATCCCCCTTCATCCACAGTTGGCGCACCACCCGAGCCTCAGCCATGTGCGCCTTTAGCGATTTGATGAATTCGACTCGTGCTCTGCGCTTTTCAGATAAACACCAACTTCTTTGCCCACTTCTTTGAGAGCGATAGCTAACATCCAGCGTCCTGGTCTCCAGCCTGATCCGACCCATAACAGCTGAGCTGACTCTGCTTCTTTTGGCAGCTGCTCGCGCCTCTAATGCTCTAATTCGAGTGACTAAGCGTTCATTCAAACGCTCCTTCTCATCCTGCGTTCGATATCCGAAAGCCTCAAGCCAAGCATCTGGTTCCAGCTCGAATTTCTGCTCCTCCCTGGACTCAGAGAGGAGGCGAAAAGCCTCTTCGGAGTAGCCTCGTAAATTGTGTGCCGAAGGAGGAAGCCGTCGACACTGATATCGACGCAAGCGCTTCCATCGAGCGCATAGGTTCCCAGACCGGAACATGTGCCACGATGAGAATCCAGGGAAGTCATCTATCGATTCTATGAGATTGTCTTTTGCCGGGTTGGCATAGAGATAGGCGATCGCACACAAGGCTCTCACGGGCGTCAGCACCAGGGGACTATCATACCCCTCACACCAAACGGTGCGCTTAGCTCGTCCGAGAAGCCGATTGAGCATGTGGGCTGACTCCACTTTAAAACATCGGATAAAGCCGGGAATATCGTCAGGATTGATGACGACCAAAACTAAGTGGACATGATTTGCTTGAACCAAAATATGAGAGAGTCTGACTGGGTGCAGCGCCTTAGCCCTTGCAAGACAACTTTGTATAATGGCCAAACACAGTGGATTACTCAGCAAAAGCAGCCCCTCCTCGAGACTAAAGGTGACAAAGAGGACACTACCATGCGGCTGATATTTCATCGTTTTCATGCACTGTAGTTCGGAGGAACTCGAGAAGAGTTGCTTGCTGAAGATGAAGTACCCCCGGTACACGGTGAGTACCCCCGGTACTGGTGTAGTACCGCCGGTACAGTACTAAAACCATAGTTTCACTGCACCCTCCGTTCCGCTTTGCATTACGCTGTATCGAGGAGGTGCTTCCCTGGTCTGCATGACCACTATGGCGCGGAGGTGCAGTTCAAAATAAAACGCCATTCCCCATAAAAATCCGCCCTAACGAATCCTCTTTAATGCTTTTCTCCTCTAATAATAAGCGGATTCCGGGTGTTAGATACCCTTCGCCAACAAGGAACGTTCATGAGTCCCACAACAGTCAAAGCATTTATCGTCATGCCGGCATTCAACGAGGGCGATGGCATTCACGGCTTTCTCAGTCGTCTCAAGCAGCACGTTCATACTCTTTCCGCTGAACACTTCGCGAACTTCCACTGGACACTTCTCGTCGTTAACGACGGCTCAAAGGATAACACTGAGGAGTGCCTCAAACGCGCGTCGCGCGAACTCTCTGACGGGCGTGTTACGGTCTCGTATGCGTCGCTTCTCCGAAATTTCGGTCATCAACCAGCGCTCCTCGCGGGACTACGCACCGCCGCGGTCCGTGGCGCCGACTTCGTCATCACCCTCGACGCAGATGGTGAGCATCCGATCGGACTGATTCGTGAGATCGTCGAGCACTGGCAGGGCGGCGCCCAGATCGTTCACACAAGTCGCCTTCCCGACGAGCGTCTCTCGATGTTCAAACGCCGATCAAGTTCCCTGTACTACTCTCTCTTACGAAAATTCGGTCACCTCGATATTGGGAGCGGCATGGCCGACTATAAACTTTGGGACGGCTCGCTCCTGCGTCAGGTAAAATCGTACTTGAACACCTGCGGATCAACACGCGCTTTCGCGAGTTGGCTCGTTCCGCAGGCTCCCGTCGTTTTCTATCGCCAAGAAGTTGTCGAAGGAAGGGTCTCACGCTTTACCTTTGTGAAAATGGTGTCGCTCGCCATAAACGGTCTCGTACGCTACTCCGATTTCCCCATCCGCCTCGCCTTTTATATCGGCACCTGCGCTCTCGGGGTCGGCTTTTTGTACTTCGTGTTCGCCATCGTAGCGCACCTCCTCGGTGAGACGATCCCTGGTTGGACGAGTATCATGGCGATGGTGGTCTTTTTCGGTGGAGTGCAGTGCTTTCTCCTCGGGATCTACGGCGAATACTTCCTGCGAAACCTATTCCGAACAACGCTTCCAACCTTTGTCGTCAAACGTGAGTCCTCCTCATCAACGGATGCATCCGCTGGGACCACACGCGCTCAGTCTTACTCCGAGCGCTCCAGCACAACCGTCAAGGACTCCGAGTATCGGGCGTAACAGGAGCTTCAGGGAATAACGCGCTATGACTGAGATACTTAGTCCCTTATTCACTTGGATTCCGGCTCAAAACTCAGCTGTCGTTTCGCATGGCCTCGCGACCGCGTCACTAACCTCCCCTGACTTTCTGTTGGTATGCCTACCACTGACGATCCTGTGCCTCTTAAGCGTCATTCCAGCCTGGGCTCGATTAAACGACTCACCGTGGATTTTTACCCTTACTCATTCATTACCAATTCTGACCCTCACGTTCGCCGACTCCCTTGGTGACGCGGGACAGGTCATCGATGGCGTCCGCGCTCGGTACCACATGAGCGAGCCGCTCGCCTCTCTCACGCACTACTGGTTCTTCCGATTACTTCACGAGCCCTTTAATATTGGCGCGAAAGACGCGGTGGCGTGGAGCACTCGCGCTGGAGGAGTACTTTACGTTTTCCTGATCGCTAAGGTCTCCTTAAGACTCTTTCCTCAGCTGGCGCCAACGAGACGACTCCTGCACAGACTTCTTTTCTTAACAGCGGGGGTGTCACTCCTCTGTTACGGATACATCGAAAACCCTCCGCTCGCGCTTCCAGCTGAGCAGCTCTGGATCCTGGCCACCCTAGCGTTCTTGGCGAATCCCTCGTACATAAACACCTGCCTCTGCGGCGCGACTCTCGCGCTATCCACGGCGATGCATGGGCGAGTGGGATTTCTCTTTCCCGCGCTGGCGCTGGGCCTGATTACTCCAAGCGGCACCCTCGTCAACCGAGCGCTACGGCTTACGACTGGCTCCGTGGTCTACTTTGGACTTCTGGGAGCGTTTGTCGCGTACATTTTCAACGTCGAGCCCAACCACATTAGTGGAGGTCACTACGGTAATGTCACAGGTGGTGGCAATCGACAGATGTTTGTGGCGCTTGGAACCATTACCTCTCGAGCGCATTGGGAACCGTATCTACGTTCCCTGGTAATCGCGGGGGGTGTCCTTCTTCCCTTCGGCCTCCTACGCCTGATCACGATGTGGCGCAAACCCAGCAGTCTCGACATCTGGTGCTTCGGCTACCTCCTCGCGGACCTTATTTTTCTGCTCGGATGGGAGTTCGACTTCGGACCGTATCTCGATTGGGACCTTGTATTCTCAGCGGCGATGCCCGCCATCTTGCTCACGAGTAGAGTTCTCGCGCCGAGTCGAGTTCCCACAATCTGCTTCCTCCCCTTTCTGCTGGCTAACGTATACCTCAGTAATTTGTACGCCGTGATGGTGAATGGCGCGCCTTTCTCGCTGACACTCGTCCCCAAAGCTGGACCTCCGATGACTACTGGCCCATGCGCCACACCGGGGCTGTCGCGGACCTACTTCAACGACCCATTACTGACTAAGCAAGTAAGCGCGCCAGAGGTAGACATCCCCCATCATGAGTACGGCCCGGGAGGCTTTCAAGTTCCCAATCCCGGACAGTCAGTGGGGGCCACATTCGATGGATTTATCAAGATCCCCGAGGCGGGACGCTACAGATTCTTTATCACTGGGCAACGGAACATCCGAATGCGCGTCGGCGATAGAACTCTGGTAGACAAGTGGATAGACTATGAGTGGCGCGTCGGAGCTGAGCGAGAGATCCGATTTGACTCGCCCGGCAACTACCCCATTCGGATCGAGTTCTATACCGAGGTACAGGCTTTTCCGCTTCTCCTTGACATCGAGTCCGCTCGATATTCACGCCGAAAAATAACCCTAAACGATCTATGTCACGATTAGTCTTCCGAGGTACACGAGCGAACAGCGTAAATGTTTAGGATTGCCGCGAACCAACCCCTTGCGTAATCTCAGGATGGGAAAGAATGACTAACTATCGCCTTTTACACGATTAAAAAGCCCATGATACCAGCTATCTTTAAATTTTCATCTCTCTCGCGTCGAGCAATCGAGAATATCTGTCTCTACCTTGGCTTCGTAATCGTTTACTCGCTGTGGCTCAGCTCCGTCCCCGAGAAGTTCGAGCTATTTGAGAATTGGGTCGACTTCTACCTTCCCACCCTTGACCGAGAATGGAAGCACCTGCGGTATGAGTTCCTCAGTATGCGTCCGAATGACAGCAACCAGTCAATCAATTCCCCGTTTTGGTTATACCTCATTCAGGGCAGTCTGAGCGTTTTTGGGAAATCACTATTCGCGTACCGTCTGCCGGACGTATTACTCTCCGCGTTCGCGCCAGTGCTGATGGCGGAGATCGTTCGACGCTTTTTTCGCGCCGACCTCGCTCTGCCGGCCGCGATTCTCGTCGGCGCGCATCAGTCGGTCATCGGATTCAGTCGCACCGGCGGCTACATAGGGCCAACACTGGCTCTATCGCTAGCGATTATCTTGCTCGGGTTCTCAGTGGCGTTTGAGAACAATAAACGCGCATGGCGGCCCCTCGCCTTGACGCTGTTTCTCGTCCCTTTCTTCTACTCTACAGTCCGCTACTACTGCCTGATCGGTTTAATCGGGATAGCGTGGAAGTTCCTGTCATCCAAAGACTTCAGAAAAACCCATCTCATTCCGCTTGGCGCGACCGCTGGCATGATGGTGGCGCTCGGCCTAGCGCTCACTCAAGGTGGAAATCTCGACCAAGCTCTCATCTTTATCTCCGCTCGCGGTGAGCAGTTCTTAATCACCGATCAGACCGTCAAAGAAGGATTTGAGTCAGATAAGATCAAGGTGGAGCATCGACTCAGCTCACTCATGTCAGAGATGATCCCACAGCGAGTCTCCGATCTCTCCCAATTCTATACGAGCGGCAGGCGTTTCTTTAATCATCGATATCTCGCCACTCGTTTGGGCACGACATGGCAGTTCCTTAGCCCCTACATTCTAACGCTCCTGGCGTTGGGTGTCGTCAGCTGCCTGATTCACGCCATCACTCGCCAGCGATACCTGATCGTACTCGCGTGGTCAGTATGGTCATGGGTTCCACTGCTCGTCACAACGGGAATCACACCCAATCGAATGCTATTAGGAGTTCCAGCTGATATGTTTCTCGTGCTCCTCGGCGCCAGCGTGCCTGTGGATATCGTGAATAAGCTCTTACCTGAGAAAGCGCGGTGGATACCACGACTAGCGCTCTTGGCGGCGGTCTTAGTTTTTAGTTATCACTCAATACGCACCTATTTCGCTGATTACATCCAGTATCCGAACCTCTAGTACGGAACGATGGTGAATGGATCACTCTCGTAGGCGAGGGATCCTGACTCGCGAATAGTGTGGCGTCGAGCGTGAAAAACAGAGGCGAATCATGCTAGATAAATTTCGTGCGCGTTTTCTCACTCCGTCCCTTCCCTACGAACAAGATAAGTATGCCCCCGAGGGCCGCGGCATTCTAGCGGTCTGCGCCGCGCTCGTGGCTCTCTCTATCCTCGAGATCTTGGCATTCGCTGTCGGGGGAGTATTCTCCCAAGTGGCGGCGTACCTCTGGTTCGCGCTTGGCGCCTTCGCGTTCTCTTACCTGTGCTGGCAGTATCTCGTGGCGGTCGCCGCCGATCTTCGCCGCGGCGCGCTGTGGGGATTGATCCCCCTGGTCGTCGCGGTTCCATTTTGTTTTTGGTACATCGATTCGTACGCCTTCCTTAACACCGAATCACTATCCGAATTACACGACACATACGCGCAAATGAAAAAGGCTGACCTCGCCTATACGAGCGTATTTTGGACCTCATATCCATCGCGTTCAATAACGCTCAACCTTATTCCCACCGCTATCTTTGGGATTAGCCCCTGGGCGTATCGAGCGGGCTTCTCATTTCCGATCTTGTTTGGGGCTCTCTTTCTTTTCGCCGGCATTCGACGTTTCCACATAAAAGAGCGTCACGCTTCCGCGGTGGCGAGCCTGGCGGCTACCGCCCTCTTCTCGTATCCAATGTTTTGTGAGATCTCACGCTTCTTCGAGATGGCTATCTCGAGCACTAGTTACGGATTATGGGCTATCGGCGCCGTGTTCCTTTTCGCGGCGCGTCCTACAGTGAGTAGCGCCCTCACGGCGGCGTGGACCATCGGACTTCTAGCCTCGTCATTCACGTCCGGACTCGCCCTCGTGGTCTTGCTCTGGCTTCTGCTAGGACTCTGGCTCGCTCGCGCTCTTATACGACGTGATAAAGATGTAGCGGCTCTTGTATCAGCCATTTTGCTCAACTCCATCGTCGTGGGCGTGGCGATGTATCTCATTCGTCCCCGCGCGTTACGATCAAAGCAAATCCCATTTGATCAGATGTTCGCGAGTTTTCAAGAAGCACTCGGCTACACCCTCTCGTTTTCTAAACCAGTGTTCACACCCGCCGAGTTGGTGGTCCCGACCGTGATAGCGGCGCTGTTCGCGCTGTCGTTACGTGGCGGACTCGTGCCGTTGATCTTAACCGGCTGGTGTTTTCCCGTGATATGGTCCGCGGCTAATCTTCATGGAAAGATAGGGCCGCAGCTTCCGTTCGCGCTCTACAGATCGCTTATCATCATTCCCGCGATCCTGTATGTCATGAGTCGGTGTCTCTTATGGCTCCTCAAACCATTAGACCGCAAACCGTGGATCGGTCGCTGCTGTATTCTCGCTTTAGCGGTAGGCTTATATTGGCCATTGGTGACTACGTACAAAACCCAGCCAATCCTCCATCCCTCTCGAGCACCCGAAGGCCGTGAGGCCGTCGCGATGGAGATAATTAACGCGATCCCCTCGCTGGGACTTACCCCCTACTCCGACGCCTGGATAGCGAACAGAGCCGATGAAAAAGCGATTGAAAACTTTTTACCCTGCCTCCAATACTTCCTGCCAAACTGGCAACGCGTCCATAACTCGCAACCACTCCCACTGGCCTCAACGGACACTAAGAAGCCTGGCCTAATTATAACTCTGCCAAACGACCCCTCTATCGCTCAGGAGTATCCCGGATACCGAAAGCAAAACAGGGAGCTTTCGGTGAAGGTCAACCACACTCAGAACGTTGTATTAGCTATTGTCGCGCTCCAGCCTCTATCAGGGTGGTGAAAAATGATTTCCTGTTGCGCATTTCGATAGTTCGACAGCAACTTTGTTGGAGTCGACGAAAAAATCCTCAACGTATCTCAGCGGATACGCCTCCGGTTTTTTCGTCGTCTCCGCCTCGTTTCGTCAAAACTCTCGAAATGCTCACGACGGAACCATTTTTCGCCACCCTGCTAAAGCTATCCGGTAACACTTTCGTAAAACACTATCCCAACGGGCGCGCGGGCGCTTGCCCATATCAAACTTGCCATGAATCTGGATGCGAAAGCGTAAGACACACGCTAGATTAGCCCGTATTCCGAATCTCCGCGGAGACATCTACTCATCTAAATCGAGTAGTCGAGGTCATTATGAATCAGTCAGTTCTCTCACTCTTCCCGAAGACCAGGATCGAGCTTCCCGAGGCTTATCGCGAGATCTATCAGCGACACTATTTCGGCAGTCGTAACGGGCAATACGCGACCGGCTCCCTCTCAAAAAGACTGGAAAGCTGGATGCACTACCGAGTCGCCGCGGATCTCACGCCGACCTCAAAACTCTCAACACTTGAAATAGGAGCGGGAACGCTAAACCAGCTCCCCTTCGAGCCCGTCATCGGTCCGTATGACATCGTAGAGCCGTTTCGCGTCCTCTATGAGAGCTCTCCCGGACGAGAACGTCTACGCAACGTGTTTGATGATATCAGTGAAGCCAAGGATAGCGGTCCTTACGACCGAATTACGAGCATCGCGGTGTTCGAGCACATCATGGATCTTCCCGTTGTCATCGCTCAAGCGGTCCTCCTACTCAAATCCGACGGGTCTCTCAGAGTAGGAATACCGAACGAGGGCACTGTACTGTGGAACCTCGCCACTCGGATCTGCGGGTATGAGTTCAAAAAACGCTACGGGCTCGAGTACAACACGATGATGCGTTACGAGCATGTAAATACCGCCGCCGAGATTGATGCCGTACTCAGGATATTTTTCGAGCGAGTTTCGCGCAAGGTATTCGGTCTCTCCGCGGCGCTTGCTTTCTATCGATTCTATGAGTGCCGAAATCCTCGGGTAGACGCAGCGCGCGATTACCTCGCGAAACGCGGCATATCTTGGTAGTGTTGGGCGTGACGTTTGGCATGATGCGATATCTTTCTCTTAACAAGCCCAATTCCAAGAAAGCTAGAACGGGGGCTTTTTTCTCTCGCGCGCGAAACTTCGCGGCGTGCGTCGCGGCACTCATCGCTACAGAAACCTCCGCGCAAACGCGCTATATCGACATCAAGCCCCGCGACCCGAATAATCGCGGACAGATCGCGATTCTTGACCGCGAGGGTCGAACAGAAATGAGACTTAGGGGATTTAAAAGCCCTGCGACGATAACAACCACTCCCGAGGGAGGAATCCTTGTTGGTGATGCCGGCGCCCGAGAGATTACGTCGCTAGCGCGCGATGGCGATCAATACACTCTTCGCCATACATGGAAGCTAGGACCAGAGATCACGGAGCCTGTCGCGGTATTTCCTCAAGATAACAACTCACTGCTTGTCGTCGACAGAGCGGGAGCTCTCGTAAAACTCGATTCCAGCTCGGCGGCGCAAATCATCGCGAAAGCCCCCACCTCGCCCACTACTTTTAGCTCCGCGGCTCCTCTTCCCGATGGAAGACTCCTTCTTGCTCGACCCGACGGAACATCGCCTTCCAACAGCGTGAGGATATTTGACCCGCGTGACTCCTCATGGGCTGACCTCTCGATACAAGAGATGCCGAAGCAGGAAAAGCTACCTCCCAGCTTTGTGGCCACACTCGGTTCCTCCGTGTACTTGTGGAGACTAGGATTCAACACCGTGATCCAAGGCAAGATCGAAGGAAACACGTTCATTCCCGCGCAGGCATTCCACACCCCAGCGTCATTTCGAGTAGCTCCCGATAACGCGGGTGGTCTCATCCACACGAACCTCGAGGGAGCGACGACACACCTTTCAAGTTCTGGCGAGAATCTAAGTAGTTTTCAGTTCGTTAATCCGCCTCTCGCCATGGGGCTCACTTCAGACTCAGCTCATATCGTCTTAGCGCACGAGCTCCCTTTGCCACTATCGTGGCCAGGGGTGGAGGATAAGCTCTTCGGTCACAGCAAGGTTGATTTTAAGTGGCGCTCGTTTTTAACCTGGACAGTCCCAGCCCTCGTGGGGACACTTTTTTGGCTAACAGCGACAGTGCTGTTCGCGCGACCAGAGCGAAGAGTCTCTATCCAAGCGCCCACCTCTTCCTCGATATCGATTTCATCGTGGAGAAAGAATCTTGGTCGAGCGCTCAGCCTTATCGCGATCTCAGGGGGGCTCTATCTCGCCGTGACATCGCATCAGAAGCTCCTTAGCGGACTCGGCCGTGAGGCGTGGCTCCCCGGGTATCTTATCGGCGCTTTCCTTGTGGCCGTGGCGGTGGAGAGTTGGCGCCGTCGCTTCCCTGGGGATGATGAGCCTGATCGATTCTCCACCATGATACGCCTACCCGCGCCCCGCTTCTCGTGGAGCGTAATCGCGCCACTCTCCGCGATAGCGTGCCTCGCTGGCTACCTCTACACGCTAGGAATTGACCGCTCGCTTATAGGCGAGCGAGAGGGTGTATTCTGCGCGGGCTTAATTCTGGCGCTCGGAATCATCGTGCGTGAGGCTCTTGAGTGCCGACACGCGATACGCTCATTTATCCGCGACGAGGCGATATTCTTCATCCCCCCACTGCTTGTCGGCGTAGTCACATTTTTCTACAAACTTACAGACGTTCCCTATAACTGCCACTTCGATTTCACCCTAAACACGTTCTTCGCCGGGCAATTCCTTAAGGGAAAGGTATTCGGGGGGTGGGATTGGGGGTACGTGCCGGCGCCGATCATTGGGACGATCCCTGAGATGATTGGATTGCTGGTTGGCGGCTGGACTCCGCTCGGATACCGAGTTGGAAACTCCCTGTTTAACATCTCCGGGATCTTCGCCGTATATCTCCTCGGACGCGTGTATCGAAACCAGAGAGTCGGATTTTGGGCCGCGCTGATCCTCGCCGGAAATGTGCCGTTCATTCACTTCGGCAGATTGCAATCAAACGGCTCGTCAGCGACAACCGCCCTTTGGGGACTCGCGTTGTTCGCGCTCGCGCTGAAGCACAAACGTACATCCTTGTGGCTTTTAACAGGGCTTGTGTGTGGCTTTTCTTTCTACCAATGGCCAGTCGCTCGTGTGGGGCTTACCGCTGTTGGATGCTTTTATGTGTTGGTGTTGCTCCGTTATCCGGTGACACAAGTTAAACAGCTTCCACACCTACTCGCGGGAGCGATCGGATTCGCTCTCATGCTCGCTCCCTTTATCATCATGTGGCAGACCCATCCTGAGAGACTCATGCCACGCGCTCAGGAATCGTTAACTGGTATTCGCTGGCAAGGCACCTGGTTCCAAGCCGTCGCGGAGAATCCAACCGTGCAGCTTTTCTATCGCAGTCTGGGATGGATTTTTAACGAGTACGATCGGAGCTCTCAGGGAACGATGTCGCCAGGATTTAACTCGATCGAGGCGATTCTGTTCGCCTGCGGTCTGGCGATACTGATTATTGAAGGGTTGTCCCTTAATTTGCTTTTAGCGTCGCTTCTATCGATTACTCTTCTGGTTTGCGGAGCATGGGCGATCGGTCCTCCCTGGTACACGCGATTATTACCAACCGCGCCTATCGTGTGTGTCTTGATTGGCCGAGTGCTCGAGGGGATTCACAACCTCTTCCAATTCGGTAGCCGGCGGCTATTTTGGGGATTATTCGCCCTATCAGCGTGCGCTTTGGTGGTTGTGTCTCCGTACACGAACTTCACTCGATACGTGAACTACGAGTCCGCTCTAGGCAGACGACTTCTCGCGCAGCCAATGGTCGCCATCGCCAGAAAAATAAACAGCACTGGCCCTGAACCACTCTACGTCTGGCTAGCGAGCGGAGAGCCAACGTGGAGCTTTCGACACGTGCCATCGTTTAGCGTGATGCTGCCATATATACACGGTTTCGATATGCAAGAGGTGTATGTCCTTGACGATACGCTACCGGCGAACCCGGCGCGTCCAACCGTTTTCCTCGTTCAAACCAAGCGTCAAGAGATCGATATTCCCCAGATTCGCCAAGCGCATCCCAACGCGCTTGTTGAGGACATCAAGGACATCAATGGTGACACTGTCGCTATCGCCGTGACTGTTCGATAGGGACAAAAGGGAACTTTAGCGACTTTCCGTAGCTCGATTCCCTCCGGCTCGTAAGCGCCGTTTATCTCCCTTCAGATACTGCCTGCCTTGGTCCACTAATTATCAAAATCAACTAATCCGAATAAGTGTCATTCACTGTTGAGGACTCAGAATCGCTTGGCTCGATGAGACGCCGTGGTAGACTTTTACCCTATGTTTACCTCTCAGTCACAGTCTCAGAGCATACGTCTTGAGAACGTAGCGCGGCAAAAACTCACGAACCAAAACCTATTCGACTTTCCAGGCGAGGCGTACCTGCCGCACAACGCCAACAAGGCGGCGATAGCCCAATATCTTCAAGAACTGGAAGTCTCGGGGGCGGACGTCTCGCTAATCCAATACACAGACGCTAGGGGCTCCTATGATATAGCTCGATTCTGCAGGGCTGGTCTTGATCACTTCGATAAGACAATCGATATACAGTCCACGAGCAAATCGATCTTCACGCTCTTTCTGATCGACACGATGGGAGATCTTCTATGGGATAACATCGATAAGCCAGTCGAGACGTTGGTCAAGAGACCACTACACGAGCTCTATCCAATTACGGCGTGGCAGCCCTCTATTATCGGGATTGAACAGGAATGGGGGAAGCGGACCCTTAGACAGTTTCTCAACCACACAAGCGGCACACCATTCAATGACGACGTCATAGCCGAGCAGGTCGCGCGTGGAGAGCCGGCCTTGAATGCCCCCTCCACGTATATTCGGTATAGTAACACAGGAGTTGAGTTCGCATCAGCGATAGCGCAACAGTGGATTCGAGAAAACCCGCTCAGATTTGGCGCGTCGGCGATAGATCAAACTCGATTGGAACAGATCGCCAGCGATTTCATGAAGCGCCACTTCTGTCCAGGGTCGCGGGGAGAGCAGCCGCTGTTCACTGTCGGGCAGATCGGTGAGTTTAGACACATCATATGGAGCGGAAAGATTAAAGCCTCCGCGCGACAAATCGCCGAACTACCTCATGCGGTGAGCAGACTGAGTGACGACCATCGAAAGCGGTTATTCACTCCGATCGGCGAGGTATGCGAGGGGGTTCGGAATTCGCTCGAGAAGGAGCCGTCATATCCCGAGTTGGCGGGCACTCCCCCGGATTCAAGCTGGCACACCTATTTAAAACCTAGCGGTATGAGTAATCTTTTCTATCGACGTCCCTACGGATACGCGACCCACGGATCATTTGAAAATAATTGCGACGTTATAATTCAAGATTGTCGGGACAATTTACCTGCGTCTGAGCTCGCCTCTCTCGCTAAGAACAATCCGTACTTTACCGTCGTCAGACTCCAGGGCGAACGAAGCGACGCGACACTCGATCAGAGCTATGGAATTAAGCTCACAACGATCCTGCGCGAGTTTTTCTCGTGACGGGACCGCGCGTAGTCAAAAAGCAACGCCTCTCCCACCAGTCAGGCACGAGGTTTCCCTTCAGCCGCGCGCGCCTTATTGATAGGATAGACGGCTACTTACTCTCTTTGGTCTTTAGCATGATATCGGCCAAGTGAACTGACGCGTGATCACCGCCATCAGTCAGTAGCACCGTTAATCGAACTCCTTCGATAGCGCCTTGAGCAATCTTAAAGGTGAGTAATGAGGAATCCCCCCGAGCTCGAGAAAAGTCACGTTCAGCGAGCTCCTGCCAGGCGCCGCCTCGAAAAACCTCCGCTTTTACACGCGCCGTGTTCGTATTATCCAAACGGACGGACATCTCGTCCACCGGAACCGGAGCAAAACGAAGCGCGAAGATCCCGGGGTTAATGTCATCGGTTCTAGCCCGAGTCCCGGAGTCTCCATCGAAGAAGCCCTCAATTGTTCCCCAGGCGATCTTCGAGTGTTCAAACGACGCCTTCACGCCGTTTACAACGACTTGATCGACTTTTAGCTTAAGTCGCTCGCGCTTGACGTTGGCGAACCATTCATCGACAGCCGGTGAGTGTTTAAGTCGTATCGCCTCTAGAAGCGGCTCTCCCTTCGGATCGCGCAGGAGCTCCACCACTTCTCTTTGAAATGGAGGGCACGTTCCCGGCTGCGCGGTCTCAAACCATAATGCCGGGAAGATAAAGAGCGTTGAGTCGCTCCATTCATCTCGCCCCTGACAGATGCGTAAAGGCTCGATAATAGCGACACGCGCGCGATCTTCAGGCATTAGATAGAATTGCCGCAGAGTCTCGCCTGAGTTAAACGTCGCGTTGATCACTCGAATGTCGGTCTCGGTCTTCGACTTCTCTCGAACCCAGTCGTACAATTGACGAGCTCCATACTGAATACCGTACATACCGTATACTGGATATGCGTAGAGCGCTTTCGTTTGCGTGAACACAAACAGCCAGCCTACATATCCGCACATCGAGAGTCCCCCAAGGAGTGAGAGCCATGTTGGCAGCCTCCGCAACAGAACGTCCGCTCCATACGCGCACAACAAGACGTATCCAACACCAACCGGGAAACACCGTGCCGTTGAGATCTCAAACAACGCCGCTGTGACAGGTATCGTCAGAATCACCAAAAGCACAACTCGGTTCGTCAGATCCTTCCAGCCCCACAGGAGATTCAGCGCTCCCACAATCCATAGAGGGAACAACCAAACTGGTATCAAGGGGAATCCTGGAAGACTGTGACGCGCGTGTAGATTCTCCAACTTAAAGAACCAGTAGTAAGGATTTATCACCGAGGCGTAGTTCAAGGCCGTATGCTGAACAACCTGGGCGAGAGGAAGCGTATAAATGCGCTCTCCTCGAATCGCCTGAAAGCGTTGCATCGTTATTTCAGGGTGCGCGTATTGCAACCACAAGAAAGGTAGCAACACCACGGCGAAGCTCGTCATGGTGGTGAACAATCCTCGCCACGCGATACGGCGATCAATAATCGCGAGCCCCACCAGAACCCCGAAGAGCGAAGCTACCCACCCTCGTCCAGGTGTATAGGCATAGAAGCAAAGCCCAAAGACGACACCCGCTATCAGGTTCCAACGCCGATTACCGGTCCTGCAAGCGTAGAGAAACGCCGCGACCCCGGAGAAATAGCAGACCACGGCATCCATATACTCAAAGCCAGTTCTGGAGTGGATGTACCAAAACGTCGAACTCGCCAGAAAAATTGGAATCAGCCAGAAGCGAGAGGATCCACGAGCGAACGAGAAAATCATTGAGAGCGAGAACACTCCCACAACACTCATCACGGCGGCGCGCGAACGAACCGCGATCTCGTCTAGTCCGAGCAGCACTACAAACGGTATCTGGAGATAGACAGAAAGCGAGAGCGCGTACTCTCCAAGCCCGTGAAAAAGAATCGGCCAAGGGTATCCTCGGTGATCTTTACCCGTCTCCCACATGGACTGCGCGTCTACGCCAGCGATAGCCTCATCACAGAAGAAATACGGCGGAAACCCAGCCAGATTGAAGAATGTGACAAAAAGATAGCCACACAAAACCAGACTCGCCATGCAAACATCAGCTCGGGAGAGGTCGCTTCGCGAAATCCATCCTCGAACTCGTCGTAAATACCCACCTGAAGAAACAGTTGAACACGAGGTGGATGAGTTCATGAGATAGCCCTAACGATAGACTAAGATACTGATATGCCAAGGCATTATCCTCGCCTCTCTCCCTTCTAGGCAATACATTATCGGATCCGTCAGATATCCCGAGCAACGCGTAGTTTGTAAACACGTAGAGTGCTCATAGTCGCTCTCCCTCTAAGAATACGGATTGCCCCCTCGTGTGAGCTGAATGAAACTCTGACATGAGATAAGGTCTTGTTAGTTCGACATTTATTCATGAAAAAGAGTCTCTTCCCCCTGCTGCTCGCCATCACCGGCTTATTGATGTGCGTCCTGTTTTCACTGGCTCATCTGGACGAGGTCGCGGGTAACCGCAGCCTGTATGCACTCTCTCCATACGTCTCCTGGGTCTCAGAGGGCGGACGCTACCTAGCCACACACGCGGGCGAGCTTGTGATGCGGACCGCCGGCGCCTCGATCGGCATAATCATATTCTTCGCCTTACTGGCCAGGAGCGCGTCACGCGGACTCTTTTTAATCTCGGTCGCCATCGCGATTTTCACCCAGCTCATACTAATCGACGAAAGTCTTCGGCTCTCTCTCGTCACGCGGCTCGGAGTCGCTCAAACTCAGGATTTATCATATCGAGCGGCGCTATACGTTGGCGTCAGTGGGTATTCGCTTGTGCTGCTGCTCATATGGCTCTCCTATAGAGACCCAAACGCGCCCAACTTCGATAACACTCGAGCCAACCCGACACACTTCAGACGACCCGAGTTTTGGGGACTTTTTATCGTTATTGTTCTGGGGACTCTGTTTCGGACCTACGGAATTAATCATCACCTTAACACCTTTGAAGGTGAGCTCGCGCTTTATTCAGCCGGCGCCACATCGCCTATGGGCATTCTTTACGCGAATAAAGGATATGCTGGCCCCTGGGCTCCCCTTGGCATTCTCTATTATCTGCCGATTTATCTCACTACCTCAGTCTTTGGCGTGAACCTTCACGCATTAAGAATTTCATCGGCGCTCGTTGGGATCGCCACGATTCCTCTTGTTTACCTTCTCGCCAATCGGATAGCCGGCAGAGGCGCGGGCCTCTTCGCGGCGGCGCTGTTCTCCCTCGACTGTCTGCATATCGGCTGGAGTCGCACCGACGTTCACCCGCACGGCGTCACGACATGGCCTACGCTACTGATGTGTTTCTTTCTTCTCCGAGCGGCGGAAACAAAGAAATTATCGTGGGCGATCGCGGTCGCCGCCATGATGGGACTGTCTTGGCATCAATACCCATCTGGACAGTCAGCCGTGGCGATCCCACTGATCGCGATCGTCGTGTCATTTGTCTTCAATCAAGGCTCTTTTCCTCTCCGTCGCGCGCAACTTTTTGTCATCGCGCTTGGTGTCGCGCTGTGGGCGATCGGACTCCCCTTAAGCTATTATCCCGTCGATGGTCAGATAAAATTCCTTAATCCATTTACCCTAACCGGTCCGCGCGCCTTGTGGGGATCTGAGGGTGAGCCTGTATCCGCGTGGCAAATGGCGCTCTTTGTCGCGCTCAAATCCCTTCGTCATTTTTGGGATTTCATTCAGGGCGTTTTCTTTAAGGTGCCTTACCTGTTTCATCAAGAGTGGCTACCTTATAATCCGCCACTCTTACCTCGCTCCGTTCCCTGGTTTGTGGCCTCCCTGAGCGTCGTCGCGGCGGCCATTCTGATTCGACAGCGCAGACGCTTCGAGTCCGCGGTGTTATGCGGATGGTTTGTGGCGGCCGTGCTTCCGGGTATTCTCTCTGAGCACGCCTATCCCAAGCGTATGTCGACAGTCTATCCTCTCCTCGACATCCTCGCCGGTATCGCTTTCGCGTTTATCCTGACACACCTCAAGCAGTGTAGACTTAAAGTCGGCGGCTTTGTGGGATCAACACTCGCTGTAAGCGCGCTCCTCGCTCTCACGACCTATTCGACCTTTCTCTGGTTCTCCGGAGTGAACTTCAAATACGCGCCTCCCCCTGAGATACAAATGGCGAGAGAGATTGAGCAGGCGATCACACCCGGGACAGTCGTAATCGCTGGACTCGGTGGCGGATACGAGCCAGGAAAATTCCTCTACCTCATGCTCGATCATCTCACGAGTCAGCGCGCCCGACCAAACCTCTACATCCCCATCTCTAATGGCGGACTGAAGCTTTTCCTCGCTGAACCCAAAATCGACAGCGCGGAGGTATCAACGAGCTTGCCATACACCTGGACAAAACTCTCGAATCAACTCGAGGAATCTCTTTCGGTGGAGAATTGGAAGAACATCACGTTTTTAATTATCGAGACTATTCACAACACTAACTCAAACGACGACTCCATCGCGCTAGCCTCCACGATATGCCCAGAGCCGATTGTTCGGCGTGTGGAATCATCGGTGAATTCTCCGGAGTGGAAGATGATCTCCATGGTCACGATTACATGCCCCATCGCTACGATGAACAAACCGCTTAGCATCATGAAGCGCGTCCCGGCGACTCAAGAGAGCGCGAAAGGTGGCTAGGGCAGGAGCATACGCTGATGCAGATCGACCAGCGCTTGACTGTCCAATCGGGAGCCTATCGCCCCAAAGACATTAAGCGCGACGGAGTACAAAGCGACAACAGTGAATCCAAGTGTCGTAGTTCGCGGAAACCGCTCTCTTACATGAGAGATAGCGATAGCGGACAGGACGAACAGGACACCCAGCGATTCCGTCATGTACCTTGGGCCAAATCCTCGACCGCCGTGCCACGTCGGATTGGTCGCGCAGAGAGCGAGATTGCACAGCTCCGCGCATAGAAGAGCTACCACTATAAACTGAAGCCTACCTTCTAGCCGCTTACGATAAAACCACAGGAGGACGATCCAAAAGGAGACCGGATTAAACACAAATAATCCCTTATGGGCGGAAAATAAGATAAGGGCGAGACGAGATAACCACTGACCAGGATCCAAATCGAACACAACCGAACGCACGGTCGCGTAACCTCCGAGCGGACGGCCGAAAATAGTGATATTCCACACAAGAGCCGGAAGGGCGGCGAACACCGCCGAGAGAACTCCCGTAATCGACGGTCTCCCATAGACTTTCCAATATACGGAAGCGAAAAAAACGCTCCATACTATGGCGGTTGGTCGTACCGCGAACAGAAATCCAATAGCCGCGAAGAAAGCGACCTCGCGTGACATGGTCGGACGTTCACGACCCGATAACAGAAAATACAGCAACATACTTGTGAGCAGATTAACGCCTGTTTGCTGCCATAAGCCCTGCGCTAACAGGCTCAGAGAGCTCGAGCCCACGAGGTAGAGTGATACGATACATATCGCGAATCCTCGCTGTATCACGGCACGCAGTGATCTATAGACGTAGAGAGCCGTAACCGCCGCTAGACACGAGGCCGTCAGTTTCTCGAGTATGAACCTGGTCTGAGCGAACTGCGGACTGACAACGGAGACCTCCATGCCTAGGCAGTAGGCTAGTGCCCAGAGAAACGCTTGGAGAGGCGCGACAAGAATCGCCATTCCAATGGGGTATATGCCGACCAAGCCGTGCCTTGGAGTGCTCCAGTAGTATAAAGGCTGATCCTTCAACAGATCTATCCCAACACGCATACGCGACAGGTCGATTCCGTATCCTTGCGCGATGTTGGGCACCAGCATTGACGGCATCAGTGTATCAGCGACGGTCTCAGTACCGCGCAAAAGCACGTATACAAACGAGATCGAAAAAAACGCCAGCACTTGAAGCCAAAACGTCATTCGCGTGTTCGTCTGATGTGGATCCACGTTTTAGCTTCTTCAATCAACCGCCGTCGGGAGGTTTCGCGACAGAGCTTATCATTCATCTCCCTATCGGCACTAGCGCAAGTATAACGAGCCAGCGCGCCGCGTGAGGCTCACGCGACGAGAGGCGTCGTGGCGTCTCATTGAATAAGGAGTGACAATCAAAGTGAGAGAAATGTAGAAGATGTATCTCTCCGATAAGAGCTGGCAAACGGCCTGGCAGGGTGGTGAAAAAAGGTTCCGTCGCGAGCGGTTTGAGAGTTTAGACGAAACGAGGCGGAGATCGCAAAAAACCGGAGGCGTATCCTCTGAGATACGTTGAGGATTTTTTCGTCGGCTCCAACGAAGTTGCAGTCAAACTATCGAAATGCGCAGCAGGAAATCATTTTTTACCACCCTGCTAGTGAGCAGGACGGTGGCGTACCGAGCGTTTAAGGCTTGAGGGCTTATCGAGCCGTGGCGGAGAGGTCTGTTGCCATTGTCCCTCGCGGATGAATCGCGCGGGAGAGCCCTCTGGAAGTCGGTCAACTTCAAGACATCACGGCCACCCACAGCTTCCAGAACGGTATTTGTGATAACAAGGAGGCGATCTCACCTATTTCAGGAGCTTAGCGTTGCAAGCAACGCAGACTGTTTTCGATAAATCCGCGACGAATCCGCAATGTTTGCGGCAGTCAGCGCATCTTATCATGTGATATCAATGTGATGGATTATCCGCATCAGGCGAAGCGATGGCATTCAGACGTCCGTAAGGTAGCAACGACTGATACGAGCCTCCCAACAACTATGGACTTATCCCTCGTCGTACCAGTCTTTAACTCCTCTGCCTTCGCCGCTGAAAGCGCTACGCTCACGCACACCTACCTTGCTAGCTTCCCCACGCTCCGCTTCGAAATAATATTTGTCGACGATGGAAGCTCCGACAACACCGCCGAGATCCTTGAGTCATTGCGTCTCTCAAACGCACGAGTAATTCGCCTGCCCCAGAATCTCGGAAAGTTCGGGGCGATATGCGCTGGGATGAGGACGGCGACAGGCGCGTGTCGCATATTCACGGACGGCGATATCCCCTACGAGCTCGAGGCGATCCGCTATATCTCCGACCTGATTCTAGGTCGCGGCTTTCATGTTGTCATCGGCGACCGAACACTTCCAGGATCTGAGTACGCTGAGCGATTAAGCTTCGTACGCTCCGTGGTGACGCGAGTCTTTACGTTATTCGTGCGAATCTTGGTGGCGGGAGGGCTCTTTGACACGCAGTGCGGAATCAAGGGCTTTCGAGGAGATGTGGCTGACGCCCTCTTCCCGCTTCTCCGTGACAGGGAGTTCTCTGGCGATGTGGAGCTTCTCTACATCGCGCTCAAATATAATTTAGAGATCAAACGCGTGCCTGTTCGACTTCGCCGTCAGGCTCCATCGAGCGTGCGAGTCATGCGACACGGACTGCGAATGCTCCGCAGAATCTCAAAGCTGCGCCGGTCCTGGTATCTTGGACGATACAAATCGGAATCGATGTCGCGAATCGCCGACCAAAGCTACTGGAACCGGGAGGAAACGACCGAGGTTCGTTATCGAGCCAGTGGCTCACGTGAGGATTGAGGCGGATTCTCGACCTCGAAAAACAACATTCTTTGCTGGTTGGTGTTTGGGTACTCCACAATGGTCTCTTTGCCCTGCGGATAAAGCTCCTTTAAGAGCGCTCGCCATGGCTCCCGTTCCTTCGTTGGCTGAAAGATAAACAGGTAATTTTTCCAGTATGTCCGCTTCTTGAGTGACTCTATCTGAGGGATTAGCTCCGACGTCGTATAATACCAACTTGTGAGCACCGGTCGAGGCTGACGCAGCTGATCAAGCGCTTTATGCGGTCCATCGTCTCCAGTCGCCCACGCGATTGATCCCTCAGTCCCCTTCATTCGATCGTAGAACGTGTAAAACATCTCGCAGCGGCGCTCCTCAGCGGGATACACGATAAGCGTGTCGTCCTTGAGTAGCGATAGCGCCGTATCGCCAACCTGCATCTGAATCGGTCGTCCCGGTGTGCGTGTGAAAAATGCCGTGGTCTGCGAAATCCCGAGGGCGAGCACGAGACAAAGAGGGATCGCAAGCTTGTACGTTTTCGCCAAAAGCTTTGAACCTCGCGCCACGATAGCGTCGAGAAACCAGCTCAGTTCAAGGACTCCCAACACGAAACATAGAACTATACTCACCGCGATACGACGATCCGCAATCTCCGTCGCCATTCCTGGGATTAGTCCTCCCGCGATCATCGCGATAAAAACCAACGACTCAGGTCTCCTTATCATCACCAGCAGTCTCGCGAAGGCAATCACGCTAAACACGGCGATGATCGATGACACTGAACGCACCGGCATCACCATGGCGTGATTCGTCCAGTGTGTCGGAGCCACGGGCGCGTAAAAAATCTCATAAAAGAAATAGAGTGACTGCTCCATCATCTGACGGATTCGATCCGCTTGGGAGACAATCTTGTCAGATGGGTAAGGGTTGTCGAAGGGCCGCACAAACGTGGTCTCCCCGGTGACCACATAATGAACGAGCGAACGAACACCAACGAATATCACGAGTCCAAGGAGCGGCAAGCTAAACTTCTTGAGGTGCCCACGCCACTCGGGCCGCTGAAATATAAACACGCCCACCATCGCCGCGAGGGGGCCAAATGAAGCGAGCTTCGCCGACGGATACACGAACTTTGTGCAGGGTATCAGCGCCACGAGAGGCATAAAGCTCCACCACGATCGGGCGTTGAGCGCGTGAAAAGTCGCCCATGCTATTAGCAATGAGAGGATCACCGGTAGGTGATGCATAAACGGCAACCGTGCCCAGTCGATATCCAGGGGGCCGAAGGCGTACACAACCAGCCCGGTGATCGCCGCGAAGGGGCCTCGCAAGTTACGCAAAAAGAAGTAGAATACCAAGCACCCTAAAAGGCTTATCGCGGTGCTCAAAAGCCTCTGATCGAGATAGAACAGCGAAGACTCACTCAGGCGGGTAAATAGCTTGTGGATGACTACCCATGACATTCCCGAGGATTGCTGTACGAATAGTCCAACCTCTTGTCCAAGTATGCGATCCCACGTTTCAGAGACCAAACGATGTGGGCACGACTCTCCATCATATCCAAAAGGAAGTCGATTTAACTGGTAGAAACGAGTGGCACAGGTGACCAGCATAATCGCCGTTACGACCACTATCTCCCAGAGAGACACCCTAGCGACCGATCGCGCGGGGTCTATCCATCCTGTCGACACTCGCGATGAATCGCGCCACACCATGAGAACAAACGCGATGATGGCCGCCGCAAACGCGCCACAGTGATAGTATAACGTAAGGTCGGGCTTTCTACTGAGCGCTGACAGCTCTCCCATGCCCGCGAGCGCGAGCGCGGCGATGTAAAAAAACGCCCACCAAGTACAGCGTCGGACACAGAGCAACGTCAAAAGCGTGAGCCCGAGCGCGCCCGCGGCGACCTCCATTTCGTATCGCGCGAAATGCCAGTGACGATTAAGGATGAATGTTCCGAAGTCAGATATCCATTTGATCGGGCTACTAACAACCTCTAGGCACGCTCTTCCAGCGGCCTCCGATTCAAAACACTCCTGCCGCAGCGCGAAGAATACCGCCCCAGCAAGGACGACACAGAACAACTGAAAGAAACGCAACGATCGCGACGAACCTTGAGACATGACCTATCTGTTTGAGAAGCCCGCGGGCACTCAAATGTGAGAGCGCCAGAGGGACTGTCTAATTTTTCGTAAGTTTCATTTCGTGAGTGAGATCCGGCGCGCTTGACACCAGGGTTTTTACTCACGTCACAAACGATACTCCCTCAACCCGTAAGGGGTCGAGCCCCAAACAACGGTCCGATAAGCCTACGGGAGGTTCTTCGCGGAAATCCGGCCTGAGAGGGGAGTCATCATGCCCTTTAGGGGGACGCGCCAAGACACGGAGCTAGGCCATGGGAAATACCCGCCGCGCGAAGATCTCTATGAGCTCCTCAATCCCGGCGCCCGTGACACTTGAGATAACGTGGACCGTTAGTCCTCGAGCCACAAATCGTTGTCGAAAATGCTCGACTCTCTCCTCTGAGGAAACTGAATCCACTTTCGTGAGCACCACGATCTGCTCCCGGGCGGATACCTCCTCTGAGAAATTGCGTAATTCTCGATTTATAGTGTCAAAGAGAACCTCGAGATCCGCCTCTTCGCCATTCTCCATCAGCTGCGTCAAATCGAGCAGGTGCGCGATAATCTTCGTGCGCTCTACGTGCTTAAGAAATCTAATTCCCAGGCCTTTTCCTTCACTAGCGCCCTCGATCAATCCAGGGATATCGGCGACCACAAAACTCCGCCCGCCCTTGGCCTGAACCACACCCAGGTTCGGCACGAGAGTCGTAAAGGGATAGTCAGCGATCTTTGGGCGCGCGGCGGATATTCGAGATATCAACGTGGATTTACCCGCGTTCGGAAACCCGACCAACCCCACGTCCGCTACCAACTTCAAGGAAAGCTGGAAAGCTCCCTCTTCACCTGCCTCGCCGGGTTGAGTGTGCTCTGGCGCCTGATTCGTGGAGGTCTTGAAAAAAGCGTTGCCCTTTCCTCCGCGTCCGCCTTTCGCGAGCACGAACTCACGTCCCTCGACGTCGAGATCCACAACCAAATCACCTTGGTCCTTATTCTCTAGATCATAGGCGAAGACTTGGGTGCCGACCGGAAGCGTGATAACAACATCCTCACCCGCTCGACCATCTTTACGGCTTCCCTGTCCAGCCTCTCCGCTCTTCGCCTCCCACACCGCCTGAAACTTAAAGTCTAGTAACGTGTGCACGTTTGAATCCGCCCGCAGAATTACGGATCCACCGCGTCCGCCATTTCCACCATCCGGACCACCGAGGGGAACAAATTTTTCACGGCGAAAGTGTCGTGCGCCCGGACCACCCTTACCTGCTCGAACTTCTATAACCGCTTCATCAATAAACTTCATACCGACCTCGCCATCGCCACTCGAATAAACCTCGAGAGCTGCATGGATCTAATACCCCTAAACATAAAAAAGGAGTGGGTCTCATACGAGCACCGCACTCCCTTCTCAAACACGCCCTATGAGGCGCCGCAACCGCTTAGGCAGCTGGCTTAATGCAGATGGACTGACGAAGTCCCTGCTTAAACTCAACAACACCGTCAACGAGCGCGAACAACGTGTAATCACGCCCTGTTCCCACGTTATCACCGGCGTGGTAAGTGCTACCGCGCTGACGAACGAGGATATTTCCCGCTCGAACAACTTCGCCACCAAACTTCTTCACTCCGAGACGCTTTCCTTGGCTGTCTCGTCCGTTCCTGGTACTTCCTACCGCTTTCTTATGTGCCATCGAACCACCTCTAGACTACAAGACCTATGAACTAATTCTTACAACGAAACCGACTCAATCACGATCTCGCTCTTCGCCTGACGGTGTCCCTGCTTCTTGGTATACCCACCCTTCAAACGCTTCTTGAAGATGATGACCTTCTTGTCCTTCTTGTGAGCAACCACTCGGCCCGTCACCGTCACTCCTAAGGTCGTCTCGCTACCAGCGAGAACCTTAACCTCGGCTCCGCCGGTCTTACCAGCCATGAGAACGTCGGAGAATGTTATCTTTTCGCCAGGATTCACCTCAACCTCGTCGATCGAGATCTTGGTTCCAGCCGTTACACGGTACTGCTTACCAGCAGTGCGAACGATCGCGAACACCTGAGGCTCTATTGTGGAAGTCGTTGTTTCCGTAGAAGACTTGTTTGTTGTCATACCTGATACATCCTTTGCCGCCTGACTTACCCTCTCAACACCCCTTGCTTCCTGAGGTACTCGAATTAATTACGCGGGTAACCTGCCTCCACTCGGTCAGCTTCAGCGCACATTTTTGACCACCTAGTGAAGATCCCCTCTTGGCGGTAAAAGGCTGAAAGTACTAGAGTGCTTAAAGCAGAGCGGGGAAGATACCGAACGCAGACGCGAAAAGCAAGGCGAACGCCTATATGATCAGCGCTTCTTTATCGGTATACTGCAAAAAAGCAAGCAGATCAGGTACGATCCACAGGACATCAGGGAAGACATGCGAGGCGACGGTTTCACGGTAGCAGTCATTGAGGACGAGGACCTCATCCGCAAAAGCGTCACGATGAACTTGGAGCTTGAGGGCTTCCAAGTAATTACCGCTGTCGACGGAGAGCTCGGCGTTAAGTTAATTAACGAGCAAAAACCAGATCTTATCGTCATGGACGTGATGATGCCGAAGAAAGACGGGTTGCAGACCTGTCGCGAGCTTCGAATCGCCGGCATCTCTACACCTATTATTCTGCTTACCGCTCGAAGCAGCGAAACGGACAAGGTGCTCGGATTGGACCTCGGTGCCGACGATTACCTCGCCAAGCCGTTTGGAATGCTTGAGTTAATGGCACGTGTAAAGGCCCTCTTGCGACGGGTGCAAAGAACTTCGAACGTCGATCAGGTTCAATTTGCTGATGTTGTTATAGATTTTAAGGCATACCGAGCCCACCGAAACGACGATCCGATCGAACTCTCCGCGCGGGAATACCGACTGCTCCGTTACCTCATATCGAAGCAAGGCAACGTTGTAACCCGTGATGAGCTTCTGGACGAGGTTTGGGGATACAACTCCTATCCGACCACCCGCACGGTCGATAACCACATAGCTCGACTCCGTCAAAAGATAGAGTCGAACATCGACGAACCCCGTCATATCCTTACGGTACACGGCGTTGGATACAAGTTCGTCGCTTAGCGGTCCTGTTATTTCAACACCTTAGGGTAGTTGTAACCTTTTTTCAAAAAATTTGTACCAAAATTGCACCCTTTTCCTCGCAGTAGGAATCATAAAGGGAAACAAAGTCGTGCAAACCGTTCGAGAGAGTAGTTCGCAGGTATAGGTTCATCGATGTTCACCGCAGTATCCCGTTTGTGGAATCAGTTGGTAGGACGCGTAGGTTTAGAGCAGGGTTTGATTACAAACCTCTGGAGAGATGAGTCACGACAGCCAACCAAAACTTTTTGAAAAACGAAAGCCATGAACGATAAGAACTTCAACACTGAATCGAAACCGTCCCTCTTCCAATTCCACGATTGCAACGACGTAATCGCCCACATGGGAGACTACCTCGACAAGGAACTCCCCGCCGTTCATCGCGCAGCCGTTGACGCGCACCTCGATGAGTGTCCCGAGTGCACAGCTTTCTATGCGTCATACAAGCACGTTGTTCAGACAGCAGCGGAGTTACGTGAGCCGGAGCAGCCGCTTCCAGTGGACGTCTCAAATCGTCTCCGTCGCGCGCTCAATGAGCGTCTCGGAATAAGTCTGCCGTATATAGCGTAATCAATCCAAACGGAGAACGCTCGACAAACGCCTCGCTATCGCGAGGCGTTTTTGTTTGTGCTCTTAAGAAATATAAAAGCTCGCTTTCGATAAAAAACTATCGAATCCCCCCAAGCGAGCAAAGGGGAGTATAAAACCATCAACGAGAGAACGCTCAACGCGAAGGTTTCGCTCGGTAGCGCCAACCGTTAGCGCGTACTATCGAATCAACGAGAGCTACATACGCCGGGTCGGACGGAATCGTTCGATCCATCGACCGAAGCTGCTCCAACGTCCCGCGAGCATCAAGCCCCGAAACAGTATCACCGCCCATACGCATAGAGCGCCGCATTAGTCCCTCGATCTTCGATCGATTTCGTTCCGCCGACTGTTGGAACTTCTCTTTACCCTTCTGGCTGTCATCCGCCATCTGGTATCTCCTCGCATCAAATCCTCAGAAACAAAACCTACACCCTAGGCACGCGCCGAGAGTCGGCACAGAAGATAGCAGAAGGACGAATCAATATCTCTAGTCATGTCCTACCGAGAGGTAGGGGGTTGGCGGGGAATCGAGCCAGCCCCCGTATATAATATATGGCGCGCTCTAGCTCACGTTGGGATCCCCACCAAGCGTGGACCCGTTCTCGCTGACACGAATTTCCTCAATACGTGAAGCCTCTCTCTGAAAGCGACGCGAGTATCGATAGGCAGTGCTCCAAACTCTGGCTACTCGCTATCATGACTCTCACCTTCTTGTCGGGCCTCACCAAGGTATACTCACCGTCCGTCTTTTTGTGCATGGAGGCCAGAGAGAGTGGAATCACCATCCCCTCCTCCAAGGTGCTTCGCGGGTAGAATGGAGTCGTTCCATCGAAGTGCGCCGCGAAGTCAGCGTAGGTGTTTATCTCCTTGTCGCTCCGCAGGTCGATATTTATCCAGTAGGGCGCTCCGACCTTAGTCGCCACCAGATGAGTGTTGAGGCTGCTTGACGGCCTACCGTTCATCTCAATGAAGACTGGTTTAATCCCCCCACTTGAATCTTTCACCAAGAAGAAGTCCACCCCCATGAAGCCAAACATCTTTAGCTCCTCGCAGAACTTAGCGACCTTCCCCATCTCGGGAAGGAGCGCCGCCTGGATCTCCTGACTAAGCGCCGCCGGCGAACTGCCAAGAAACTCACCCTTCTCACCGATAATTTGGCTGTAATAGGCAAGCACATCGAATGTCCCGTCAGATTTAACGAGCATTGAGTTACTGAAGTTACCCACGATCTCCCCGAGAGTTCCGATATCCTTCTCAAGGATAATGGTGGAGAGGTTCGGCGCGAAATTATCCTGTGGCCAGAAGAGCTCCTGAGCCTCTTTCGAGAATTCTCCCTGTTGAAACGCCCGAGAAACACTCACATACAAACTATCTCGCGCCTCTTGTATCTTTTCGGCGGTGAGCGGTCCCGCTATCGGGATGACCATATCTCCACCCGCCCCGTGCGCGAGCTTCATCCACACCTTCGAGCACCCCTCAAAGAACGTCACCGCCTCGTGAATGTCGTGGGCGCCCTGCAATTCAACGCCTGGCGCCATCTCAAAACCAAAGACCTCTGATGCGCTTCGCATGAGAGCTTTATTGTTGGTTAATGAAGGGGACGACTCCTGAAGGGGAACGAGCCCCAGCGCGGTCGCCTGCTCTTTCACGAGATTGCTCGGGAATGTCGAGACGAAATAGCCTCCCGATGGGAGAGGCAAATTCGCATGAACTGCCTGCGAGAGCGCGTCTGTGAAGGGATACCCCACAATACCCAGCGGAGAGAGCGTCGGATTCACCTCGTGAATGACAGTTGTGGGAGACAGGATGCCTACCTCAAGAAAGTACTCCTTCATTCCTGGCTGAAGCGTAAGCGCCATGACGTGCTCGTGAGGCTTGGCGCTCGTTACCGCGAGATAACTCATCGGGTAATCGAGCTGTGGCGTTGGAGCGACATGGAACGGGATCGTGACTCCCTCGTGCGCCATCGCCGCGGTGTAGTTATGACAAATAACCACTGGCTGACCTGGCGCCACTCCGTGTCCTAATAGACACCCTGTCGCTAATGAATAATCAAGCGCGATAGGGGTGGGAGTTGGGTCGTAGATCTCAGTGGCAGTCTTCTTTTGATCAGGGATTGTGAGCTCCTTTCGCGGAAACTCAGACGCAGACTCGCTGTGATTCATTTTATCTTCGAACATCGGAATATCTCCTTCGTTTTCGTAGGTCATTCATCGCTTTGCGATGGTGGAAAAAAGAACGTGTGTTGGTCAGGGACAGATATGTGTAGCCCCTACGGGCGGCGACGGGAGAGGCGCGCGCAGCGAGAGAAAATTCGATTCCTTGAGGGGAAGTGTGCCATGCGTTCAAGGTAACGAAGAGAGTCGGCGACGTCAAAGATAAACGACCGCTAGATTCAGATGAGAATACAAGCTCAAGCTTACCGCGGTCATACGCGCGAGCGAAGCTTCACATGAAACGAGCCGCGCTGAGTTTCCGCGCGCGCCAACAAATAGACCACCTCGCCGCTTAGGACGAGGTGGTCACGACACTTCTATCGCCGTCTTCGATTAAGGCCGTAGCGTAAGTCCGCTATTTCTTCGGCGCGGGCTTGGGCGTCGGCTTAGGCGCTGGAGTTGGCTTAGGCGCGACGATTGCCGCTGTCTTCGTCACATCAGCGCACCCCAGAAGCTTTGTAACAAGAAAGCTCCCCGTGCCGATGCGTTTTCCCTCAAATGTTACCTCTATCGCCTGTCGCCCGTTGCTCCCACTTTGTAGCGCCTTGATCCGGTCGATGCAGAGTTCTTGAAGAAACGAGAGATTGCTTGGCTTGGAGGGCAGCATGAGCGCCAACTGCGCAACTGAATCCACACGCTCGATCTGTCCCGACTTTGAGAACTGAAATCGATCGCCGGTTCCTGTTACAAGCATCTCCACGCCAGCCACGCCAACGGGTCGGGCGCTAGTGTTATGATTCCGAGATCCGATGCCAGAGATCTTTGTCATCACGACTTTGACCTGCCCAGCCAGCGGAGCCTCTGATGAGAATCCCTGCGCCATAACCACCTGCCCATGGGCGAGGAATGAAAAAACCGCCAAGAACACACCAGCTACATTCATCTTCGTCTTCTTGTTCATACAACCTCCATCAGTTTCAAAACAAACAATTCACATGAAAGACACAAGCGATATGCAGGGCTCGCTTCCCAAAAGAATTACGAAATGATCACAAAATCATAACAAGCATAACCATCTGATATGACGACATAAAACAGCCACTTTTATATTCACTCACCCTGTCCACGCGCTGTTGACGCCCTCACCTCCTCCCCGTAACCTGCGACCATGCAAAACCCTCACGACACGATCTATCTCATCGATGGCTCCGGCTACATCTTCCGAGCTTTCTACGCGATTCAACGACTCTCCACGAAAAGCGGATTCCCCACGAACGCCTTGTACGGCTTCCTAAAAATGATCTTGAAGACGATCTCGGTCGCTAACTCATCCAAGATCGCTATCATCTTTGACGCCGGTAAGAAGACCTTCAGAAACGATCTTTATCCCGAGTACAAAGCTAACCGCACCGAGTGTCCGCCTGAGCTTGTCGAGCAGATGCCGTACTTTCGAGAGCTCTCAAAAGCGCTAGGTCTCACGGTTCTTGAATGTCCTGGATACGAGGCGGACGACATCATTGCGACGCTTACCTCTCAACTTAGTCATCACAGCCATCCCGTGGTGATCGTGTCTGGCGACAAAGATCTCATGCAGCTCGTAAACGACAAGGTGCAGATCTGGGATACCATGAAGGACAAGCGCTATGGGCGCGCTGATGTCATCGAGAAGTTCGGCGTTGGTCCTGAGCAGGTCACTGAGATTCTCGCTCTGACTGGCGACTCCTCGGACAACGTGCCTGGAGTCGATGGCGTTGGACCAAAGACAGCCACACAGCTCGTCCAGAAATACGGCGCTATC
>CAIVDM010000233.1 GCA_903904735.1 uncultured delta proteobacterium
CACGCAAGCGCATGCGACTCATCGCTAAGAACCAGCTCTTCACTCGAGTCAGCTCGTATCAGATATCGAACATCAAAATGAAGATGCGCAGGCTCTGCGCCGCGCGCTGGAATCTCGTGAATATCGAGGTCAAAGATCTCAGAGTCGATCAATTGTAGCCGCGTAAGTCCACTCTCTTCCTGAGTTTCACGCAGCGCTACTCGCGCGAGATCAAAATCACCGTCGGCATGCCCGCCTGGTTGAAGCCATCGATTCAATTTTCCGTGATGCAAGAGAAGCACACGCCCACCCGATTCGTCCACTACCCACGCCGAGCCTGTGAGGTGCCCGGGATTAAAATAATCACGGAACGCGCAGCGATCCGACGTATCGATAAGCGTTTGAAAGCGCCACACAACCTCCCGACTCGGCGGATCGCAACGGTGATAATCATCGAGTTGCTCGGTAAGCTGTCGGACGGTATCCGCATTAATCATAACGTGAATGCTAGCAGCGCGAATCACCGCCGCCAAGGGTTAGCGTTAACGCATTATGGAAGGTCTTTCCGCCCGTGAGAGCGAGGACTGCCCGTGTATCCTCCTCAAATCACAGAGATTCGCGATGATGTCGTACGAGATTGCGCCAGAGCTTTCGAGCGCGTATCGCCAAGACTTTGAGCGTCACTAACTCATTCCTACCCACGTATCTTTGGTCTGTGTATACTGATCAAGAGATCAGAGAAACTAGCCAGCAAGCAATCGATGATCACCCATATTCACGACACTCGCATGAGTTCTCCATCTCGGGGACGATTCGCTTTACTAGTGGCGATGGTAACGGTCCTATCCTCGTGTTGTATCGACCTAGTCACTGAATCGATGGCGCAGAGCTTAGACCAGCGTCGGCTAGGAACTAATCTCACATCAGTTACGGATTATTCGCCGCAGCTTCCCTTCGTCGACCTATTTAAAATCTCTCGAGAGTGGTTTACCCAATGCGCTCCTGGGCAGGATCCCGGATGCTCAAACAACAACTCATGGGATACCGGCGAAGCGCGGTCGCTTGACCTAGATGCCTCAGGGTGGGTGCGATCGCTCCCCTCACGGGCAAGTGCTCCAATCTTCACAATGGCGGCGACCTACTGGGATGTGCCCGCGCAATTTCCGACTGGCCGATATGTCGTTCGCTACGACGGACAGGGAACGATCGAATACGGTCTTGGAGCGTCAAAGGACACCACCAGATCCACCGCGGGAAGAGATGTTATCTCTATCGATCCCGCGCGCGGGGGTATTCTGCTGCGAATAATCTCGACCGACCCTCAAAACAACGGAAATTACATTCGCGATATCACTGTAGTCCGTGAGGGCGACGAACAGCTTCTCACCACAACTACGTTCAGCCCTACCTTCCTAAGCCAGCTACACCCGTATCAAGCGCTACGTTTCATGGACTGGATGCGCACGAACAACTCCAGCAACGCTAGTTGGAACGCGCGCGCGGCATCGACTGACGCGCGATATTCAACCGACAAAGGTGTTCCAGCCGAGGTTATGATCGGGCTGGCGAACACTACCGGGAAAGCGCTGTGGTTTACCCTTCCCCACCAAGCGGACGACACCTACATCCATTCCTTCGCTGTTCTTACCCGCACGACTCTTCGGTCTGATCTTCCTGTCTATGTTGAGTACTCGAACGAGGTGTGGAATGACGCCTTCTCTCAGGGCTCATGGGTACAGGCGCGAGGAGAAGCAGCGTGGCCTAGCGGAACGGAGAGTGGTTTCACGAAGCGCATCAACTACTACGGTCGACGCGCAGCTGAGATCTGCGATCTATGGAAAGCGGCGTTCTCCGATGATCCAAGCAGAGTGGTTTGTGTCGTGGCGTCACAGGCGGCTAATAGCTGGACCGCGAGCGAGGCGCTCTCGTGCCCTCTCTGGAATCAGAGACCATGCGTAACTCACGGGATATCGGCTCTTGCGATAGCGCCCTATTTTGGCGACTACCTCGGGCAAGAAGACGCGAGGACCGAAGTGCGCTCTTGGACCAGTCAAAGCGATGGTGGACTCTCGAACTTATTCGCAGAGCTTCACCCCGGCTCTCGCCTCTCGGGTGGCCCCTCCGGCGGAGCTCTCTCGCAGAGTTTCGTCTGGATTGAGGAGAATAAAGGTGTCGCCGACGCGAATGGAATAGCGCTCGTGACCTATGAAGGTGGGCAGCACCTTGTTGGAATCGGTAGCGCGGCAGACGAGGAATCAGTCACAACACTGTTCACCAACGCTAACCGGGACTCTCGCATGGGGGATCTCTACAACGCTTATCTCTCCGGGTGGAACAGTCGTGGGGGTGGTTTGTTCATGCACTTCACTGACATCACCGACTACTCGAAATATGGCTCTTGGGGAGCGCTTGAGAAAATCGGTCAAACCTCCTCACCAAAGTACAACGCTTTGTGGCGATACTCGACGGGAACCGAGCCATCCTCATCAAGCTATACAATCTCGGTACGCCGCGTCGGCGCTGGTCGCGTTACGAGCAAACCCGCGGGAATCAGTTGCGGGAAAACGTGCTCCGTCTCGATCGCGGACCCAACCTCAGTCACACTTATGGCTCGCGCGACTTCGAGGTCTCGGTTCCATTCCTGGAGCGGATCCTGTCGACACAGCCGTCCTCGGTGCGTTGTGCGAATGTCAAAAGCACGGACTGCCCGCGCTCGATTTGTTCGACGCTAAGACGAGCTTGCCGTTTCTTCCCTACTCCAGAGCGGAAACAGTCTACTTTGGGGCTGCTGACAGACTGTTGGAGAGATACGCCGATATAACGCCTTCGACCTCTCCATCCGCGACGATTCTTCCACGGTCGAGGACTATGGCGCGGTCGCAAAGATCCCGGATTCCCTCCATATGGTGAGTGACCATGATTACAGTTCTACCACCCGCTACCATTTCCTTGATTCGCTCGTACGAACGCCTCTGAAAATCAGCGTCCCCAACAGCATTTATCTCATCGAGCAACAGGACATCCGCCTCGACGTGAGACGCCACACTAAAAGCCAACCGAGCGGCCATCCCTGAGGAATAAAACTTCATCGGCACGTCGACAAACTCCTCAACTCCCGCGAAGGAAATGATATCATCGAAGCGCTCGCGAATATCCTTACGGGACATACCGAGGAGAGTTCCATACATCGTGATGTTTTCACGACCGGTCAACATCGAGTGTAGCCCGGAACCTACCCCAAAAACGCTGGCTACCTTACCTCTTGTTGTGATGGCGCCCTCGGAGGGTCGTGTAATACCGGCTATAACTTTTAATAACGTAGTCTTGCCAGCTCCGTTACCTCCTAAAACCGCTACTCTCTCTCCTGCTCGCACGTCCAGCGTTACGTCAGATATCGCCCTAAATGTTCTATTCGTAGTCTCCGTAAGACCCTTCGCGGAAAGTCCCAATACGCTCAATATATGCTCTTGGAGGTTGCCAACCCGAGTCGGGGCATTTCGATACAATCGATACGATTTACTGACGTGTGATACTCCTACCGCAATCATATCGCTTCTCAAGCGTAATCATTCATCCACGGCTCTAAGTCCCGAAATAATAGGTATCCCGTAATCACGATTAGAGCCGTCATGATTACTCCTGTCGAGATCGTCCACAGCCCTCCCGATATCGGTTGTCCGAGCATACAGAAGCGAAACATCTCCAAAAGTCCCACTAAAGGATTAAGCGCGAGAACCTTTAAATATTCCGGCGGTAGACTCTGAGTCGAATACCCAATCGGGGACAAAACGAGGAGAAGATGCATACTAAAAGGCACTAAGTTGCTTACGTCTCTATAGCGAGCGTTCAGGGTGGATACCCATAACGCGCAGCCCAAAACGAGCGCGACACTCCACCCGACGACAATCGGAACAAGCAAGATGTTTGGGAACCGAAGCTCTCCGAAGAAAAAGAGCGTGATTAAAACCAGCGAGAGACTGATTAGAAAATCCACCACTCCGACCGAGATTCCAGCGAAAATAAGCAAGATTCGCGGGAAATACACCCTATTAATTAAGCCTGAGTCGCGGAGCACAAAACCAATACTATCCTGCACCGTGGATGAAAAGAATATCCAGATAGGCGCGGCGCACAAGACGATCCACGTATACGATTCCGCCGTATAGTTACTGACAACAAGACCCTTAAAGACAGCGGAAAACGCTACCAGTACCAGTAGCGGTCGTAACACCGCCCAGGTGACGCCAAAGAGCGCGTAACGATACCTCACAAGCGTGTCTCGCCCTGCCATCACCAAGAAAACGCCTCGAAATCGAAACACCTCACGAAGATATTCTCTGTGAGACACCGCGCGATCACTTGATATGACTCGAGTGACACTTTCTCTCTGAGTGAGGCGTGACTCTTTAATTAAGGCGGATGTTTGGTCGCTCCACATGACACACGCATAATCGTAACTCCCCGCACCAGGCGCAAGGGACCTTATCGAAGAGTTCCACCTTGGCGGCCAGATACAACCTTTCGGGGCTAACGCGACACGGTCGGTTATAGTAGAATCCACTCAATGCAGCTCGAAGCGTTCGCAGCGTATAATTCCGTCTATGAAACTATCTCCGGGATCTTCGGACGATGGGTTATCGCCGCCTTACTCACCGTCCTCGCCGCTCTTCCGCTCGCCGCGCTGGTAGGCAAATGCCCCGGCCGTGCGCGAGCACAAGCTTTTCTTCTCAGCGCCGGATTAGGTTTAATCGTTCTCGGAAGTTACTGCTTCTCTACCTCAGACAGCTCGCGTCTTTTCGCGCTTTACTCGGGCGGCGCTCTTTTAGCCCTGTATGGTCTCACATGGGGGTTTTCGGAACTACCATCAGCGCGACCAAGGCTCCGAGGAGATGTGCTGGCGTGTGTGATTATAGCGGCCTCAACCTCTCTAAAGCTCGCTTACCTTCAGGAGTGGCCGCTTGTTCTGACCGATTATGCCGCTACAACCGGAGCGACCACGATTGAGAGGTATTTTTACGAGGGGCGGCCCTGGCATAGCGTGGTCTCAAAAGCGTATCTCGAAAGCGGAGGAGCATCCGTTCTTCACGCGCCCCTACTCGCCCTCTTATTCCAATATTTTGACTTCACCACATTTTCAGTACGCTGCGCTGAGGTAGTCGCCTCCGTCTTTTCTCTGATGTTTCTGTGGCTCTGGCTACGAATCTCAATAAGTCCCCGTTGGGCCCTGGTTGGACTATGCCTATTCGCGTTCTCCGGCGAGCACCTCTCCCAATCCCGCATGGGCACTTTCTACTCGATATCACAGTGCGTCGCTATCGCGTCGCTCTGGCTCTGGATGGCACTGAGCGGTTCTCCTCGATCACGACTCCCCTACGCGATTGGTCTACTGCTCGTCAACCTAGCTGTCATTGGGTGCTATAAGCCCACTCAGGCGGTGTGGATCTTGTCCATAGTCATGACAATCCTCTCGCTAAATCGATGGTGGTTATCCCGGAAGCAAACTCTAATTACTCTCTGCGTCGGTGTTCTTCTTAGTTTCGCCCTCTATTACGCCTTATATCAGCCATTTCTCATGGAGCTCTTTCCATTGAGAAGACCAATACTGGCTACCGACACTCCGATTTGGCAAAAGAATTGGAGCGATGAGATCTCCACCTTCATTCAACCCCCAGGTACCATTCTCGCCAATCTCGTTCGCAACGCTTGGCGCGTGATAGTGACTTCCGCGGAGTACTCCCCTGTCAAAGACGCGATCTTCACGCCGTTCTCCGCTATCGTGATGATCCTCGCCTCGGCGGGGTTACTCTCGCGACGCTGGGGTCTTGTCTCCCTGTTCGTGATAATTGGAATGCTTCCCAGCCTGACGACGTTTCCTCTCGATCGCCGAAGCTTGCTCATGCGACCAATGATCCCTCTCTGCGTGATGCTACTCGCGCATGAGTGGCTGAGTCTCTGTCACTCAGTGATTCGGTGGCCCACTATTCGATCCACTACGCGGATCCTCGCTGGATTCGCCCTGGTACTGCTTCCATTTCAGGGAGTCTATCGACTGACTCGGTTTAATGGCCCCGTTGGGGTGGGTCCTTCCTTCGGACCCGAGTATGTACATGAAATGATTGTGCACCTGCAATCGATATCCAAGGAGCACTCCATAGTAATCATGAACCCCGATCTCGGAATCGACAAATTCTACATGGCGTTTGCCCGAGACATTTACCTAACCTCGCCTGCGTCGCGCCGGGTTCGTCTGGCGAAGATTCAACCCAAGGACACGGCTAACGCGCTGCCACGGACCACCGCACCCACAGTGTATGCGGTGCTGAACGAGGAAAATCGCGCCTGGGTCGTCCCGTGGCTTCGAGTGAACATCCCCACCATTAAGATATCAGCGTATAAAAAAGACAATCGAACAATCTACTGGCTCGGCGTGGTTTCACAGAGCCCCGAAGTGACACAAGAATCAAGCGACGCTCTCCTGCCGGCACCCCTTCGGTAGTATTTTTTGAACGACGAAAAAACCACGCGGACGGCACACTACGCCTAGCACAACCGCGATCGTCTCGAATAGACAGACTAGGGGTATCAATATGAGGCTCAACACTAACCATGTAGCGCGCTGCCTTATGTTCGTCGAAACATCCTCCTCTATATTACGAAGAGCGCCTACCCATGAGTTCGTCCCAACTACGAGCGCACTCATACTGAACAAAGACACGATACGCGCGGAGTCACTGTTCGTGACTACTAGGACGGTCAAAAGCAGCGCGCTCACTATCGTGGTACGCCACATCGCGAGATATAGAAGTAACAGAGCGCGGCGTCTCCACGAGAACGCGTTATCTAAACACCCGTTCAGTAGTCCATGAATCCACCGAGCGCGCTGACGAAGAAAGTTTCCCGAATCTCTTGGCGACTGTTCCCGAACGTATCCCTCTATCCATCGACATGGGATGCCAAGCTCGCGCAATCGCAAGGCGAAATAAATGTCCTCAGCGATCGATCCGGATGGGCCGAAGTCGAAGTCGACTTGGCGCTCGAGCTCAGCTGGAACCAATAAGAATGAGCCGTGCGCCCCGAATAACGCCGCCCCATATCCAGCGAACTGTAAGCGAAAACGCCCAATATCCTCTCCCGTACGGTGACAATCCATAAAAGAGAAGATATCCACGGATCCATTCGTGACCGCGTTGTATTTGATTTCACCCGCCCCGCAAACCTTATCACCATCTGAGCGCCGGAGGTGTTCATGAATTCCCGCTATGGTCGACTTTGTAATGAGCGTGTCCTCGTCGCAGTGCAATATCCACGTATCACTGAGACTCTCGCCATTCTCGGATCTTCTGCTGGCGGCGTAGCACAGCGACCTGGCCTTGAAGCGCGAGCCATTCGGCGTCTCAAAAGAAGGCGGAACCACTATTATAGAGCACGCATTGTCGGCGAAATAAGGGTCCTGTGGGATCTTTGTGTCAACTACTACCTCGACTCCGTAACGAACTCCGAGATCACGCGCGACATATATCGCTTGCTCCACTGAATTCCTTAAGACAGCCTCCTGAACTCCCTGAGAAACGAAGCAAAAAACCAGGCGCTTATCGTCATTCCATCCATCTAAGCGCAAACGCGCGATGTTTTCGCTATTTTGCTCCAACGGAGAGCCGAAGCGCAGCATACCGAAAACGCTTACGAGGTAATGAGTCATGAGACTCGCGAGCACCCAAAGACAGAGCGCGTGCGCGACGACACCATCTTGCGGTCGCCATACGCCAGTGAGGGATATCCAACCGAGCCCCACACCCGCGCAAAACACCAGCGTCGGTAACAGCACAATCGCGTAGTGCCTCACCATAGCTAGAAGTGTTTTCGGAAAGTGCCTTCGGCGCGATTTCACAGATTCCTCATCGAGAGGCGCAGTGAACAGCCCTTAGTGGAGCGTTCATAACTACCTGGAGTTTCAGTGCTAACTAGTCTCGTGTGTTCGTACCACACTCAAGCCCTATCTGCATCCCCTGTAAGGATGTAATTAAGGTAGGCTTTTGTGAAATCCAGAGGCTCTTCAGCTTCGTATCGCGCGAGCGATACATCTTTGAGGCACCTAAGTCCTCAAATACTGGCGAGCACAATCGCGCTTCAAGGTCCCTTGGGAGTCCCTTCTTGTCGCGGCGCGTCATAGCCAAGCATCCCTTCTAGCGCCTGCTTGGCTTTCTCGGTCTCACTACTCGCGGCTCCAGCCAATTCGCCGAGCTTTTTAGATTGGTCTATGTAGGCCTGAGCGGCCTGATCCACCTGAGCGATTTTTCGTTCTACATTTCCCTGAACCACAAGAGCATCTCGCTTTACGTCCTCGTACATCTTTTTGGCTTCGAGCGTCGCGCGATCAAGCTGCATCTCGACTTTCCCCATAGCTGAGTTGATCTGCTGCCGCTGCCTCTCAAGCTTTGGGTCGCGCTGATTTTTGTTGCGAGGGCCAGGCTCACACGCCACGCACATAGAGAGCGCTAGCGCCGCTATCCATACCGAAAATGACTTTTTCATCGTCTACCTCTCTACGCTTTGATGAGACATTTCTGACCTGCGCCTTAATGTGTCCGCGACATCAGCCAGAGACAGATCACGTGACTCGAGTAGCACCATCAAATGAAATAGCAAATCGGCGGACTCATCCAGCAGCTTGCCGTCATTACCGTTTTTCGCCTCTATCACGACCTCAACCGCCTCCTCGCCAACTTTTTGCGCCAATCGATCCACGCCCGAGGCGAAGAGCTGACTCGTGTACGACTTCGGTTGTGGATCCGCTTTGCGCTCGAGAATCGTCTGACTGAGCGTCGCGAGAAACGAGAGGTTGGGATTCGGGGTATCTCCAAAGCATGTTCGCGTTCCTGTGTGACACACTGGGCCCTCCGGCACCGCCCGGACCAAAATCGAGTCACCATCACAATCGACCGAGATCGAGACCACATTCAGAAAATTCCCTGAGGTCTGCCCCTTCAACCAGAGAGTTTCACGAGAGCGACTAAAGAAAGTCACTCGCTTATCTCTCCGCGTTAGCTCATACGCCTCGGCGTTCATATATCCCAGCATGAGTACGTCTCCTGTTCTCGAATGCTGAACGACCGTTGGCAACAATCCATTTGACTTTGAAAAGTCGGGCTCACGGGTCATACTCGTACCTCTATACCGTTATTCGCCAAAAATCCCTTTACGTCGCCTATTCGCGCTTCTCGCTCATGAAAGAGACTCGCCGCTAACGCCGCGTCAGCGCCAACGCCCTCGAAGATCTCAAGAAAGTGCCGTAACAATCCGGCTCCTCCCGATGCGATCACTGGGATCGGTACCCGCTCAGACACTTGTCGAGTGAGCTCGCGAGCGTAACCTTGGCGGGTGCCGTCGTGGTCCATCGAAGTCAGTAATAACTCACCTGCCCCACGCTCTGAGACCTCGCGAGCCCACTGAATCGTATCTCGACCAGTTCCTCGCCTTCCCCCTTCGACGAATACCTCATCGCCCATCGTTGTGCGCTTAGAGTCGATCGCCACGACGACACACTGACTACCGAACTGAGACGCCAATGTATCAATGAGCGACGGTTCCCGAATAGCCGCTGAGTTAATCGAGATTTTGTCGGCACCAGCGTCAAGAAGCCTCCGCACATCCTCTTCTGATGAGATGCCACCCCCTACAGTGAATGGTATCGAGAGTCGTGACGCCACTCGTCGCACCACATCAACAAGCGTTCCTCGCTCCTCGACTGTGGCGGATATATCCAGGAACACAAGCTCATCCGCTCCCTCGTCAACATAACGAGTCGCTAACTCAACTGGGTCGCCCACATCACGTAGGTCCTGGAAACGCACCCCCTTGACCGTTCTGCCACCTTTGACGTCGAGGCAGGGGATAATTCGCTTAGCTACCATACGTACTCCTCGATCTCAGACGCTCGTATTCGATCACTGTAGAGCGCCTTGCCGATAATCACCTCTCGCACGCCCACCGAGGCGAGTTCTCGAACATCGTCCGCCGCGCTCACGCCACCGCTGGCGATGACCCGCAATTGAGGATAACGCGCACACAATTCGCGGTAGAGATCCACAGAGGGTCCTGAGAGTAGTCCGTCCCTTCTAATATCCGTCGACATCACTCGGGAGACCCCAAGCTCCAACAGATTCCGAAGGGCCTCATCGAGCGTGACACCTGAATCCTCGCGCCAGCCACTCACTCGAACCGTTCCATCGCGAACATCGAGACCGAAAATAAAACGATCTGGCTCATACGCCTCAATCCACGTTCTCACGTCGTCTAGCTGTTTGATGGCGGCTGACCCAACCACGATAAGGCGGACGCCACAATTGAATACCTCTCGCACCTGCTCGATTCGTCGAATACCACCACTGTAGTCAACCTCAAGGCCCGTCTCGGCGACTACGCGGCGAACTAAATCAATATGTTTGGGCTCGCCATCTCGCGCGCCACTGAGATCAACGACGTGAAGTCGCCGAAATCCCTGCTCCTGAAAGGACCGGGCGACCGTTAGAGGATCCTCACCAACAACCTCCGCCGTCGCGAAATCACCGCCACGCAGCCGAACGCATTTTCCATCGATTAGATCTATCGCGGGAACCACTCGACACTTCATACCGCTCTCCACGAAAGAAAATTGTTTAACACTCGCTCACCATCGCGACCGCTTCGCTCAGGGTGAAATTGGACGCCCATAAAGTTGTCCCGAGCTATAGCCGCCGCGAAGGTTTCGTCATACGCGCTCGTGGCGATACAGGAGTCTGATACATCCGCTCGATAGCTGTGCACAAAATAAAAATACGCGTCCTCATCAATCCCTTGAAACAGGGGATGGCTCGCTAGTCGCGCTCGGCTCCAGCCGATATGAGGAATCTTGCGAGGCTTGGTGAAGCGTCGAATCGAGATCGGTATAACGCCCAATCCCGGCGTGTCTCCCTCCTCTGAGTACTCACCAAGAAGCTGCATCCCCAGACAGATTCCAAGAAGCGGTGCCTTGATATCGCGAATAACTTGGTCCAATCTTCTCTCCTTGAGATATCTCATAGCGGAGCTCGCCTCCCCTACGCCCGGAAAAATCACTTTTTCCGCGGACAAGAGTTCAGCGGGCTGATCAGTCACGAGATACGAAACCCCGAGTCGCTCCAGGGCCGTTTCCACTGAGCGAACGTTACCGGCGTTGTACCGAAGTATCGCGACTCTCATAAAGCGCCCTTTGTGCTGGGAATCCCCTGCCCGGCGTCCCCCAGAGAGCACGCGTCCCTGAGAGCTCGCCCAACTCCCTTAAACATCGCCTCAGCCTTGTGGTGCTCGTTCTCACCTCGTACCGAGATGTGAAGGGCGCAACGAAGGGCCTCGGCGAAGGACTCAAAGAAGTGCGGCAACAGCTCCGTTGGAAATGTGCCGAGCATTTCCCTTTGGAAGCTTCCATTCCACACAAAGCGATTTCTATTCGAGAGATCTATCGCGATCTCAGCGAGGGCCTCGTCCATTGGCAAGACGAATCCGAAGCGTCGAATCGCCCTCTTATCGCCCAGGGAGACACGTACGGCCTCACCTAACACCAGTCCCACGTCCTCTACCAAGTGGTGTTCATCAACGTGGAGGTCCCCGGTCGCGTCTATCGTGAGATCGAACCCAGCGTGATTAGCCAGCAACTCAAGCATATGGTCGAAGAAACCAAGTCCCGTGCGAATGTCACACCGACCCGTTCCGATGGCGCAGAGATCGAGCGCTATCGAGGTTTCCCGAGTGACCCGACGCACTGACGCCGATCGCCACTGCCCACGCACGAAGCGAGCGATCTCACTCCAGGAGGTCGTTGAGAGCACCGCGGCTTCCTGACTCTCCTGCCCAAGGAATATTCCCTTCGCCCCCAAGTTGGTCGCTAGTCGCACGTCGGTTTCTCTATCGCCGATAACGAACGACCGACTAAGATCGTAATCCTCACTGAGATATCTGCCGAGCAGTCCGATCCCGGGCTTACGGGTCTCACGCCCCTCGTGCGGAAACGAACGATCGATAAGTACTTCAGAGAACTCAATTCCCTCGCCGGCGAGGATCTCAAGCATCTTCTGGTGAGCCGGAAGAAAAGTCTCTTCCGGGAAGGAGTTCGTACCTAGACCATCCTGGTTGGTGACCATCACGAGCTCATATCCAGTGTCACGACAGACATCCCGTAGCGCGCCTATAGCGCCTGGCACGAAACTCAGGCGCTCAAGCGAATCCACCTGCCGTGTGTCTGATGGCTCCGTGATGACAGTGCCATCCCGATCAAGAAAAATTACTCTTCGCTTCATACAAATTCCTCCAGTATTCTGACAAGTTCGTCATTCTCAGGTGGCGCTCCCACCGTTATTCGCAAACAGCGATGGCAGCCAGGCTCGTGGCTTCTATCTCGCACGATAATTCCCGCCGCTCGAAGCTTCTTAAAAACCGCCGCCGAATCAGAGCACCTCAGCAATAGAAAGTTTCCCTCTGACGGGTAGACCGTTTCGACCACGCTCAACTCGCCCAGCCTTGTTCGCAGCCGCTCCCTCTCACCGACCAAAACGCTCACCTCCCCGGCATAGCGCTCTGACTCACTCAAACGCTCACACGCGGCACGCTGGGCAAGCGTGCTTAGATTGTAGGGAAGTTTCATGCGAGCCAGAGTCGCGATAAATATAGGCGCCGCTATCGCTATCCCAATTCGCGCTCCCGCTAGCCCCCACGCCTTTGAGAGCGTTTGAATCACCACAACGCGATCCGTCATCTCGAGGAGTCGCACGGCGCTTTCTCCCTTCGCGAAGTCGATGTAGGCCTCGTCGACAACCACTAGACCGGGAAATATCTCCAGAACGCCTCGAATTTCATCGAGGCTGAGTTGATTCCCCGTTGGATTATTAGGTGAACAGAGAAAGATAACTTTATCTCTCTCCGACACCGTCTCCTTTAGCCGGTCGATATCGAGATCGAACGACGATGTGAGGTGACACTCGGTCACCTCGACCCCGTTTACCCTCGCCGCCACGCCGTACATACCGTAGGTAGGTGGGGCTATCACGATTCGATCACCCGGCGCGGCTACCGCGCGGATGATAAGATCGATAATTTCATCACTCCCGTTACCGACACAGACAGACTCCAACGAAACTTGCCTTCTCTCAGCTATCATTCGCCGAAGCTCAGTCGAGCGTGGGTCTGGATACCGATTAAGGTCCGTTCCAAAAGGGTTCTCGTTAGCGTCGAGGAATACTCGGGCCTCGCCACCAAATTCATCTCGAGCCGTTGAGTATGGAACGAGCTTTCGGATATGTGGTTGTAGAAGTCGCTCTATCATCACTCACCTCCTTGTCGAACCACTACCGCGCGAGCGTGCGCCTCTAATCCCTCCGCTCGGGCCATCTCCACCACCGTCTCGCCAATCGACGTCATTCCCGCGACGTTTACCGACTGAAACGTGATCTTCTTGACAAAGGTGTCTACAGACACGCCTGAAGTGACTGTCACAAAACGCCCAGTTGGTAAGACGTGATTCGTACCTGAGGCGTAATCTCCTAATGATTCGGCCGCGAAATATCCCAAAAAGACCGATCCAGCGTTCATCACTTTTGGAACGTACCGCTCAGGGTTCGTTACACCCAGAATTAAGTGCTCGGGAGCGTAGACATTAGAAAAGTCGAGACCGTCCTCGATTGACTCCACGACAATCGCGCGACTTCGATTCATCACCTGTGAGGCGATAGTGGCTCTCGGCAGCGTTTCAAGTTGAACAGCCACTCGCTCGCGTACCGCCTCCACGAAGGTACGGCTGAGCGCCACTAAGACAACATCACTATCGGCGCCGTGCTCGGCCTGCGCTAAGAGATCAGCGGCTACGAAGTCTGGGCGAGCGCCCTCGTCGGCGATGACGAGGACTTCTGATGGTCCCGCTGGCATATCGATCGCGACCCCCTCGATCGACACCTGAAGTTTCGCCTCTGTGACGAACTGATTTCCTGGACCGCAGATTTTATCTACCCGACGAATTGTCTCAGTTCCATAGGCCAGAGCGCCGATCGCCTGCGCTCCACCCATCAAGTAAATCTCGCCTATCTCCAACCGACACGCGCACAACGCTATGACGGGATTAATTGAGCCGTCGCTTGTGGGAGGTGTGACCAGAACCAGATCTCGCACTCCTGCCAGTCGCGCGGGAATCGCGAGCATGAGGAGCGTTGAGAAGAGCGGCGCGGATCCACCAGGAACGTAGATTCCTATCCGCCCAATTGGGCGCTTCTCGCGAAAGCACCGAATTCCTGGAACAGTCTCTACCGCGTCATCCTCCCTGATTTGTGAACCGTGAAACGCCGAGATATTCGAGATCGCTCGGTCGATGGCGTTCATCAACGATTCGGGCACCTCATTCGCCGCTTTGACAACACTGGCGGGAGGACAGAGAAAGGTGTCCGCTCGCACTTTGTCGAAACGCTCTGTGTATTCGCGAAGGGCCGAATCTCCCCGAGCTTTCACATCAGCTAGCACTGTCGCCACCAGCGGCCTGACTGAGGACGTGTCACATCCAGGCCTCTCAGAGAGCGATTTCCACAGCTCCCGCGTTGGATTCTCCACAATGTTCATTGGATCACCTTTTCAATCGGTAGTACTAGTATTCCCTCCGCCCCCACCGCGCGAAGTCTCTCAATTAAGCCCCAGAAATCATCCTCTCCCACTACGGTGTGGAGTGAACTCCATCCAGGCATCGCCAAAGGAAGGACGCTAGGACTTTTTAGCCCCGGCAACAATCGAACTATCTCCGGAATAGCCTCGTCGGGAGCGTTCAACGTGATGTACTTTGTTTTGCGGGCTCGAAGCACCGCGTCAATGCGAAATACCAGCCTGTCAAGAATCGCTTGCTTCTCAGCGGTGAGAGCTTGATTGCAGATGAGCACCGCCTGAGATTGCATGACGGTCTCCACTTCCACGAGTCCGTTCCCTAAGAGGGTGCTGCCCGAACTCACGAGATCGCAAATTGCCTCACCCAACCCAAGACTCGGCGCCACCTCGACCGAGCCCGATATTTCGTGGATTGAGGCTCTCACGCCGACTCTCTGAAGAAACTCACCAAGAATGCGAGGATACGACGTGGCGATATTGAGACCATTGAGGGAAGCCACAGAGGAATATGAGAAGCCTTTCGGAACCGCTATGGAGAGCCTGCAACGACCGAAGCCAAGCTCGCGAATCACTTTCGCGTCTGCGCCTCGCTCCATTAAAACATTTCTCCCGACGATCGCGGCGTCGACAACACCATCCCCGCAATATCCTGGCGCGTCATCGTCGCGAAGGAAGAGTACCTCCAATGGAAAGTTAAAAGCTGGAGCTCGTAATTTCGCTCCAGCTTGCTCTAATTCTATTCCGCACTCCGAGATGAGCGCGCGAGAGGCATCCGTGAGCCTCCCCGACTTCTGAATCGCCAAACGTAGTAATGACACAACCGCTCCTTGAAGAGTGGGTTAATGATGTAGACAGAGATGTGAGTTGGAAGAATTGTTAGTACGCGCACTAGGCGCGATGATGCGGGACGTGATGATGTGTTGAGAAGACCGCAACTAACGACATCACTCGACACTGCCATACTTGACGTGATTAAGGCAACAAGACTTTCAGGCACGATTCAGAAATGTATGAGGACGTAGTGAAGGCAATCTCCCTGGGCTCACTATGGGCAGTGGAGCAACCATTAACACAAGCAATTTCAATGTATTACAACCCTAACCGCTTTTCCGTGCGACCAGCTAGACATCGTCTAAAGTTGTGATAGTATTCACCGTCTCGTCATGGCAGCAGTTGTTTCCAGCTAAGCTTTGAACAGCGGCGAGTCTCCCTGGCATTCGTTCTCGAGACGAGTCAGTGCCGGAGCGCGGGTGACGTAAGACGAACAGACTAATTATAAGAAATGCTGAAAACAGCGTAGTCGTCACTCAACGTGACGGCAGTTAAGCAGTAGACAAGACTATGGCAAAGAAAAGTTCAGTCCTCCGTAATGAGAAGCGTAAGAAGATGGCGGCAAAGCAATACGCGCTTCGACAAGAGCTCAAGACAAGGGCGCTTGATCCAAAGGCGTCTGATGAGGATCGTTACAAGGCTCGCGAGAAGCTCCAGTCACTACCTCGAAACGGAGCTAAGGAGCGCATTCGAAATCGTTGCCAACTCTCGGGTCGTTCCCGAGGAATATACAAGAAGTTTATGATATCCCGCATTGTGTTCCGTGAAATGGCTCACAAGGGCCTCCTTCCGGGAGTTACCAAGTCGAGCTGGTAGTCCTCGCTTCCCCCAAGGGGAAGTCTAGGAAGCCAAGAGACGGGAAACCGCGCCAGTGTGCGCGGTTTTTTTATACCGGCGGCGGCTTTCTTATCGCCAAAGAACCTTTCGGTGATGAGGTTCTCGAGCCTTATCAAAAATGGAAATTCAGAGTTGCGCGACTGAGACCTCGGCAACACCCGTTACTCGTCCTTTTGACCTACCTTAGTAGTAGCACGGAGGGAGTAGCGCAAAACTAACAAAACCTCCCTCCGGCACCACGTTAGCGCAAACTATCGCGGTAGACGTAACCTCCCTTTCCTACGCAGTAGAAAAAAGTTCGGCGACTAAACACGGGCACTCCCACCGAGTGGTTCAATCCAATCGAATTAGTCGCCCACACACCCTCGACCGCAACGCTAAACTCAGCCCCTTGGGGAGCTAACAACAGCTTTGCGCCCTCATCTCCCTCCCACAGCACTTCAATCACTGGGGAGATATTAACGGTAGGGTCAATTGAGAAGAGGAAGTCCACACTCGGATCCACAAAGATCAAAGCGTGAGTAGCCTCTTCGCCACCGGTATACACCTGGAATCCTCGGGCGCCATGCACCTCAAACCGGTGCACCCGTTCACCGAAAAGACGAGACCACAAACTGTCTCGCGTCCCGGCAACACCGATATTGACGGTCCGACCCAACGGACCTCCGAGGAGAATCCGCCCGTTACGGACCCTCACACCAGGCCTATCCAACTCAAACACTCTTGAGATGATCACTCACTTACTCCTTATGAGCGAGAACGAAACAACACCACCCCTAACTCCCCAAAAGAACGTTAAGGGTAGTGTCGACTCGATGCTCCTCTCTTTGAGAGCGTCAGTGTTCGATAAAACCTCTCTTTGCTTCGCGCTATCCCTCCAGGAAATCGCGATTTCCTGAGAGAGACAGCAATATCATCTACCCACAACGAGCAGCGTACAGATTTTAGCGGCGCTTTGTAAACTTTTCGCGAATGAGAGGAGATCCCCAAAAGAAGAGCTAACGCCCTGTATTCGGCGGTAATAGAGGCAGACGAAGGGTGAAACAGCTACCTTTTCCCTCCCCATCACTGTGGACCAAAACCGACCCTCCGTGACCATGAGCGATAGCTTTTACCAGAAACAAACCCACTCCCAGCCGTCCGCGTGAATATGCCTCGTGCTGACGTACCTGAGAAAAGAGCCCGAAGATCTGTTTGATCTTGTCAGCGGATATCCCCAATCCTGAGTCCGAGACTCGAAAAGCGACATAATCGCCATCCAACAACACCTCCAACGATACCCGCCCTCCATGTGGCGTATACTTGGACGCGTTATCGAGGAGGTTGCTAAGGGCTTGGGCCAACCGATTTTTATCAGCTTGAATGTTTGGCAAGTCATCATCGATACGGACCTTCAAGGTATGCGCCCCTCGTTTTATACCTTCGCTACTCGTTTCGAGGGCCAGCTCGACAATCTCACCCATCCCTGTCCTTTTTAAGTCGAGTGGCAAACGTCCATCACGAAGACGAGCGAGATCGAACACATTCTGGATAATATTGACGGCGTGCCTCACTTGCCTGGCCATCATCTGACGCGCCGCCGACGCTTCCTCCCGCGAAGGTTCCATTTCAAGAATCTTCAAACCCGAACTAATCGTGGCAAGCGGATTTCGCAACTCATGCGCTAAAAACGCGAGCTCTCTGCCTACCTCCTCCCTGATCGCTCGCACACTGTCACAGCCAGAGATATCAAAGAGCACACACAGCAACTCATACGAGCGCGACCCCTTTACTGGAGATGGGGTAACGAGCCCGACACAGGACGCGCCTCCGAGCTGAACAGGTAGCGTCAATTCGAAAAACACACCTTTTCGCTCAGAGAGCACGTTGAGTAGGCGGCGTTCCACCTTCTTTCCATCCGGAAGGAAAGAATCATCTAATTCACGTAATCGTTTTCCGAGATATTCTTGTGACGAGCGGGGTAAGCGCTGGATTAGCGCGCCGTGGGCGCATACGACGCGGAGATCAGAGTCGAGTCTACACGCTCCAAACGCGACGCTCCGGTCGAAGTTCGCCAGGAAGCAGTCATCTCCTCGACAAGTAATTAAACCGCACCGTCCTGCGCCAGACGAAATATCTGATTGTTCCGATTTCATATTACAGCCCCATTATATTCAGGCGCGAAAAGGCGGTCTCTTATGTCAGACGACAAGCGCTCATCACGCGTCAGCTACTCTGAGTGAATCGGGGAAACCGCTGTAAAGTTGCGTAGGATTCAGAAATAGACCCAGTATCAGGTCATTTTGCCGGGTGACTACAAGAAGCTATTGGGAGACCTCAACCACTACGATGTCTTTTCCACTCTTCGCTAAACCCGACGAATAGTGAGACATTTCGACTAATCGTGCCCACGCGACACGCTCAAATTCGGGAAGTTTCCGACGCTCTAGAAAAACGATAGCTCCTCTCTCTAGTGGACCCGTCGCCCGAAAGAAAGGTATTCGGAGGTAAAAGCTCGCGCCGTAGGCCTCAGCGCCAAACGAATACATTTTCTTTCTCTCTTGAGGTCTAACGCTCGCGATGAACTCTGGGGATCTAACCCAATCACGGACAGAGAGTTGATACGCCGCTGTGTCATAGACAAAAAGGCTCACTACTACCACGGTCGCTATAACCGCCATCCCTATTCTATTCCAGCCATCACGCCAAAGTTCTCGCCAGGTATCTCGATAGAGCCAGCCACATCCTCCGACGAGCCCTATCAGGGAGAGAACCTTGAGAGGAGTAAGACCAAGAGCGAATGCCCGCGGGTCAAGACGCATCCCGCCAATCGATGTGAACATGAGCACAACAGCGGCAACTGGAATCAGCACACACAACACCAATAGAATTCGCGCCGTCCAGACCGCGAATCGCGGACGAGCCTTCATCCACTCCCGTAAGGCTCGTTCAAGTAGAAGAACCATAAATGGAAACGCCGGTAACAGATAGACGCTCCGCTTACTTGAGGGAATACAGAAAAAAACGACGATAGACGAAACGGCGACTACCGAAAACTTGTAAAGATCAGGTAGAGCTTCGTACCACCTACGCGCGACCTGAGGTTTCAGACATAACAACACCCTCGGTTTCATGGTCGGCGCGTAGCGAGACACCCAAACTAAGCTCCATGGTATCAGCCCAACGAAAAGCATCCCAAAAAGATAGAATGCGGAGTGCTTGTGTGGCTCGTCTTGCATACTACTCGTGAAGCGCTCGATATTCTCGTAGCGAATCTTAGCGATAAATTCGTCTCCTCGCTCCAGATACCCCAGGACATACCAGATAGACACAATCGCTACTGCCGCCAGCGCCAACCCCGCGCCCCGAAGAACGATCGATACCAGCGCTCGACGAACAAATCCCGCCCGTGCCCAGCAGAACAGCGAGAAAATTCCGACTGGCAATACGATTCCGATCGGTCCCTTGGTGAGCGCCGAGAAGGATATTAAAGCGCACGCGACCCACGGCACACCTCTGTATTGCCTCTCCCACCATCCAAAGAGAGCGAGCAGTGCTCCCGCCATACTCGTCGCCAAGAGCGTATCCACACGACACGTAGATGCCGCCCGAAACCACTCGGAGCTCGCCAAAAGCGAGATAACCACGCTCAAAGCGACTTGAGGCGACGTTCTGCGCGCCACAAAGGCACAGAATCCCGCGGAGAAAAGGATAAAAGCTACCGCCGACGGTAAGCGGGCGCTAGCTTCTGTTACCTTACCCAGCGGAAGCGATGCGATACTAATCAGCCAGTGCGAAAACGGCGGCTTTGATGGTACGCCACCATCATAAGCTGGGGGAGAGATCCAGTTTCCAGTGTCGAACATCGCCTGAGCCACAAGCGCCTCTCGAGGTTCACCTCGAGTGTGAAAAGGTCGACCCAGCCAGGGAAGGGCAAGCGCGCACGAGAGCACAATACTACACAACACAGCTCGATAGCGGGTTATACCGTTCATGGGAATCGATTCTCCTGTCAGCTCATTTTTCAGAGTCTCAACGCGGTGCCGAGTATAACAGAGGATCTCCGTGCTGTCGTGTCGGACCTACTTCCCGTAAAAGCTGTCACATACGCCATTAGTCACGAATCTGTTACTTTTATAAAAACATCGGTTGGGCATACGCGGCGTTCGCTATAATCATAAGCTACTGCTTTTTCTTATGAAAATTGGTCATTTGGCGCATTCGACCTGACTCGCGGGGGCAAGTCCTTCCAGGTTTAAAAGCAAACGAAGCCACGACTCTTCACCTCGCATCTATATTCAGTACTTCGACGCGCAGAGGCGATTTTCATTGAGAAATGACCATGCGTCATCGAGATAACACCTCTCCCTGCCCACTCGCATTTGAACGTGGACAGAAGAGAGTCACCATACGGCAATAGGAACTCCACTGGGAGCGGACGATCATGATGACAACAGATAGAGAGACCTCAATTGATCAAAAGACAACGATTGAGCGACTCCTCAATGACGAACAAGTGCTGGTGCATATTAATCCCCAGCAGGCAGGAGTGGTCATCCCACCACACTTATCTGACAACCGCACAGTTACCCTTAGACTTAGCAAGTTCTTCAAAGGGAGGCTCTCGACTAATGATAGAGAGATAACCGCCGAGCTTTTATTTGGCTCCGAGTACTTTATCTGTTCTATACCTTGGAATAGCGTCTGGGGGGCGTCATCAGTGCGAGGAGAGGAGTTTGTTTGGACGGAGGCCGCTCCGCCCGAAATTCTTCACATGGTGTTGTCTCACCAGGAAAGCGCGCAAGCGACCCGCGGAATTGAGACTCGACCGCGAGCACGAGCCGCGCGAAGTGGCGCTAGTCACCTTCGACGCGTGAAGTAGACGCGCCCAGGTTTCCGGGCTCGTTTAAACCGAGTCTATCATCACATTGATTCTACTCGTAGTATCTGCGCGCTGGAGTGAACATCGCCTGGCTCAAGAACTACGGGCGTGAGAATATTACCTGACTCCACGCATATCATGGCGCGATACTCCTCAGGGGTCATATCAACTATAGCCTTGGCGCCCAGGTCCCATGGATTCCATACCACTGTATCACTGAAGCCTTCCTTGGTAATGAGGTACCTGCGTTTATCGAGCATGGATTCCACGACTGTCGTTTCGGGGGAGTCTCGATAAGCTCGGTCAACGGGACCTGATACGACCACCCGTTCTCTCGCCTCCATGAAAGTTTTCCGTTCCCGAAGAAAATCGCTGTACTCCACGTCGCGCAAGCCTTGAATACTCAACCTCGAGACGTCCTCGACCCGAAGATAATTGTGCAACGCTGATGTGAATGAAAATGGGAATCTGCCCGTATTCACGACACGCAATGACATTAACAGCACTTCCGTCAAAACAACCTCAAGTTCGACGGTGAAAGGATGCGGCCAGACTTTCTCACTTTCCTCGTCTGAGTTTAGGCGTAACGTCACAGAGACCGCGTCTGACGCGCCGATTTGCTCTCGAACCACCTTCCATACCTTAGTTCGCGCCAATCCATGCTGCGGCAATACACCTTTCCCAAATTGTGGGAAGATAATTGGAATTCCCGCGCGAATCGGCTTTCCGACCTCGTATATCGCCGCTTCACTCGTGAAAAGCAGTTCGCTTTCCTGAGGCGAAGTCCACGAAACAACGTGCGCGCCGTACTCACTCACCATCACCGAGAAGCCCGACATATGCGTCAGGCGCAGGAATGGAAGACCGCCTTTTCCTAAAAATCTCTCAATTTGATTTCTATGTTCTTGCTGAGCCATTCAGACTCCTTCGCTCCCGTCTAAAGTCCGCACCGAAGCTTTTTATGATTAATCGAGAATATCGTCCGCTTTACCGCTCTGTTCAAGTTTTTTCTCTTGCTCGCTTGGACCTTTTTGATTTGTCTCAAAAACTACGAACGAGCTAGGGTCAAAGTCTATCAAGCCTTTACCCGCGACCATTGAGTCACACCGTGACAACTCTTTAGCTATTATGGCCGTTCTTACACCGTCACCAGGCTGAAGAATGATGGCTCCACCCCACACGGCGTGCGCGCCATATACCTCATCTGAAACAGACCGAAGAAGTCCGACCACTACTTTTATCACTCGTCCCGCCTGGTCCCACACTACTTTGTAGATGGGGAGACCTGAATCCTTATCGATGTAAATCGCCTGACGCACATCATTCGTGAATGGATCTCGGGACGAAACCTCAATTTTCCATACATCCCGCGGCACCATCACGGAATTCGTGGGTACCCAACCACCCGCTCCCGCGAGCCGGTGTGAGTCGACATTAAGCTGAACGTCGGATCGGTCAGAGAATGTCTTGGTGACACATGGTCCCTGTTTCTCCGAGGATGTCTCACGAGGCTCCACAATCATCACTAAAAGCGGCTGCGAAGAGATCGAGACTGGCTCCACCAATTCATTTTTGCCCGACCATACAAACAGGTCATCTGGCGCGAACATCCTAGAGAAGATCGGGTCTGAACGATTACTGCCTGTCATCTGCCTAATGCTATTGATCATCGGGGACGCGGCCCACACGAAATCTTCCCCAAGACCGAAGAAACGCAAGGTGAGCCAGGAAAGCTTCTCAATCGCGGCTGGCTTTAGCGCCGATATCTTCTCGCGGAACAGAGGTTTCTCCCTGCCGACAGATTGACCCAACCCCAGCGGATATAAACGCTCGACCAGAAACTCTACCCAGTGCGGCGGCGCGTCAGCACGTTGAAAGATAGCGATTTTAAGATGATTGGCGATGATTCTCGACTGAGCTATCGCGCCTGCGGTGTTCCACAAGATTTTATATGCCAGTTGCCGATGGTCACCCTGGACAACGCTTGGGATCTCAAACATCGAAGCTCGTAGTCCGGTCTGAGGTACTGAGCGAAGCTCGCCTGATGACATCACTTCGAGACTATCGGACTCGGCCGATTTTGGTCGCGTCCATCGCTCGGGCTCACGGGGTTGAAACAACGCTTCGAATTGAAACTCTCCCACATCCAGTAACTCAGCGAGTTCCGGCGGCAAAAGCTTTCGATACAGCGAACTGTGCTTCGCGTTCACGAGCGCGCCGGCTTTAGCGCCTTTAAGTGGATCGGGTAACGGACCAGTTCCTGAGGGAACCTCAGGATCAGCCGCGGCGATGGAGACCGACAAAATGACTGGGATACTGATAATCCATGCCACCGCTCGCGACACACCGCGCCTTTTCAGGCTGATGTTGTGACTCATGGCGCTATCTCCCACATCAGTCATTCGAAGAAACGACTGGCTATATGACGATCTTCTCAAACTGCTGCATGCGCTGTATGTGCATCTCGTAGAGCTTCTCAGGACCATGCTCCTCCAACAGACTCGAGCGTTCCATGAGCGTCTCTTTATCCTCGATGAATAATCTTGGATCGGCGGGATAAACCTCTGGGTGTAAGCCCGTATCCATGCGTATAGCGTCAACTGGGCAGGCCTCAACACAGTAACCACAATATATGCAGAGCAACGTATCGATCTCGTACCGCTTAGGAAACTTCTCAACGTTAGGATCCTCGTGCTCACTAGCCTCGATATAAATACATCTAGCTGGACATGCCGTCGCGCATAAAAAACACGAGGTACACTTAATATCCCCGTTATCATGCAGGGTGAGTCGATGACGTCCACGATACCGCGCTGGATACGGTCGCCGAACGTTTGGGTATTGAATCGCCACCCCCGCGGCACCGGCGGTCTTTCGACCAAGCGCATGAAGAACATGAAGCCAAAGATTCCCCAGCAACTTACCGAACGTTACGCGCAGCCCTTTGGCTATTTCAACGACGTAAATCCTCTCTAAGAAGGTCATCTCTTCGCGACGTTTCATGACTTACCTTTCTTGTCCCTTACAAAACCCGAACTACTTTCGAATCCAATCCGCCAGTCGATTGCACAAATCCACCGCCAATAGAGGGGATCCTCCACTTATTACGTGGAATCCTCTAACATACGGCTTCACCCGCTCCGCGATCTCACACGCCACATCCATGGAGAGCTTCGCGACATCAGCCTCTGACACGCTTCGGACCTTCTCAAGAAGTGTCTCTGGCACCTTGATACCCGGTATCTTCGCTATCGCCTCAAAAGCCTTTGCCGTCTTACACGGCAACAGACCCACAAAATTATCCACGCCAACGCTAGCCGCCGACTCAAAAAAAGCCACTGCTTGCTCCGCGTCGAAGACAGGCTGACTCAAAGAGTATACTCCGCCTGCCTCACGTTTTCGCGAGAGCCTGCGAATCTCGGCGTCGCGATTGCGGGCGTTGGGATTCACTACGATACCCGGCACGAAATCGGTTTTACCTCTCAGCTCTCCACCCGCCAAATCCTTGCCGCCGTTAAGCGTCGAGATTATGTTCAGCAAGCCGATCGAATTGACCTCAAAAACGCCCTTCGCGTCGGGCAGATCGCCTACTGTCACGGCGTCACCGGTAAGAGCCACGATTGAGCGTACCCCAAGTGCCCATGCTCCCAACAGATCGGCCTGTAGCGCTATCACGTTTCGATCTCGGCACGCGACGTTTACCACCGGCTCAATCCCATAGCGCTGCTTGAAGAGCGCTCCGAACACCAGACCCGACAATTTCATCTTGGCAAGCGCGGAATCGGTGACGTTGGCGAAGTCGACACCACGCAGCCCCGCGTATCGATCGAGCACTACGTTCACATCCGTTCCACGCGGTGGGTTAATCTCAAGGCACAACAAGGGTCGACTTCGGTCTGTCGAGGTCCCCAACAACTTATCGATTCCTGTAATCACGGCTTACTTCTCTACACGGTTAACATCTAATTCAGGTTGAAAAGTCACGCCGCACGGACGAACGCGGACCGCGATCGAGAGCTCAACCCGCCGCGAATCCATTCTCGAGAACTCGCAACTTGCCGAAGACCTTAGCAAATATCCCCCCGAGGGACTACTGACCAAAGGGTGTTTATCGGTTTTTTGCTCGCTATGCCCTGAATCAACGGATTAGCCTTGCAAACTCGACTAAGAAGGACTACCTTTTCCAACAGTTTCGATGGTCTAAACCACACCTTGGGCTGCCAGTTCTGCCTTATGCGCCTTTAAGGGGGCGCGTTGCCTACGCAAAGCCAGCCCCCAGACGCCAGGGCATGTTCAAGTAACCGAAAACGGGATTTCCGTAGTGGTGCGATCGTATATCAAAAACCTCTTTTCTAAGAAGTGCACGTATGACGGTAAATGTTGAGGTCTTCTATTCGTTCCAGAGCCCTTATTCGTATCTTTCCCTAGATTCTCTTTACGATATCCAGGATAAATACAATGTTGACCTACTCTGGCAGCCTTTCTCCGCGAAGGCGTCGGGCAATCCGGTTCCACAACAGGGGATCCTGCCGGACAAGCTCTCGTACCTCTTCGAGGATACTAAGCGTATCGCTGGAGATAGAGCCCTCTCCCTCACCTACCCAGAAAACTGGCCAGAGGTTGAGTTTGACCCAGGTCGCATCACTCGCGGAGCGTTAATCGCGAACGACTTGGGAGTTCTGCTGGAGTACAACATAAAGGTATTCAACAAATGGTGGGGCCTCGGGGAGAACCCGAACGAAGACGCGTTCATGAATGAGCTGTGCGACGATCTCGACATCGATCTCGGGGATTTCCTCAGCAAGGTATCTTCATCTGATACTCGCGAGCGAGTGAAGGGCATCTACAAGCGCGGACGAAAGCTTGGTGTATTCGATACCCCGACCTTCGTATTTGAGAGCGGGGAGCGCATCGTGGGATACGATAAGATCCCGTACCTCGCGCAGCGCTTGGATAAGTTAGGACTTCGCAAGAAGTAGTTAAAGACTTCTTAAGATGACCGCACGAGAAAGCAAAGGGCCGAGGCTGTTTGTAAGTACCGTGCGGTTTTCTTTTGCCCAGCACCTGGGGGAAACGTTGAGCCTTTCACCCACGGACAGCCACTACATTCGCGATGTGCTCCGATTGCGCACAGGAGAGTGTCTTGAGCTTGGAGACTCTGAGAGCGGAGTGGTAGCTATTACCACGATTACCGAAACGGAACCGAGCGTATCTGTCACCTTGCGTTCCATTCTTGAAGCGAGCGATACCGGCATCCGAGGCCCCACCCTATTCTGCGCCCTCCTCAAGGGACAGAAAAACGATCTTATCTGCGATTGGGCGACAGAGCTCGGCTGCTCCCAAATTATTTTCTGGCAGTCCGCCCGAAGCATCGTGCGTTTGGATAGCGAAAAAGACCGATTACATAAAGAGACGCGGCTCTCGAAGATAGCCCACGCGGCCGCGCAACAAAGTCGGCAGGTTAAGCCACCAGACGTGCGCGTTACACACTCACTTGCGGAAGCGCTGAAACTTATTTCCAGCGACGACTCATCGGAGGATTTCAGATTGATCTGCTCTTTAAGAAGTGAGGCGAGACCGATTCGCGAGATTATCGAGGAGCACCGCGGCGTTGCTCACTATGTTATCGCGATTGGCCCAGAGGGAGATTTCGCTCCCGAGGAGGAAACCACGCTACATGAGCTAGGCTTCCATGCGGCATCACTAGGACGCCGAACGCTCCGGTCCGAGCTGGCGGTGGTAACCGCGCTTAGCAGCTGCTATCGCGCCTAATGTACGATGTCGCGATTTTTACCGTCGAACGACTCGTGGGATACGCTGATTAAGCGCGACCAGAATTTCGTGAGGAGTGGTTTGGATCGAGTCAGCCAGCTCTTCAACCGTTATTGACGCGCCATTTTGCGAACCTATGAGGACAACCTCATCTCCATTGTACGCCTCTCCATCAGATCCGATGTTTACCATCATCTGATCCATGCAAACTGCGCCCACGACAGAGTGGCGTTTGCCTCGAATAATCGCAGCTCCTTTGTTCGAGAGACTACGTAGATATCCATCTCCGTACCCAATCGGGACTGTTATGATTCTCGTATCGTGAGGAGCTCGCCACAAGTGCCCGTAGCTTACACCCGCATCCTTTTTCACGACTTTGAAGAATACGACCTGGCTCTTGAGCGCTAAAGCGGGGCTGAGCTTGAGTCGCTCGCGCATCTCAGGATGCGGATAAACACCATACAGCGACAGACCCGGTCGAACCATATCGAGGTGGCTCTCTGGCAGCATCAACAAACCGCTGGAGGCCGCTATGTGCCGTAAGAACGGTCGGGTCGCTCGCTGTTGAAAATACCGGGTCGAATCATGGAAACGGGCTAGCTGCTCCTTAGCCACGAAAAGATCGTTCGGATTCACTTCGGCAAAATGCGAATACACGCCCACGACATCACAGTGAGGCGCGTTGAGCGCGGCGTCAAAAAGCGTCTGCGATGAATAATAATGCACACCAATTCGCTCTAAACCTGTGTCAACTTTCAGATGCACTCTCGCGCGCTTACCGAGGGTCTTAGCCGCGGTATCAATCTGCTCGATCTTACTCACGGAAGAGGCGGTCACGTCGACGTCGTTGTTAATAAACAGCGGGAGCTGATCTTTGAGAACACCCCCGAAAACAAGAATCGGACTGGATATTCCAGCGGCACGAAGCTCTAGCGCTTCCTCAATGTACGCGACTCCTAGGGAGTCCACTCCCCTCCTCTCGAGCTCACGAGCAACCGTAAAGAGACCATGCCCGTAGCCATTGGCTTTGACGACCGCCATCACCTTAGCCCCGCTAACATGAGCTTTGATGGCGTCGAAGTTAGACCGTAACGCCGAAGTATCCACTTCAGCGTAGGTCGGCCTATGAACAAATTGCGCTGTTGTCTGATCGGTCATAGTTTCCGCGATAAGTACTCTTTCATTCGGTTTGACCATTGTATCGGGGCTTCTTCCGCTAGCGCCAGATGGACTCTATTCGTCACTATTTCAGAGCGATGCGCGGTCTAGCCTCAAACCAGCCTCCGCAATCGAGATTGACTCGAACCGCTAACTCCCAGAAGTCACTGATTACACACAATGACCTGAAACTACGAAATTCACCTACAATTCAACAAAAACCACAAAACGTACAGATAAGAGCACATGGATCCAACTAGCCTCCATACCCCTCATGCGTGCTCGGGAGAACCACCGCTAAAGGTTCTGACGGTTGGGCATCAGAGAGGAGAGTTGTAGTATGTTTTTAGCTTTGTCGGCACTCGTACGTAAGAACAGAGGAACGATAGCAATCACGATCTCAGCCATCGCGGCGATTTGTCAGTATGAGATCGCAACCGCCCAAGAGGTATTTCGCAGCGGCGATGTGGTAATGGGGTACGCGTCGGCGACAGCTCCGGCGAACGTGCAGGGGTACCCAAATTGCTTCACCTCGATTGGCGACTCGATGTGGATTCGCTCTGATAACTCAGCGAACCAAACTCCCTCGTACTCGGTATCAGTGGCAAATGGCCAGGTCTCCGTCTCACAGAATAAGCACGTTTCGGCGCGAGCCGCGTATGTCTGTCTTAAGAAAAGCTCGACGGTTGTCGGCGCTCATATCAAGGCGGGCTACGTGAATAGTGGGGCTTCAATCGGCTCCAACTTGTCATGCGTCTTGAGTGTGGCGAACTTTACCCGAGTTAGACCTCCCGGTGGCAACCTCGCGCCAGGAACAGTAACGTGCGCTTACGATTCAGCGACGGGTAAAATTACCGCGAGCCAAACCGGCCAAGGTCGAATCTCAGAGTGCGGATATGTGTGCGTTAATCCATCATCAGCGGCATCTTCCTCTTTGAGCGCTTATCGGTATCCCTCGACGTTTAGTGGAACCGACGCTCTGGGAACCAATCTATCATGCGCGCGAGGCACAACCAATTTTAGCACAGGATGTAGCGGTGTAGGGGTGACTGAGGCTTCCTACTCGTCTTCTACCGGACTCGCGACAAAAGGCTTCGCGAACGGATGTACGCGTGGCTCGTTTAGCTACCTATGCGCGAGTGCCTCAGTACCACAGTGTTCCGACAATCGCGATAATGACAGTGATGGCCTCATCGATTTGCGAGATCCAGGATGCTCATCCGCCTCGGACAACGACGAGTCGAATACAGTCTCAGGTCAATGTAACGATGGAATTGACAACGACAAGGATGGCAAAGTAGACGCGCTCCTCAATGTCGCGCCCGCGCTTGATAGATCACAAACATTTGGTGGAGCTGGGGATCCGATGCAGGTCACGACTCTCGTATCCAACGCGATAGCCGCCAAAAAGTTGCCCTTCACTCGTCCAACTGCGCCACTTGTTCGCACTGATAACGGCTCATGGGATTCAGGGACACCACACCTTCCTACTCTTAACCAAGTTTGTCGCATCTTGGGATACAGAACGTATGTAAGCTCCACCTGTAGAGATGGAGAGCGCAGCGGAAGGTATCCGAACGGCAAGTGTAACTTTCACTCTCCAGGTGACAACCAGCACTTCCGATTTAACGGAACGAACTTCGCCGTAGAAAGCGCTAATCCAAAGTACGGTAAGACCTGGATTGCCACAATAACCTGTGCGGGTAATCTCTCGGCGTGCTCAGACGGAGTCGATAACGACGGAGACGGCAAAATCGACCTAGCTGACGACGGCTGCGCATCCGCAAGTGACAATGATGAGCGACCACACGATCCTCAGTGCACAAGCCCCTCAAGCCCGTCAGAGTTCGCGCAGTGTAACGACTCAAAGGATAATGATAACGACGGCGTAACTGATCGGGCGGATCCTGGATGCTGGACCGACGCGACAAATCCAAACACGTACGACGCAAATCGTGACAACGAAGCCGCCGCCACTACTCAGTGTCAGGATGGCAAGGATAACGACGGCGATACTCTCGTAGACGCTAAGGACCCAGGTTGTTTCAGCAATCCGAAGGATCCCGCGACGTATGACCGCACTCGTAACAACGAGGCTCTCTCGGGACCAGGCGAGTGTATGGATGGCAAAGATAACGACAACGATGGAGTCGCCGACAAGAATGATCCAGGCTGTTGGACCAACCCACTTGATCCAAACACCTACAATCCATACGGCGGACCAGAGTCCAGCGCCACGACTCAGTGTCAGGATGGCAAGGATAACGACGGCGATACTCTCGTAGACGCTAAGGACCCAGGTTGTTTCAGCAATCCGAAGGATCCCGCGACGTATGACCGCACTCGTAACAACGAGGCTCTAGTCGG
>CAIVDM010000234.1 GCA_903904735.1 uncultured delta proteobacterium
CGTTTCCGCTTCTTCCCAGACGCGATTCAAACGATCATACACAGTAAACAAATCCCGCAAGAGGTCAGCCGAGACCATATTCGATGGAGTAGCATATCCCAGCGCGTATTTTCTGTATCTGTAGGTCACTCGCTGAATAAAACTAATTCGCGCGCTGAATTTAAGCGTCGTCAGGCTAAACTGCCAATCCTCGCCGCGACGAACATCGGTGGGAAACCAAAGCTGGTTAGTCTGTAAAAAATCAAGTCGATATAATTTCCCGCACGCCGAGTTGTGTCGAATGGATTCCGGGTGCTCCACGCAGGAAGTATTGATAGCGTTGAGTCCTGATAAGTCACGCCAAAAAGCGGGTGTCCAGCGTCGCCAACCTCGAAAGCACTCAATTAAACCGCATGCCAGGTCTGAGTTGTTAGCCCGAGCGATCCTCAAGAGCTCCTTGACCGCTGAAGGGATAACGAGGTCATCAGAGTCTAGAAAGCTAATGAAATCTCCTCGAGCGGCTGAGATGCCAAGGTTTCTGGCTGCTCCCGGCCCGGCGTGTTGGTGATGGAGCCATCGAACCTGTGGAAACTCATCAGTAAGTTCTTTGATGAACGCCTCAGTCTGATGGACGGGGCCATCATCAATTACGATGATTTCAGCCGTGTATCCTTCGCTCCAAATCGCCGACGATATCGCCTGCCGGAGATGGTCGGTCCTCTCGGAAACTGGGATGATGAAACTGATATCGATTATCGAGGAGTATGCCATAAAGATCGATCCTGTAGAGTAAAACACTCATCGGGCGTCGGCGCAAATGGCGAAGCTTTCGAAAGATATCAGTCTGCGCCTTGTTCGGGGCCTAGATCGATCCTACGGTATTGAAACAGCAGTTCTCGCGGCAAGGCTGCGGGATATCCGCCACGAGTTTATCTATGACGATCCCGTTTCTCACAGCCACCTGGAAAAATCTGATTGTCGTCAACTACGAGGTCGCGCCTGAGGCGCTTCATGCGCGCTTGCCAGATGGCGTCGAGTTAGACCTCTTTGAGGGGAGAGCGTTGATAAGTCTAGTCGCGTTTCATTTTCGCGATATGCGAGTGGCTGGAATAATTCCCGCTTTTCCCGCGCGACATTTCGAGGAGATAAATCTTCGCTTCTACGTGAAGAGGCGTGTCGGCGATGAATGGAGACGAGGAGTCGTCTTTGTTCGAGAAATCGTTCCATCAAGGATCGTCGCGTTCGTCGCCCGATTTCTCTACAGCGAACCATATTCTCGGCTATCAATGCGACACGACTTTTCCGCTTTCGATGACACTCTCGGTGGTACGCTTTGCTACTCTATAAACCATGAACCAGCCCCGATAGCTATCCAGGCGACTACAGCGGGAGCGTTGATATCCTTGGAGGATGACTCTGTTGAGAGCTTCATCCTCGAGCACTATTGGGGTTATACTCAGCGACGTAATGGTAAGACTTCCGAGTATCGAGTAGCGCACCCCGCGTGGAAATTCTGGCGAGCGCGGTCCTTCTCGATCAGCCCCGCGCTAGCGCGGCTTTATCCACCCGAGTTCACGGAGGCGCTATCGCGCTCTCCGCATTCGCTCTGTGTCGCGCGGGGGTCTGATGTTTCGGTCTATGGATATAGAGCCTTTCGAGCTAATGCGTCATGAGCGCCGAGGCTCATTAGCACTAGGAGAATCTCCTAGGAGAGTGAGGGTGAAAACGCGCGGCGCGGATGACTAGCCGCTTTAGTGCGCAAAAGAGGCTAAATTTGCCCGCTGAAATTTGCTTTTCGCCCACTCGATTCCTTACAGTAATGAGATATCGATTGGGTAGATGATGGTCGTCGCGACTCGCGTCAACCGCCGAAGTTCATAGCGGCGGATGAACGCTGGCTGAGACGCAAGACTGGCATAATAAGCGCGCTCTTTGAGCTATGCGCTGAAGAAGGTTTGTAGGTACAGCAACTCCGTTAGCACCCTCACGCGCTCGTAGGCGGAGCGAGTGAGGGTGTTGATGGAGACTCGTTCTCCTGATTCACACAACACCGAGGAAGGTAAGAATATGGAAAGAATCCTCTCGAAGGTCGCGGTGACCTTGTGTGTCGTGGTGTTCCTCAGCGCCCCATGGGCGATGTTTCTTGGAGCCGAGGGAATGGAGCTCTTTTGGGCTTCGATGCTGTGCGGAATGGCGCTTTACGTCACGGCAAGGCGGGACTTTGTGTCCTCGCCATGGTCGATTGTCGTTGGTATGTTACTGAGTTGGTGGCTCTTGGGCACCGGATTTCATCTGTTGCCTGAGGAGCACGCGTTTCGGAATGGAACGGATCAGCTCGGCTTGTCATTGCATGACATGACCCGGGTTCGTGACGTTTCGTTTCTCAGCACCGTATGCTTTTTTCTGCTCCGAGGCTTAGTCGCCCAGCGACAGCTCTCAGAGAAAAGAAAGCAGGCGGAGGCGAGACGGTGCCGAGCTGTAAGAATCCCTCCAGAAACTCGCGGCATAAACTGAGGAAAGTGGACTAGGCATCATCCCGAGCTCGATTCTCGAACTCGGGAGGTGTCTCTTGATGGGAGGTTATCTCTGAAGGTATCGACCATGTCTTGCGCCCTCAGCCCCTCTCGTACCAGCACCAAGTCTATTATCGACTTGCCGAGATGTAGCTCTCAACGCTTGTATCCAACCCCCGTGGCAAGTTCTCCGCGTTAAAGAACATAGAGAAGATCTCATGCTGTTGAAGGCATGTTCCTGTCCCAGCGGTAAACCCGACGAACTCCTCGGACGCGAGCGTTTTCTCAAGATCTATCTTGTGAGACAAGAGCGCCGCGGCAGGTCGAGCGTTGCTTGACGCGACTCGCACTTCAAGGGTGTCGTCCTTCCCGTCATAGTCTATCCACGCATGGTGAATCTCGCCGTTGTTAATCGTAAATGGAATCTCTGCCACCGCGACTGATTTGGGATCTCCGTTCAGGCTAATACCGACGTGATTCTTAACCGGGTCATTGAAGCCAGGGTTCTGGTGAGTGTCGAGCTCAATCGCGATCGAGTTGGGAATCTTTTCGTATCCAATTCCACCACCGTGCGTTCCGAAGGCGGTAATATCAGGTTGAATGATAAACGCTAGACCGTCGGCGCCAGCGTCGGTTTTTGTGCCGCATTGGGTATTGGTCATGCGAAACGTGAAGTAGGCGCTAAACGAGCGATGTGATGAAAGGGTAACGGGTAGTTTATAATATGCCGACGCGTACAGCGTTCCTCGTGGTTGCGTTAGTCGAATACCGCCTTGGGCTACGGTCGCGTCACCGTTCGTATAGACCACAGTGTCTTCTCCCTCGTTAAAGTCGGGGATAGCGGCGGTAATCTCCACCTGAGCCTGAGCAGGGACTATCCCCGCGCTAATAGCGAGAGCAACTCCCAGGCAGACCGAGCGCGTGAAAGCAATCATAATGTCCCTCATTAATATCTTCAGATATAACTTCGACAGGAATCCGTAGATCCTTAAGGCAATAGTATATCGCGCTCCTGTTATCACCTACGATGAAAGACAGACAGCACCTGAGACTAGTCCTAAGCCCCTGTTCTCAATAGAGACGCGGTGTAATCTAACCTCGGTTGCGGAGGAGATAGTTCTACTAGCTATTGACCCGGTCTCTAATGTCGTGATTGATACGGGTTTGCCAAAATAACCATATTTACTGGCCGTTTTCTTATTACCCTCAAATCGGAACGCCATCTGGGGGACAAAGAGCCCCTATTTCGCGGGAATCAAGCCAGCCGCTGCCGATACTTATTACGTTTTTCGCGCGTAAGTATAGGACCTACTTACCGAGGCCACTCTCTGCCGTAGAGCGTGTCTACTGGCTGCGAGTAGTCGATCCCGGGAATCTCGAATCCGAAGAGGTTCAAGAACGCCCCTCGAAGAGCGGAAAAATGCGTATCGTCGAGAACGCTCCCCGCTTGAAGAGGCTTCATTCGGTCAGTTACCGTCTTTTGGATATCAGTGCGCAGCTCACGGTCATCAACTCGAAGTGCCACAGTAGTGTCTGCGCCTGTATGCTCTTTTCCGAGCAGATCGAGCATACGATACACATGATCGAGGTTGTCCTCGAATAGACCCTGTTCCTTCATGATCTTTGAGTATACCGACACATACAACGGAACCGTTGGTATCGCGAGGCTGGCTTGAGTAACCGTAGCCTGAAGGTATGCCACTCGAGCCAATCCACCAGTCTTGGCGAACTCTTTGTTGATGAGCTCGCACTTCGCCTTTACATCATCTTTCGCTCGGCCAATCGTGCCGTCTTTGTACACGGGCCAGCTTAGACTTGGTCCCTCATAGGTGTAGGCGACAACTTTAAGGTTATCCTCAACTACACCTTGCGATTTGAGGTAGTCGATCCATTGAATCAGATCCTCACCGCCCATAACTTTCGTGGTATTAGCGATCTCCTCGTCGGTCGCGGGCTGAAGGCTCGCCATCGAGAGCTTTCCACCATCGAGTTCAACAGTTAATCCGGAGTAGGGAGCGCCCACAGGCTTAAGCACGGAGTTATATACCGTGCCAGTGGCGGGATCCTTTCTGCGCGGCGCCGCGATACTGTAGACGAAGATCCCGATCTTGCCGAACTTCTCTTTGATTATTCTCACCACGTTTTCACGGGTTTCTTGCGCGAAGGCGTCTCCGTTAAGGCTGAAATGCTTATCACTGCCTTGGTGGCGCGCGTGGAACGCGTATGTGTTGTACCAGCCCGCTGTAGCGGGGCGGCTCTCTGAGGCGGCCGCGTCAAATCCCACCGATATAGTCGAAGCGCCGAGGTTCTCTGCGAGAATTACGCGCGTCGCAAGCCCGTATCCTGTCGTGCCCCCAAGGATTAGAGCTTTCGGGCTGTTTCCAAGCCCTGAAAGAGTTGGCTTCGTCTTGGCGCGCGTTGACCACTCCTCAACCGACTTAGCGCAACCAGTCGGATGGCTATTGATCGAGATAAAGCCTTTGGTTTTAACGGGAATAACTTTGGTGTTGGTGTTTGAGTCTGTCATACGTCGGGGATTAAACCCCGATGAACGCCGGACGTCAAATGGGCTCAAAAGAAAAATTATCGGATGCGCGCGGGGGAGTAAGAGATAATGAAAAACCCCTCATAAGGAATAGTCCTATGAGGGGTTGGAGCGGCAGGGCCGCATACATTACAACCGATAAGACAATGAGTAGTTAGTACTCTTTGTCGATCTCGTCATCCGAGACGGTCTCTCCGTTAATTGCTCGACGGAGAAGTTGGCTCGGTTTGAACTTAACCACACGACGAGCGCGGAGAATAATGGTCTCGCGTGTCTGTGGGTTGCGACCACGTCGGGCTGGCTTCGACTTAACTTCATAACAGCCAAAGCCTGACAACATCACCTTAGCGTCCTTGTCGAGGGCTTCCTTGATGAGCTCGATGTAATCTTCAACTATTTGTGCCGCCTTCTGCTTATCGGTATCAATAGCCGCGTATATCGCGTCAGCGAGGTCAGCCTTAGTTAAACAATAGCGAGAATTACCCATATCTGGTTCTCCAATCCGGTAACGTTCGATCGTGAATTATCCTACTAATACAGCGATGACAAGAGGTTACAGCATCTCGGCGACCTTACTAGGGGGTAGTGACCCTCTAAAAAGCTCGCTTTTGGCTGATTTCCCCTCAAAAGGCACCGCTAGTGCGTAGTATATACAACATTAATAAACAAACAGCGCTCTAAAATGGCACGCAAGAAGCTGAATTAGCTCAGTATCTAAGCACGACACTACACGATAAGACGCTCCCAGGGGGGATAAAGGATTCAGTAAGTTATGGATAAATTATTGTCAGGCTTGTGAGATTATCGACTCACTTCATCCACTGTGCGCACAGCTACTCTTCGTTTGTTCCATCGGGAAGGGGGCTAAAGAGACTCTCGAGATCCATCTTGGAGAGCTTAACTGTGGAGAGTCCATTCTCGTTGATTAACGCATCAACTAGCTTCGACTTTTTAGCTTTGAGTGCCATGATCTTTTGTTCCACTGAATCTTCAGTGACAAGCCTATACACAGAAACTGTTTTAGTTTGTCCAATCCGGTGTGCTCGATCAACTGCTTGGCTCTCAACTGCTGGATTCCACCATGGATCATAGATGATGACCGTATCGGCAGCCATAAGGTTAAGTCCGGCACCTCCAGCTTTGAGGCTGATTAGGAACAGGCGCACCGACTCGTCTTGTGAGAACTTGTCGATAAGGTCTTGCCGGTTCCGTGTCGCGCCATCGAGATAAAGATATTGCGTGCCTATCTCGTCTAGCCATGTGCGAATGATGGATAGCATTCCGCGGAACTGACTAAAGAGGAGTATCTTGCGTCCTGACTCCAGCGCTTCCAGGGTTAGGTCCTTGAGAAGGTTGAACTTACCTGAGTCAAAGCCTGGAACTTCACTAAAGGCATCGATCGAATTTGGATGGTTGCAAACCTGCCGTAGTCGAAGCAGCGCGGCGAGGATTGAAATGCTCGCTCCCTGGATTCCCTTTTTGCTGATCGCCTCAAACACCTTAGGTCGAACCTCGTTGAGGATCTGCGTGTACATGTGCTTCTGGCTCGGCGTCATCTCGACGTGCAGCACTGACTCCATTTTCGGTGGCAGCTCTTTTTCCACATCCGCCTTGAGTCGACGCAGGATGAACGGACGAGTCTTGGAATTGAGTAACTGCGCTACTTCAACGGAGGTGCCGCCTTCAAGAATCGGTCTCTCAATGTTAGTTCGGAAGAACTCATACGAGCCGAGATAGCCCGGCATGAGGAAATCCATGATTGACCATAGTTCCATCGGGCGGTTCTCCGTGGGAGTGCCCGTGAGCGCAACTCTGCGTCTGGCGCGTAGCGCCTTCGCTGCCTTGGTGGTTGTCGCCAGTGGATTCTTGATGTTTTGGGCCTCATCGAGCACGAGGTATGAAAGCTCATGCTTCTCTAGCTCGTATCGATCAAGGCGCAGGAGCGCATATGAGGTCAGAACGAAGTCGTACTTGGGGATGTCGTCGAAATGAGCCTTTCGTCCCGGACCGTGAAGCATGAGCACGGAGGCGTCAGGCGTGAACTTTTTAATCTCATAGCTCCAATTGGTGATAACAGAAGTGGGGGCGACAATCATCACGGGACGCTTTACTTCTTTTTTGCCGCGCGAGTCCGCGAGAGACTGAAAAAACGCGAGGGCTTGAACTGTCTTTCCAAGACCCATTTCATCAGCCAAAATTCCCCCGAGCTCGAACTCATGAAGGAAGTTAAGCCAACTGATACCCTCTTCCTGATAGTGGCGGAGTTTTCCGTGGAATCCCTTCGTCGCCTTGAGGGGCTTAATTTGTGAGAATGAGGCTAGCTTCGCGCTTAGCGCTGATAAGCGCTTGTCTAAGGCGATTGAGAAGCCCTGGTCGTTGATTCGACTAAGACTGATAGCTTGAGCTAACGAGAGCTGGGTTTTGATGGTGTTGCTTACCCGACAGTTCGGATCAACCATTCCTAGAATAGTCTTAAGTTGAGCGATGCTGCCCCCCGGCACGCGCGCATAGGCGCCAGAATCAAGCCTCGTCCAGCGATCCGAGTCGTAGCGCGAGTTTTTGAAGACCGAAGAGAGTGGAAGATTGGAATTGTTCTGGATAACGGAAACGTGACAATCAAACCAGTCAATGGAGCCCGAGCGTTTGACATTCGAGTCGTTGAACTCCCCCTTCTTAGCGCTGCTCGAAAGTGATACCGCCACACTCAACTCGGCGAATTTCACGCCTTTTCGAATTGAATCTAGTCCACGAACTTTCCACGGCTTGTTGAGCCGCTCATGCTTTTCGTGAACGAAATCCAATGCGGCGTCGGAGCTGATTAGATATCGACCCTTATCAGAAAGCCCCGCGAAGCCGAGCTCAAAGAGGAGACTTGAGCACTCGCTCTCGAAGCTTCTGTTGCGCAAATAAACCACATTTGACGTGGCGGGTGGTTGTGGGTACTCAAAGTCGAGGATTCCGAAAAGCTCAACCTGTTTGTGAGAGGTGAAATGTTCCGACGTTACATCTCGACGCTCAAGATTTAACACAGGGGTCGGTATCGTAATCTCAACCGCGGGTTGAAGCTCGGGGTTTGTAACCTTGAGTGCCTCTATCGCACCGTCGCCAAGTTCGTGCAGCGCCTCTAGGACAGGACCCGCCTGTGACCGCGGTATTGAGAGAGAGTTAGAACTCCCAAACATTGACGAGATGCGAGCGGCCTGGGGAGATAGGCGATATATTCGATTCTTCACCATCGTCCAGAAAGGCCCGGTGCCAAACACCTCTTGCGAACGGTCAACCTCAACGTGAGAGTCGCCATTTGGCACGCACCACCGCATACGCAGATCAAGAGCCGATGACTGCCAAGTAAGCACCAATTTCGCGCCCACGGGCTCGTGAGCAACTGATACTGGTAGTAAATTCGAGACGGAGAGAACGGTGTCGTATTCCTCGATAAGTCCTAAGACAAGCTCAATGCCACGACTGGAGTTTATGTACCAAAGACGACCCGTCTCGTCCCATGAACCCTCATCTTCGAGAACTTGCAGTAGGATGTTGTCGAGGGCTCGACTTGATACGAGTTTAAAACCCTCGAAAATGGTTGGCTCTTGCTCTTGATCGTCAAAGGCGACCTTGATGCCCAGGCGATCGCTGCTGAGGTCGAGCAAGACGGAGACGGCGGGAGTGAACGACCCTCCTGCTTGAGCCACCTCGGCGGCAGGTCGCTCAGCTTCTAGCTTGCACAGCTCTCGCACCGCTTGGGCGATTTCCACCGGCGAATTGGAGTTCACTCTGAATGTTGACTCGCGCTCGCTAAACCCCCCGCGAGGGTCAAAGAAATCAAGTTCAGAAGCTCGCCAAAGCAACGCCACGGCGTGTGGGCACCACTGCTCTTGCATATCGCTAGGGGCGCAGCATGAGCATGTCGCTTCGATTTCGTGTGATGATAGGACTGCCAGGGTCACTGAGTGAGTCGAGTTCTCATCCTCCCGAACTACCCCTGTAATCTGATGACCGGAGCTGCTGCATTCAGCGACGAGATTTTGAGAGGCAAACCCGATACCTCGCTCGACTACCGAAAAAGGGGCCAGTCTTTTGAGGTGGCTGAGAATCTTGGATTTTACGGATGGTTGAGCGCCGATCATCTGAGCAGGGTAGCACAGAAATGGTGTTTATGGCAGGGGGCAACTCCGCCTAAAGGGGTCGTTTTTTAAGTCAGTCGGCGCATAGGAGGCCACCTTTGAAGTGAGGGGTCAACGTGGCGCTGTTTTAGTCAATTCGAAGACTTCCGTTTAGACGAGGGGCGCTATAGCATACGCGCATGACTAAGCAGTATTCGTTCCCCCGTGAAAAGATGAAGATTCTCCTCCTTGAGGGTGTCCACCAAGCGTGTGTCGATAGGTTCGAGCATGCAGGCTACCACGCTGATTTGATGAAGCCGGCGATGAGCGAAGAGGAGTTGCTAGAGGTGATCTCTTCAGTACATATCCTTGGTATCCGCTCAAAAACTCAGGTGACGCCTCGCGTCCTTGAGCGGGCCAAGCACCTTTTGGCGATAGGCTGTTTCTGCATCGGCACCGACCAGGTCGCGTTAGACGAGGCGGCGAAGCGAGGCGTCCCGGTTTTCAACGCTCCGTTTAGTAACACCCGCAGCGTCGCCGAGCTCGCGATCGCCGAGATCGTCATGCTGGCTCGCAGGGCGTCTCACAAGAGTCAGCTTTTACACCAAGGAGTCTGGGAGAAATCAGCGGAAGGCTGCTGTGAAGTGCGCAATAAAACCGTGGGTATCATAGGGTACGGACACATCGGACCTCAGGTCGGGTTGCTCGCTGAGGCGTTCGGTATGCGAGTGTACTTTTATGACATCGTAGGAAAGCTTCCGCTTGGAAACGCGACGCCAGTTTCAAGCTTGAAAGAGCTTTTGGAGCTCTCCGACTTCGTCACGCTTCATGTGCCTGATACCGCCGAGACTCGTAATCTGATCGGAGCGGAGGAGTTGCGGTTGATGAAGCAGGGATCGTTTCTCCTCAATCTCAGCCGCGGAAGAGTGGTCGATCTTGACGCGGTCAGTGAGGCGCTGCGAACTAGAAAGCTAGCGGGCGCGGCGATCGACGTATTCCCTGAGGAACCAAAGTCAAATGACGAAGTCTTCCGATGCCCTTTAAGTGGTCTTGATAACGTGATCCTCACGCCACACATTGGGGGCAGCACGCTTGAGGCTCAACGCAACATCGGAATCGAGGTCGCTACGACTATGCTGAAGTACATAGAGACCGGCAGCACCACGGGCTCGGTGAATTTTCCGCAGGTGGAGTTGCCGCTCGTGCGCGACACGCATCGCATCCTTAATATTCACAGGAACGTTCCGGGTGTTCTTAGCTCAATCAACTCTATTATCGCCGGAATGGGGGCGAATATCCGAGCGCAGTACTTGGAGACTCGCGCGGACGTGGGGTATCTGATAATCGATGTGGACAGCGACATTTCCGAGGCGGTGAAAAACTCGATCGATGAACTCGACACGAGCATAAAAACCAGGGTGTTGTTTTAATTTTACCGCGACCCGCAGGGAAATAACCTCATGACGGCAGCGATAATCGGCGGAGGAATAGCGGGTTTAACAGCGGCGTATGAGCTCGTGAAAGTCGGCGAGCGACCGTACATAATCGAGCCAGGCGCTATAGGTGGCATGGTTCGTTCGACGCAGTTCGGGGGCTTCACTCTTGAGTCAGGGCCGAATGTGCTGGTTGAGAGACCAGAGATGGCGCGACTCTTCTCAGAGCTTGGTCTGAGCGGAGATGTGCGGTATCCGAGCGTTACTCCATACGGTCAATATGTCTGGTATGATGGTAAGCCCACGAAGGTGCCGGCGGGCGTCTTGGAACTCATGTCGTCACCCCTGTTTTCATGGGGCACGAAGCTGACGTTGCCGATTAAGGTGTTGTTGCCGAGATTGTTAAAGCGTGGCGCCCCCGATTGCTCGGTTGGCGAATTTTTTCAACCCCTGATAGGGGCGCACGCGGTCAAACACCTACTCGATCCCGTCTTGAAAGGCATATACGGTGGAGATGTCTACGACCTGAGTGCTCGCGCGATCTTCCCCGGCTTGTGGACGGCGTCCCAGGAAGGGCGCTCAATTGTTGGCTACATGCGTTCTCGTTCCGGTGGTCGAAAGCCGCCGATAATGGTCCTTCAGGGTGGGATCCAAAAGCTCACGCAGGCGTTGTGGGCAAAAGTTTCTGGCCACGTGGAGCATGTGCCGCTCGCCGCGGAGCGAATTATTCCGCTTGATGGTAAGCGTTATAAATTGAATCTTTCTCAGGGCAAGACCCTTGAAGTGGATGGATGCGTGGTGACCGCCGCGGGTAAGGAAGCTTCGCCTCTCGTGTTTCACCTTAGTGAGAACTTATCGGACCAGCTACTGAATATTCGCAGCGCGGGGCTCACCGTGGTGCACCTCGCTGTTTCCCGCGACGAGCCGCTCGTCAAGGACGCTTTCGGCGTGCTTTTTCCAGGTGGTATGCCGTGCGATTTTTTGGGCGTTATGTTTAACTCTCTCATCTTTCCGCACGTGGCGCCCAGGGACAAACACATCCTGACGGTCATGTTGGGAGGGGCGCAGGCGGGGGATCGTTTCTCGAGCGAGGAGACGCTTCGGTTAGAGTTGCCCACGCTTTTGTGTAATCTGTTTGGTGTACGTGCCGTGGAGTGGATTCAAATGTATCGATGGCCAGCGGCGATACCGCAATTGTCAGTCGGGCACCACCTGATTGTGAAAGCCATGGACGCTTGTGAACATGAATTCCCGGGCGTCGTTTTCGCGGGAGTCGATCGAGGCGGAGTCGGGGTTTCGGAAAGAATTCGGATAGCGCGGGAAGCAGTCAAGCGGCTACGCAGAGCGCGGGTTGAAACAGTTGTGTAGTGTGGACGCAGTTCATGGATAAAAGACAGTGTACATTCGGATGTCGTGGTTCACGAGATAAGGTTGGTATTCTGATAGCGCAGCTAGGGACCCCAGACGCTCCAACCGCAGGTGCCCTAAGACGTTATTTGCGTCAGTTTCTATCAGACCGACGAGTGATTGAGGTGAACAGGGTGCTGTGGTGGTTCCTCCTCAATTGCGTCATTCTCGTCACGCGCCCGAGGCGTTCAGCGCGCCTCTACAAACGGGTCTGGACGGACGAGGGCTCACCTCTTTTAAGTATCACGAAAAAACAAGCGCAGGGTGTCCTCGAACGCCTGCGTAAGGAGTACGATAACGTTGAGGTTGAGTTTGGGATGCGTTATGGATCCCCGAGTTTGGAGAAGGCCGTCGACGCGCTAATCGCCAAGGGATGCTCCAAGATCCTGCTTTTCCCAATGTATCCGCAATACGCCGCCGCGACTACGGCGTCGACCTATGACGCGGTTTTTCCTCACTTGCTCAAGAATCGCTGGGTGCCGACGCTAAAGGTCGCCGAGCCGTATTACGCGCATCCTCAATACGTGAAGGCGCAAGCGCACATCATCAATGAGCATTTGGCGTCGCTCGACTGGAAGCCTGAGCGGCTGGTCCTGTCGTATCATGGGGTGCCTCTGAAGTACGTTACGAAGGGAGACCCGTATTGTTGTCAGTGTGTGGAGACAACCGCCGCGGTAAAGCCGCTTGTTAGCCTGGAACCATCCTCGATCATCCACACCTTTCAGTCGCGATTTGGTCGTGAGCCTTGGCTGACGCCCTACACTGACGAGACGTTCGAGGAGCTCGGTGAGCATGGTGTGAAGGATATCGTGGTGGCCGCCCCGGGATTCACGGCGGATTGCCTTGAGACGATCGATGAGCTCGGGACGGAGGGGCTTGAGCAGTTTCATGAGGCGGGTGGCGGACGATACTCTGTTGTCCCATGCTTGAATTATAATCCCGTGTGGCTAGACGCGATGGCGGCTATCATCCGCGAGGAGCTCGGTGGTTGGTTAGTGGGAGAGGCTCGATCGGCGCGAGATTGCTCGATCACATGTCCAGTAAAGAAGGTCGCGTAACGGAGAGCCTAGTCATGAAGAAGTTCATCCAGATTTTAGTGGGGTGTGGTGTCAGCGCCTCGATGCTCTACATAGCGTTTAGAGACGTCGATGGAGCGCAACTCAAAGAGAGTTTTCTCCAGATTCGCCTCTGGCCAATCCTGCCGTTCGTGGCATTGTTCCTAGCACACTTCTATTTTCGGTCCTTGCGCTGGAGGTTCCTTCTGCCTGAGACGCGAGGAGAGAGTCCTTCGCTACGGAAGCTCTTCGATTCGATTATCCTAGGAAACCTCGCGTCGTTTTTGTTACCATTCCGGTTAGGTGAGTTTATTCGGCCACTCGTATTGTGCCGATGGACTGAGTACAGTTTCGCCTCGGCGTTCATCTCCGTTATTATGGAGCGTTTCTTTGATCTGTCAGCTGTGCTGATCTCGTTTTTCGTGCTGGTGCAGTTACTGCCTGATCTTCCAGCGTGGTTGCACCTCGCGGCGTACTCTCTCGGTAGTATGGCGATTGCCCTTCTTGTATTTCTAATTGGCGGCTGTTTGGCGCCGACCGTTATTAGTAGACTCGTTGGTGCCTGCGCGTCGATTCTGCCTCCAGCGATTGAGAAGTTTATTGTTAATTTTACGAATGACCTGCTGAAGGGCGCGGCGGTTGTAAAGACCCCCAAGCGACTAGCGGCGGTGATCTGCCTCACGGCCGGCGTGTGGGTGACCACATACCTTCAATTTTACGCGCTATTGTTCATATTTGACTTCGATCACTCCGCGTTGCTTGCTGTGACACTCGGCGTGTTCGTGGCTCTCGCGGTGGCATTGCCATCCGCGCCTGGCTTTGTGGGGGTGTTTCAGGTCGGTTGTGTGGCGGCTACAAGTCTGTTCGCCTATCCATTAGCGGCGGCTCAAGTATATTCACTTGTCGTGCATGCGTTGACCTTTATCCTGTTAATCATAATCGGTTTTTGGCTTTTAAGCGTTCATAACCTAAATCTTTTCGAGCTAAAGAGAGCCGCGGAAGAGGGGCAACAACCATCGTGAGACAGGCCCTTAGCGGACCGCGGAGCTTCCAGCTCCGCTAAACAGTTCGGCTTGTCTGCGATGCCAAGGGAAAGCGGAGCTAGAAGCTCCGCGCTCCATGACTGCGGAAGCTCACTTAACGACCGTGGAATAGATCCGCCGTGAATTGATTGGCAGCGCTGAGTCATCCGGCCGCACTCCTACGACATCTAATTGCCAGTCTCTATCAGTGCCACGATGTAATACCATAAACCCCAGGGATGCCTTGGCGAACTCGGCGGTCTTTGGTTGTTTCGCGGGGTATACGGTTGATCCACCACCGGACACGACATACGTGCGACAACCACCCTCGTCGCGATGAACCTGCATGGAGTGATTGTGACCACTGGCGCAGATCAGCGGCCGATGCTTGGCGAGTACGGCACTCAGTTTCTCTTTCATCGAAACATACGTAGGGCAATCCGAACTATAGGGACATTTGCTGTGCGCATGGTCCGAGTTAGTGGGTAGAAGCGGATGGTGAAGTATAACGAGGGTTTCCACTCCCGATGGAGTATCGGTAAGCATCGAGTCAAGCGCGGTCACTATATCATTCTCAGAGAATACCTCGCATCCGTGCTCGCTTCTCGTCGGTTTAGCGTGATCGTGTAGCCACCAACTCGAATCAAGCGCGATCACCTGTAGGCCGGGAAAGAGTCGAATCTTTGTCGGTCCTGGGCACCCGTTCGCTGGCGCCAGGTGCCCAGTCCCTAGCGTCGCTTCGATTAACGCTGTCTCTCGCTTTATCGCGTTCCATCCCTCCGCGGAGTGATTCTCCCAATCATGATTCCCAGGAGTGAAGAAGATCTGGTTCGTTAGCGCGCGAAATGGATCTATCTGTTTCATCAGATTAGCGTGGGCTAGCCGCCATTCAGGCGTGTCAATGGAGGCGGGCAGGCCGACGGGATAGATATTGTCGCCTAAGTATATAAGTGCTGGAGGTGACGTTGTTCCTCGTACCGCCCGTTCCAGGGCATTCGAGACTCCTTGGGTTATCGCGCCCGCGTCCCCGACAAGAAATACCGTCTCTGATGAATTCGGGAGCCCCGTGAAATAATCACCCTCAATATTAAGTGTCTTGTAGACACTCTGTATTGCCGACGTGATGTGCGCGCGAAGGGGAGTGATCCAGGCTATATAAGCTGATATCGCGATGGCGGACGCCACGCGAAAGAGGATTAGCCCCGGTGAACGGGACCGTGATGGCTCGAAAGAGGTTTGTTTGAGGCGCGTCATACAAAGCGCATGGTACACCGAGGGGGTTGTAGTCTTAAAGAGAGGAGCCTGCTCGGGTTACAAATCGTCGAATTGGTGGGTCGTCATCGCGATATGTGTGGACTGGGTCGTACAGCGAGGGAAGCCACACACGGCGGCGATGTGCTGGACAGTAACACGTAGGATTCTCCATGCGTCATCACGACTAGGGGAGGCGAACGCGGCTCTGATAGCTGTGTCCGATTCGGGATGGCTAATTTGCCCAGTCGCTCGCGCGATCTCGATGGCTTGAATAAGACCAGTAAAGGGACTTTTGCTCGATTCTCTTATCGAGAAGGTTTGGTCTAGCATCTCCTCGAATCGCTTGCCTGTATCCGCGACCTCATTACGAAGTGAAGTCGATGAACTCTTTACGCAGCTCAGGTGGATCCACGCGATTTCATACCGCAGTAGTGAATCATCGAGTGAGAGTGGGCGCGCGAGGGGATCGAGGGGAATCGAGGGAAGTCGCCATCCATGTAAGATTCGGGGGAGCTGCTCCAATTGGCGTATCCCTTCAGGAGTAAAGTTGACGGCCTCTAAGAGTCTCGTCTCGGCACGTATCGGCGAGAGGAGCGTCTCAGTCAGCGCGCGAACCGCGCCGAGAGCGTGAGAGAGCGCTTCCTGTTCGACGATCTGAGGGGTGCTGCCTGAAGCTGCCGCGGACGGTGAAAATTCGCCAGAGGTCGGGATACACGACAAGCGCGGACTCGACCCCAAGGAGGGAGTGAGCACTGATAGCGCTGACGTGTCTGGCGCGGCGTGTACAAGTGCCGCAGGTTCTGGCTGAGTCATTGAAGTTTTCGCTTTCCCCCGCCCAAAGGCGGGTGGTAACGGAAGTCGTGATAATAGAACAACGCCCCGTTTTCGTCCAATGTTTGGAGGATACGAGACTTATTTCTCTGGTTATGGCTAACAGCCTCAGCATCGCCGCGGCTCAGGATGGCATCTAACTCTTTGGAGATACATCATATTCCACTTCGTTAGGGACAGTTTGGGGGAGTAATTATCCTTGCGCACTACTCTCGAACGGGGAGAACATTACAGTGTCATGGCAAGATTAACCCTCTCGGTTTTGTTCGAATTTTCCGCAAGTCACCGCCTCTATCGGGCTGACTTGTCTGACGCTGAGAATTCCAATCTTTTCGGCAAGTGCGCGAACAAGAATGGGCATGGGCACAACTATGTCCTTGAGGTCAGGGTCGGCGGCGATATCGATCCTTACACTGGGATGATCCTCGATGCCTCAGTGCTTAAAGAGCTCGTCGAATCGCGTGTGATTAACGATGTCGATCACAAGGATCTCAATCGAGATACTCCATGGTTAGAGGGGTATATGCCGACGACTGAGGTTTTGGCGCGAGCGATCTTTGACCGAATCGCGGAAGCTGTGTCGACACGCGTGCCCAACGCGTATCTCGATTCTATTACCTTGCGTGAGACTCGTAGAATCTCCGTAACAGTAAATCGGAGTGCCCCGTGACAGATAAGTTAGAGCACGCGGCCCGCCGCATAATTGAGGAGATAGGAGAGGACCCGAATCGAGAGGGGCTGACGCGAACTCCACTTCGCTTCGCGAAGGCATGGCGTGAGATCACCAGCGGCTACAAACGAACAGTAGGTGAGATAGTCGGGGATGGTATTTTCTCAGCCGAGAGTGACGATGTCGTGATAGTGGCGAACATGAAGTTTTTCTCCACATGCGAACATCACCTTTTGCCGTTCTTTGGTGAGTGTTCAGTCGCGTATATTCCGGATAAGAAAATTATTGGGCTCTCCAAGATTCCGAAACTCGTGCATATGTATTCGCAGCGCGTGCAAGTCCAAGAAAGGCTGACGCGACAGATAGGTGAAGCTATCGCTGAGGTCATAGCCCCTCGTGGAGTCGCGGTGCTTATCAAAGCCACGCACTTGTGCTCAGTGATGCGGGACATTCAAGACCATGACGCTCCTATGATCAGCGCCTACACCCAGGGGGTGTACCGTGAGGATAACGCGCACCTGGATTTTTTCAGACGGACGGTTGGATATGGCAGCTAAAAAGCTAGGAGCCATTGTCACTGGCGCAAGCCGCGGAATAGGTAATGCCATCGCGAATGATTTGGCTGCGCAGGGATATTCCCTAGGCTTGATAGCGCGGGTGGAAGAGGATCTAAGAGCGGCGGCGCGGAAAATTCAGTTGTCGCATCCCGGAATATCAGTGTACGCCATGGCGTGTGACCTCGCCTCTGAGCAAGAGACTGAGAAGGCTGTCACGACGCTTCTCGATCAACTCGGGTCAGTGTCGGTGCTCGTCAACAACGCCGGTGAGTACCTGCAGGGGACCTCGACTATGGAACCCGAGCGGCTCAGACGCCTTCTTGAGGTGAACTTTGTGGCCGCGTGTCGTCTCGTTCAAGCCGTGTTGCCAAAAATGAAAGAGGGGAAGTCTGGGTATATCTTTAACATCGCCTCAATCTGTGGTGTTGAGGCGTATCCGGAAGTAGGTGGATATTGCGCCTCTAAGTTCGCGTTGGTTGGTTATAGTGAAGCCCTTGATCAAGAGCTGGCGAACTATGGCATCAAAGTCACCGCTATTTGCCCAAGTTGGGTAACGACACGAATGTCGAGCCGAAGCCCTGTTCCTCCGGAGTTGAGAATACAACCGGAAGATATGGCAAGCACAGTTCGGTATCTTTTATCGCTGACACCCGCGGCGCGGGTTAGGCAGGTGGTCGTTCATTGTTAAGGCGTGAGTGAGGTTCTACAATGGAAGGTCTTACGACAACGAAAGCTCCGTTCATCGAGAAAGCCCAGGCGTCTGGCCAACGGTTTATTCATCAGCCCTATGAGCTCTATTCCGAGGAAAATCATTTCGCGTGGGCTTCTCTCTACGCCCGAATCCAGGCTCGATGGCTGCGTCACGCCACGCCGAAATTTCTTGAGGGTGTCGCGAAACTAAACCTTGATCCGCGACGCATCCCAAAAATAGAGGAGATCAATAAGTTTTTGAGCCCATTGACAGGCTTTTCGGCTAAGCCCGTAAGTGGATACATCCCAGCGTTCATCTTTTTTGACTGTCTGAGGAATCGTGACTTTCCCACGACCGTCACAATACGAGATAGCTCCAAGCTCGATTACCTGCCTGAACCGGATATGTTTCATGATGTAGCTGGGCATGTGCCGATGCACACCGACAAGGCGTTCGCGGACACTCTTGTGCGTTTTGGTGAATTCGCGCTGTCCGCGGCACTTATTATTCAGGACCTCAAGGACAAAGAAGAGCAGGCGAATCGGGCCCGCAGCATCATACGTGCCCTGGCGAGATTTTTTTGGTTTACCGTCGAGTTCGGCCTGATGAGATCAGAAGGCGACATAAAGGTGTATGGAAGTGGTCTTCTGAGCTCATACGGTGAGATAGTCCACTGTATCGAAAGCCCCGAAGTGCAGCGGTATCCGATCCAACTTGAATGGGTAGTTAATCAGCACTTTGAGATCCACCATTATCAACCACTTCTTTTTATTGTTGATTCGTTCGATCATCTCTTTTCGCTGATCGATGAGCTAGAGCGGTGGCTGAAGGACGGGCGCCTTAACAACGTCGCCCCGGGTGAGCCATCAGTCAGTGAGGCTGATGTCGAGAGCTTCCTTACGGCGAAGATCTAGACTAGCATCCCTTCACGGAAACCCGCAGGTTCACTTGCTCCGGAGTGGTAATGATGTTTCAAGATAATTTTCGTCCTTTTCCTCCGAGTGAACTCGAGCGGTACCAGCAAAAACTAAACGATCCCAAGCCGGTACTGCATCCCGCACCCCAGGAACTTAAAAACGCTCCTCGCGGATACGCCGAAATCAACGTCATGTACCACAAAGCTCTCTTCGATAGGCGTGGGACTTCCGTACGTTTAGAGTTTAATCCCAAAGACCCGGTCAACAAAGAAATCCTCAAACGCGTTGAATCTGACTTCTGCCGAGAGCTATATACTCTCGCTCAAAGATACGAGATCCAGAAGCATGGATTCTCCATATCGATTCAGGACCGTTCCGTAATGACGGGGAAAGGCGCGGCGGAGTACTACCTGCGGGTGGAAGTGCTCGATGGAAATCTGCGCCCGACCATAATGACGGATGGTTGCGTACAGAGCTTCCAAAAGGCTCCAGTCGCGTTCATGGTTTGTTGGGATACGCGCGCTCGCGAGGCATTCGCCCGTCCAATGCTCACGACCACCGCGTTTAATGAAGTTATGGAGCATCTACGTGGAACCCCACTTTCTGAGCTGGCGAGATTTCCGAGCCCTAATTATGCCTTTTTGATGATATGTAACGCGATTCAGAAATACATCGACGATCGAGATGTCAGGAGTCGAATCGGATTTTTCGTGGATGACAGGGAGTACGTTGGGCAATATCTCTCATCTTCCCGTGAGTACGAAGGGATCGCTAAAGAGATCGTCGGGCTTGAGGTGCTGGGAGGATGTTACTCGCCACATGTTGCGGTGACGAGCGTGGTGGATGGAACGCCGACGCGGTTTGAGCTCGAAATTAAGAGACATTTCAATTTTGGCTGGGTCGCCGCTCAAGTTAAGCGCGTCACGCCACTCGTGACGTGACGACGCCTCGCGGGGTAAGTCGCCTCAAAAGGTACAAGAGCCATCACTCACATCCGAGTACCTACCGCGGAAAGAGCGATGGACTACTCAACAGCTTCGCCTAGTTGTTTAAGAGAGAGGATCTTTATAACTCCGGGTTTAGTTAGGTCGAGCAATCCCTCTCGCTCAAGATTTTTTGTCACTCGAATCGCGGTCTCGGGAGTCGTTCCCGTCAGATCCGCGAGCTCCTTTCGAGTCAGGAATATACGGGTTTGATCGTCGGTGGCTGATGGGCGCCCAAATCGCGGGGCGAGGGCGAGCAGCGCGGCGACGATGCGACTCTCAACTCGGGAATGAGCCAATCCGAGCGCCAAATCATTCGTTCGTCGATTACGACGCATTAACTCAAGCGATATCTGACGATAAACGCTTGGAAATCGTTCGGCGATGGCTCGTAACTGTGATGTCGGCACCGCCAGGAGCTTCGCGTCGGTCTGACCACGAATCGCCGTGTCCAGCTCAGAGGGCTCAAGAGACCTCAAAATGCCCGTGCAGTCGCCGGGAATCAGAAGGTCAAGCGTTAGCTCTTTGCCGTGAGGGGTCGATTTGACGACCGCGAGGCGCCCTGACAACACCATGAAACCAAATTCGGGGCGCTCTCCATCGAGAGAGACGAACTCACCCGCGCTTACGTCTTGAATCATGGCGGACCGAGCCAGATCGTGAAGTTCTTTAGGGGGGAGCCCTTCAAAGAGACTGAGCGCCTTGATCCCATCGTATTTGAACTGATCAGTCCCGTAGGTGGCGGTCTCTATCGCCTCGGTGAGCTCGGGTATCGCGTCGACTGGCTCTTCCACATAGGTTGGAGTCTTCGCTCGATGGAGAGCTATCTCGATGTTGGCACGGAGCTCGTTGGGCTCAAACGGCTTCATCACGTACCCAGAGGGACGGGTGAGTTTCGCTCTTTGAAGCGTCGCCTCGTCGGAGTGGGCTGTAACAAAAATTACGGGACAGCCAACTTTCTTTCCGATCTCCTCGGCGGCTTGAATCCCGTCGATCTCTCCTGGCATTGTTATGTCCATGAGCACGACGTCGGGACGAGATTCTACCGCCTTGTCCACGGCGGCGCGTCCCGAGGAGACTTGACCAACTACTGAGTACCCAACCGATTCAAGTTCGTGAGTGATATCGAGAGCGACTAAAGCCTCGTCTTCCGCAATAAGTACCTTCGTTGTCATACGTCTCCGTAAAATACGCCGTTTGTGCGCTTCTGTGTTTTCGAAGCGGGTGCAGCATAGCGGATAACAGCTTGTCTTTGAACAACAATTGGCGCTCCTTCGCTACGTCGGTTGTTGGCGCATGATCAAAGTCAGACACGAGCGAAATACTCGTCTGAGTGTCTTGACTCCTCGGAAGCTAGTTTTTCGGACGCTACAGCGAGCCGATCTTCTCGATCGACGACCTCATCCAGTCTCTTTGAAACCGCGTGGGGACTAAGCATTCGACACGTCTTCCATCGATCGGATGGAGAAATGAAATGTATGAGCTGACTAAGTGTAAATACGACGCGCCGTGTCCTCCATAGAACTTGTCTCCGAAGAGCGGTAAGGCGTTCGCCGCCGCGTGAACTCTGATTTGGTGAGTTCGACCGGTGACAGGCTGCGCGCACAAAACCACGACATCCTGATCTGATGATCTTTCGACGCCTAGATTCGTGAATATAGTTTCCGCGGTTTGACCCTGCTTTGATGGTGAGATCCGTAGAACTGGATGTAGAGGATCTCTGCCTATCAATCCGCGCTCAATGCGCGTATCCCACGGGCATACCCCGGTGGTAGCGCAGAGATACCGCTTCGTGACGCGACGACTCTCGAACGCTTGCTGTAGTGGCGCGTGAGCCCGGGAAGCGGTGCTCACGAGGACAAGACCTTGCGCGGACACATCGAGACGTGACGGCATATGAATAGTCATGCCTAGCAATCTCTCCAGTGACTTCTTCAGGCTGTAGTGTCGCTGCTCTTTGGCCGGCATACTCGATAAGCTCGCTGGCTTGTAGGCGATAGCGATGTCTCCATCAGAATAGATAATCGCCTTCTCCGTCACCTCGGGGTATATGTGAGGAGCTTCTGAAATCGGGAACTTCGGTTCGTAGTACTCAACTCGACACGGGAAGGAAAGCGCTTGGTCAGAGAGCGCTGGATGCCCGTTGATATAGATACCCCCAAAATCAAATCGCTCAGGCCAGGAGTCTTTGGGAATGCTCGAGAGCTCCCGTTCAAGAACCTCCATGAGCCGACGAGGCGATCCCTCTGAGGTGAGGTAGGTCCAACACCAATAGCGAGTTCGCAGTGTGTCGTTTACTATATCAAGGCGCGGGTCGCTCGAAGATGCGTTAATCATGAACGACCGATGCGAGACACTATCGCTTGACCGAGCCTTTGCTGTTCTGAAACTTCTTAATCGCGTGATCAATTCGTGACAGACGATCGATCAGTTCAGAGGCGGGGAGATCCGCGCTGAGTTCGTCAGCTCGCGAAAGACCAAGTACCTGTTCGAACTTTTTGAGTTTGGCTAAGAAGTTTTTATCGAGAAGTTTCGAGATCCGAAGGCGGATTAGTTGCATCCGCTCCGTTCGTACATCGACCAACTGTTGTAGGGTGCCTGGACTGTTGAGTAACGCCACTGAGGTCGTGTCCTCAGCTGGACACTCTTTAATAGATCCAAGAATGTTTCTCGTTTCAGAGAGCAACGCTGGGGTTACATTCGCGTACGACGCCTTTCCATCAGCGTCATATACGACCGCTGTCGCTACGGAGTCATCCTGGAGAGCGCCACGACTTATCGAGAAAGAGACTTCGTAAAGCTTGTCTCCGATCTTTTTCACGGTCGCGTCCGCCACCTCTCGCGAATCGGTTGAGGAGAAAACTAAACCTTTCGCCCGAACTGGTTCAGGCTTTGCCTCGACCCAAACACTAACGGGAATTGAATTGCCGGGCAAATCGAGCGCGTGGCACGTATTATTACCGATTAGGAAGCCCACGATCGTCAACAATAGTCCACGTAATGGAGCGCGAGGATAAACGATCATTGCTGCTCCTTCGTTGATAAAGCTATCTTCATTTCCTCAACTAATTTAAGGGATGACTCAAGACTTAGTGTCTCAAGTTCAAGCTCTTTTGATTTCGCCACCAGGGTCGCTATCTCTTTATTGTACGCCGCGGTTGAGACCTTGTCCGGCTCCGCTATCTTGAAGTGCGGGATACAAGGGCGCTTCACAATGAACTTCTCAGAGGTTGTTATTGATCCGTCCGGCTGGTGCAAAATAAACTGGTAGGTCATGGCGGCGACCGGTGTTGGAACGTCGATGCTGTAGGTCGGATGATCAGCGCTATTCAGCTTACCCTTCGGGAAGGCGATGTCGATGAAGCGACCATCCTTGGCACCAACGAGCCTAATTGTGGTGGTAATATCAACCGTATTTAAAGTCTCAACCTTGATTTGCATCAGGCTGCCCAACGGGGGAATCGTCGAGGGAAGGGGAGCTCGGTGCACCAGCGCGATCCTTCTAGGCGCTTCCGACTCTTGAGCCGAGCTGCCCGGAGGATTAGGGAGTAGAGCTAGCATTGAGGCCAGCACGCCGATCTGGCATCGCCTGCGACTGAACACGAACAAGGAGCTTAGGGACATAAGGGTACGGTTTCCTACGAAGCGAGCTTTGCGTTCCAAACACCGGATTCGCCGGTGACCATATCCGTAAACGTACCAGTTATTTGTCCCTCTGACAGCTCCCCATTAAATCGAAGAATTATACCATTTGAGCGGAAGGTTGGGGCGTCCACAAAAGAGCCGTCTTCCTGTACTACCGTCGTAGCGGCGGGAATCCAGCCGTCAACGCCTAAGATGAGCACCAACTCATTGGACTGAGAATTTGATACTAGGAGAAGAGGGGTGACCAGATCTGGCAAAAGTCCCTTGAGAGCTCCGACATAGCGCCCTTCTGGAAGGCTCTGGAAGAACGAATTGGGAGAATCTGCCGAGACCTCCTCTACTGGTGCCGCTAGGACCGGTTCTTGGACGTTAGGGCGAGTTGCCGTGGAGAGCTGTCTCTTACCGCTTGGCACTGAAACCATCGAAAGAACGCCAACCGTGAGTAGAGCGGAAACGCCCGCGACAAGGGCCACACGTTTGGGTGTTGGAAGCCGCGACAGCGCGTCGAGCATTGATGAAAGGAGAGCTTTTGGCCCCGATGCGCCAATATCAATTTCTACAGGAGCGCTTGGAAAGAGATCTCGCCGTAATTGCTTTGTCATACCTAGAGGCTCGCCAGATTCAGTCTCGATTTGAGAGCGACGTTGTTGAACGTGTTCACGTCGTTGAGAGTCCTTGGAGACGATACTCTTAATGCGATCGAGATCGAGTTTCTCAGTTCTCTGCGTAGCGCGCGCCGGAGGCGTTGATGGAGCGCGGTCGGTATTCGCGGGTTCCTCCAAAGAGAGCTCGATCTCTTCAGCGGAATCTAGTTCACTCGATTCCTCATAGAGCGCGGCGCTATTCACGATGGAATTAGCCACGCTCGGGGCAACTTGTGTTTTTGTTGTGTCGATCGACACACTTTCCACCGCGGGCGTCTTCGTCGCGGCGCGGAATGAAGTGTCAGTGAGGGCGCGCATCGCGTCAGCGGCGGTCTGAAACCGGTCCTGCGCGTCAAACTCTAAGAGAGTCTTAATTACATCAGCTATATGTGGAGGGAGTGATGGAGCCAGTTCCTTGAGAGGTCGAATTGATCCAGAGCGGCGCGCCTCTAACTGCTCAGCCATTGAACTGGAAGCGAATGGATGTTGTCCAGCTATCATCTCATAAAAGCAGAGTCCAAGCGCGTAGAGGTCGGAACGAGAATCATATCGGGTTCCTTCGAGTGATTCCGGCGGAAGATAGGCGAATGTTCCCACGCCACGTTTGAGCTCGTCTAGCTCAGGCTCATCGCCGGGCAAAAGCGCCAAGCCAAAATCCGCCAGGCGAATTTCTTGCTCACTGACCACGAGGATATTCTCAGGCTTAAGATCACGATGAACAACACCCGTAGCGTGGATAAAGTCGAGCGCCTCAAGAGACTGCTGTAAAAATCTAACGGCTTGTTCCCCTAAAAGAGGGGAGCCTTTTGTGGTGACGTACTTCGTGAGATCTCCGAAGGGCGCGTACTCCATAGACAGGTAGCAGAGCTCGTCAATGGAGTGAAAGTCATCTAGTCTTACGACATATCGATATCGGCAAGAGACAAGCGTTAACGCTTCTTTCCTAAGACGGTCAGAGAGTGACGCTCCGTTCTTGCGATTGATGAGAACCTTAAGCGCGACTTCTTGCCCAGAACCGTTGATGTGGCGAGCGTGGTACACAACGCTGTCAGCGCCGCGCCCGACGATCGAGAGGATCTCGTATCGACCGTCAAATATCTTCCGTTTTGTGTTGCTCGGAAGTGCCATGTTCTCGTTTACCTTACCGCTTTCGCTAACTGGACCAGAGATAGACTACTATCGTCTAACCTCGGCGCTGTTGTTACAACGCCGGCCCTTCACCTATCTCTGCTACGGTGAAAGCGCGACCTGTTCTAACCTATAATCTTTAGTTTTGGGAAATGTGCTTCATGTCTTTTCTGAAGCGTTCATTCGCTAACGCTAACGTACTGAAATCGCATAATTTATCAAGTGTCCCTCTGTATTTCTCGTATATGGCAGAGGGCATTGAGCTTGTACGCTCAGAAGCGTGTATAAACCCCTGAAATGGCCAAAGATATGACATCACTCCCATGTATGCGCATAAGCCTTAACGCTGCCAAGCCTGCATACTCTTAGTTAGGCAGGGGAGCTAGGGCCGACCGTCAGCGGACCTATCCATGACACGTCTTCCTATCCCCTTGGACTTTTCTTGACTACAAAGTACCCCAAGAGGTGAGTCTGTGGGATATGCTGGGCAATATCAACGTGGTAGAGTGCTGCCTCGATGTGCACCCGTAGCTCAGTTGGATAGAGCACCCGCCTTCTAAGCGGGTGGTCGCAAGTTCGAGTCTTGCCGGGTGCGTTTCTTCTTAAGCAGGATGGGAGACAGTTTTGTCGTACCCTAACGTGGAGCGTCTACATGACTGAGTTGAACCCGTATCTCGGAATCTTCTTGTTGACCATCGCTGCTGCTGCATTCCTGGTAGCGATGGTTATCCTCTCGATCGTACTCGGTCCCAAGAACCCGACGAAAACCAAACAAATGCCGTGGGAATGCGGAGCGGTCCCCGTGGGATCAGTGCGTGATCAGAGATTTAATGTCCGATTTTATCTTATCGCGATGTTATTCATTCTGTTCGATATCGAAGTCGTATTCATGTATCCCTGGGCAGTAGTGCTGGAGCGGCTCGGCGCGTTCGCCTTGTGGCAGATGTTATCCTTTATGGCCGTTCTAGTGGTGGGTCTTGTGTACGTGTGGCGCAAAGGAGTGCTGAACTGGAACGATTAATCGGTCTCAGTTTCAGAGTTCAGACCTTATCAAAGGGCATCGAGCAGTGAGCGCCGCGTCGGTTTTGGGACTCGCTTCGACAATATTTTCAACGGTGGCGGCGCTGTGCCTTCTCAATCGTCCACGGTTCTGGTGGCAAGAGGTGGTGTGCAATCTCTCTCTGTATCTCACTCCGCTCCTTATCTTTTCACTGTTGTTCAACACGAGGCGCGCTTTTCAACAGGGCAAACTTCGAATGATCGCTCTGGGAGGGGTTCTTGCCAGTGGCTACAGTGTCTACACGATCATCAGCGCCGCTGTACCGTTCTTTCATTATGCCCGCTGGCCCGTAATCGAGTCTCGCTCCGCGGAAGAACTTCGCGTTGTATTCGTTGATGATTGTCAGTTGAGCCAGAGTCAAGCGCGCGAGATGCTTCTCGCGTACAGGCCAGATGTTGCCGTCATTATAGGCGAGGCTCGTAAGAGCTTTTTCGCTGAGGGGACGAGTCTCGTTAATAGAAGTGATTTCGATGGACAGGGCGAAATCTCAATCGCCAGTTCACTCGAATTACGGGGTCGAAATGTTCCGAATCTCGGTTTTCACGCGAGAGCGGGGGGAGTCGTGGGCGTGAAGCTTACGAGTGGCGGGGTTATAGACCTTGGAGTCTTAAGCCTTCGCCCCTCGAGCACGCGGAGCGAGTTCGAGCGTAATCGAATCTCGGCGCGAAGACTCGCTTCGTACATGAGAAGTAGCGACGCGACACGCCTCGTTGTTGGAAGCTTCTACGCTACACCATTCTCACAACTTGTCTCCGTGTTTACGAGTCAGGTTCGATTGCGCTCGCTCTGGTATGGCAGGGGCATGGTGAAGACTCACGACATGAATCACCCGTACTCGCATTTCACTTTCTCGCACACCTTTGTCTCTCGAGACGTCTACCCGGCGCGAGTTGAGCGGCTCAATGTGCCGGGTTGTTCGTTGGCGGGTCTCTTCGCGGAATTGCGCGTTAAAGCTTCCGCGCCGCAAGGTAATAAACCTGATATGCCTCCGCTGACTGTGGAAGACTCTGAGTAAGCGTGTTTATTTCCGCGCTCGTGTAGGCGCCGATTCCCCGTGATGATCGGAGTTTCGCGCGACTCTCACCACCGATACATTCGACCGTTTGGTGGGGCGAAACGCTCCCTGAAGGGCGGGGCTATTCGACTGAGGAGCCTGACGTGAGGTTGATTGTATTGGTTTGTCTGCCTGAGTGACTGAAGTGGTCGCTAACCCCGAGCTCTTTCTGATTAATTGTCGAGTGAGGTTAACGAACTCAAGGTCATCTTCAGGAAGCGAAGTCATCTCAGAGATCGCGAACTCCGAACGGTCGCCTCTTGAGATCTCACGCCATGAGAACAGCGCACCACGCCGCGTGGTATTGGAAATACTATCAATGGAGACTCCGGCCTCGGCGAGAGCCTCGATTCGCGCTGACTCCGGCAGACAATGGAGTCGTCGCTCGACATCTTCCGTCGACAAACCCGTGGCGTAGAGCGCGCGGCGAAGGGAGATAGTCAAAGCGTTCCTAAAACAGTACTTACGTTGCCACATGAAGTATTCAACAACACGTTCCTCGGACGGAAGCTCGGATAATCGAGCGTCGAACAGAGCGGATAGTCCCGCCGCGTCACGAAAGTGCAACGCCGCCGCTGAGGCGAAGGCGGAGATGAGCTTGCTCCGTCGTAATGGATTGGAGTTCTCCGTTGGGTCGATGTAGAGCGATATCTCGTCTCCGTGCGCGTACGCGAGGACCACTCGAAAGGAGGAGGTGAGCAGAGACTTGGTGGTAGTATGAAATACCTTCGTTAGCTCGGGACCACACGGATATTCACCTGAGGCGACGCTACTCCAGTCCCCAAGGCGATGCGCGTCGAGGCGAATGACTAAACGAGTGTCAGGCAGTATGAACCCATCGTTGTAGGTCTCAAAGCGCTCTAAGGAGCGCTGTAGCTCGCCAATGCCACGTTTTTCAGGAGGTTGGGTCGTCATAATCGTTCGAGAGGGTTATGCGCTTTTGGAGTGCTCAGGTGTCATAAAATACGATAGATTAGGATAGATTATGTCCGAAGCGACTATGCAGTCCACTGTTTCAGTAGAGAAGAGTAATGCGCCAACTCAGCAATAACAGTGGTTTGCGGCTTCTTTTTCTTTAGCGACAACGGGGAGCGGTCGACACCAGACTATATGCCATCAGTGTATGACTTGCCACTCTCGCTTACGACGCTGCTGCTGGTATTAGTGCTGCCCTTCTCGTACTACGGTTATCAGGCGCAGTATTGGTACGATCGATCTCGGCTCTCCTTCTATGATTTCATGCTCCAGGTCGTAGGAGTGATTATCGCTTGCGCGCTGCTCGCCCGGGGATATAAAGCGGTGCTTGACGCCGAGCCAGAGGAGATAAAACTGATCGCGGCGCACATCGCGCTCGTCGTGCTGACGTTTCTCGCCATCGCGCGAGGAAAATCGTCTAGCGCGTCGGCGAACGCTTCCGGAAATGTCGCGACTGGCAAAGAGACTCCCGCGGCCCCGGCAGCTAGAAACGCGGAGATTGAGGTCGTAGCGTGGGATGACCTCATCATCGATGACTCTACCAAAGAGGAGCTGACCTCCGTTATTGATCTCTTAAAAAACCCACAGTCGGCGAAGAGCTACGGAATCGCGCTGCCTAAGGGAATTCTATTCAATGGACCCCCAGGAACGGGAAAGACAACGATTGCCCGCGCCGTCGCTACTCGTGCGGGCCTCAATTTCTATGTGCTCCGCGCGAATGAAATCGTATCCAAATGGGTCGGTGAATCAGAGAAGAACTTAACGCAGCTCTTCGAGACTGCCCGCAAGCACGCTCCGGCGATTATCTTTATCGATGAGATAGACTCGCTCGGAAAGAAACGGTCAGAGGGCGGTTCGAGCCACTCGGACGGGTTGTTGAATCATCTCTTGCAACTCATCGACGGCGTTATTAAGAGTGACGGGGTATACGTTATAGCCGCGACAAACCGAGCGGAGTTAGTGGATGACGCGTTGCGACGAGCGGGTCGCCTCAATCGTGTCATTGAGATTGGGCTCCCTGATCTAGAGTCGCGGCGCAAGCTGTTCAGAGTGTACTCGCGCAATTTGAGACTAGCGCCCGACGTTGATCTTGAGGCGCTCGCGCTCGCGACGGAAGGCAATTCAGGGGCCGATATTCGGGCTATCTGCAATCAAGCAGGCTTGCATGCGTTCCAGAGAGAGCAAAAATTACCCCTAGCAAAACGCACTCAGGTGGTAACCTCTAAAGATGTTGAGCATGCGCTAGGGGCGTTCCCGCTCAACGTCGATGGAGAGACGGCTGAGGGTAAGCGAGGCGGATCCACGCATCAGCCCGTAAATGACCAGGTAGAGCGCGTAACATGGTCGGATATCATCATCGATAATGAGCTCAAGCAGGAACTTAAGAGCGTGATTGATCTTCTTAAAGATCCTACGACCGCGGAACGTTACGGCATAACTGTCCCGAAGGGCATACTTCTCAACGGACCGCCAGGAACGGGTAAAACAACTCTCGCGAAAGTTATCGCCAATGAAGCGAATCTCTCATTTTTCGTTTTGCAGGCAAATGAGGTGGTCTCAAAGTGGGTTGGAGATTCAGAGAAGAATCTCACTAATCTGTTTGAGGAGGCGCAGCGGCATGCGCCAGCGGTAATCTTCATCGATGAAATTGACTCGATAGCGAAAAATAGGGCGGAAGGGAACGCGCAGCATGCCGACGCGCTACTCAATCATCTGCTGCAGCTTATGGATGGCGTCGTGTCCCGCAAAGGCGTGTACGTGATCGGTGCCACCAACCGCGCGGACCTGGTGGATCCAGCGCTCAAAAGAGGAGGGCGCTTGAATAAAGTCATTGAAGTCCCTTTGCCCAATCTTGACGCTCGAGTGGCGCTCTTTTCACTCTACCTGACGAAGCTCCCACTTGGCGTTCTGCCTGATGTTCAAGCGCTAGCGCAAGTAACAGAGGGCACATGCGCGGCGGATATTAAAGAGATTTGCAATCAAGCGGGCCTAAACGCGTTCAAGCGGGAATCCGCCGTCGGAAATCGGGACTACTCAGTCCTTAGCGCCGATTTAGATCGCGCTGTGCGTGAATGGACTAAAGTTAGATCCTGACGCAAGAGCATATCGGCGCGCTGTCGCGCGGGCATCTCTACCGAGAAAATGCTTGTATTCGTCGGGTTCCAAAGGGACGAAGCGGACGCTGCGAGGCGCTAATCGCTTGATTGAGAGACCCGACTGATTGAGCACTTCGTCCACCGCGGATAATAATTTCCCGCATCATCGACCTTCGCTCCTCGGCTGATACTAAATCGTCAGACGAATAGCCCGAGCCTTGATCGTAGTAGTTGGGGACAACAGGCGCTGGCTCATCACCAAATCTTACTAAGTCACCGCCTCGTGATGCTGGCGCCGCCGTATTCTGACAGCCAAACGCTTGAACGGCATCACCGTAGCACTCAGCCTGAGCGGTTGCGGAACTTAATGTTGTGACGAGGGCAATAATTCCTAGAATGGCAGTTCGCATAGCTCTCCTATACGCTTGTTTCCGCAAGTATACATCCTTCTGCGTTCTTACTAAAGGCGTGTGGGGGCAGCCTAATGAAGAGGTGGTGACATAGAAGGTGTTTGGGAGTTTGACCGGCCTTAGGAGAGCGAAGAAAATCTCAATAGATCTGAGTAGATATCTCCAGAGCATTCAGGTGCCGCAACCTCATTTCTAAAGAGCGGACAATATGTTCACCTGGGAGCTTGTCACTAACGATCGCCGGTGGTGCCAGGCCCCTTCTCGGACTAGCCCTTTCGAATGATGACATCGTCTGGAAGTTCATTCGGTGCTTCTTCCGAGGGAAAGTGTTCGCGCAATAGAACCCCGATGCAGGAGACCGCGGCGCATACGGCGTGCGTAAAACCTCGAATCCCAACGTCGCGTTCGAGAGCGGCGCATATCTCATGCCACTGCTCAGAGGTAATTTTAGTATTTAAGCCGCGGTCAGCGACGATCTCGGCGTCTCTCTCGGCTACCATGAGGTACAGCAGCACTCCGTTGTTGTGTGACGTATCCCATACTCTCTCCACCGCGAAAACATCGATGGCTCGGTCTCTCGCGCTGCGCTGTTTAAGCACATGACTGACTCCAGGAGTGCCTTCAATAACGACCCGAATCTGGCCCGAGTGTCCTCGCTCCGCTTCATGGATCGCGTCGGTAATTTTTTGTGACGCCCCATGAGAGAGCAGCCTCGACACATGCCACCGTCCCGTTAAGGCATGGCGTATTAGACGTCTCATTACCACCTCCCCGACGAACCGCCGCCACTGAAGGAACCTCCGCCGCCGAATGATCCCGCGCCAAAAGAACCACCGGTGTTCCAGCCTCCTCCTCGACCGCCATACCTTCCGTTACCACCGTATCCGCCACTCCCGGTCGTCGGTCGAACTCCGTGCAGCATGAGCACTAGTACGACCACAAGAATGCCGAGCGCGATCGCCCATCCCGTGGATAAAAGAAAAAATGCCAGTAAAAACGTAATTAGCCCACCGACTCCAGCCCCCAACAGTAGTCCGAGGATCGTTTCAACTACGACGCCGACCACAAAACCGAAGATCGTCACAAAGACATACAATCCATTCGGCCCGTTAGTCCCGGACCCAGGCGGGGGAAGGTCGACCCCCCTAATTAATCCATCGAGCGCTTTGACCCCCGCTAGAATTCCCCCTGAAACATCGCCTTGCCGAAAGTGGGGGACGATCAACTCATCAATAATCCTAAACGCCTTAACGTCTGGAATATCACCTTCCAATCCACGTCCGACTTCAATACGAACCCGGCGGTCGTTTAGGGCCACGAGGAGCAACGCTCCATCGTCGACGCCCTGTCGACCTACCTTCCATGTATCGACAACTCGAATGCTAAACTGCTCAATCTCCTCCGGTTGGGTCGATGGTACGATGAGTACTACCACTTCACTTCCTTTCTCCCGCTTGAGCGCCCAGAGTTCACGCTCGAGTTCGCCGCGCACTTCGGCACTTAGCGTACCGACCTGATCAATGACTGGACCTGTAAGTGGCGGAACAGGCAGGCTCTGGCCAAAGACCCAGGGAATAGGCGCCACCAATAGAAAGACGCATAGAAGGAGAGAGCGAAGAGAGCTCATGAGATTCGCGTGTTGTTAGAACGAAACCTTTGGAGGCTCAGCGAGCTCTTTCTCATTCTCAACCGTGAAGTTTGGTTTGGGGGAATATCCAAATAACTTAGCCGTAAGATTCGATGGAAATGAACGAACTGTTATGTTGTACGCTCGTACCGCCTCTATGTAGCGAGTTCGCGCCACCGCTATCCTATTCTCCGTTCCCTCGATCTGCGCTTGAAGGTCTCGAAAGTTAGCGTCCGCCTTAAGTTGCGGATAGTTTTCCGCGATCGCCAATAGGCGAGAAAGCGAACCAGAGAGCGCCGTCTGGGCCTCTTGAAAACGCTTGAATGCTTCCTCATTTGTGAGAACACTCGCGTTCGCGGTGAGCGAGGTTGCCCGTGTGCGTGCCTCAGTCACCTTCGTGAGAACTTCCGCCTCATGGCTCGCATAGCCTTTGACGACATTCACTAGATTTGGAATCAGATCGGCGCGACGTTTATACTGATTTACAACATCAGACCATGCCGCGGTAACGCGCTCGTCTTCCTGCTGGATTGTGTTGTACCCACACCCCGCGGCTCCTAGCAGGGTCACGCATGCCATAAGAGCGACTAATAGTTTCTTCATACCTTCCTTATCTCGCGTTCGATATTCCAGGGGGAGCGTAAAAAGTTAGATCCCGTGAAGCAAGCCCATAATAAAGGTAAGCTCCGCCTGGCAGCGCTCAATCATACCGGCGATTCGCTCGTGATTTCTTCTCGGGTGGATCTCTCGGCAGGGGTGGTATCCGCTTTGCATCGATAGATTAGTGCCTGGCCACTGAGAGATTTCGGTTTGTATTGGCGTTGACATCGTTTGGGGGAGTCTCGGGGTTCAAGGAGATGAGTGGCGATTGGGTTCCTACTCGATGACAGAAGAGGTGTTTGACGGCCTTGGGTTATAGTTGATTTGGACTAAGGAAGCGCTATACTTCTTTCTCTTCTCAGGGGTGTCGTTGCCCCCACCAGGAGTCTACATCACATATGTCCGAGGAGCGAAAGTCCGCTGACTTCTTTTCAGAGTGCCAGAGTCTTTTTCCGGGAGGGGTCAATTCCCCAGTCCGCTCATGGCGGTCAGTTGGAGGAGAGCCATTTATCGTCGAACGAGGTGAAGGACCTTATCTTTTTGATCTCGATAACAATCGTTACATCGAATATCTGAACAGTTGGGGCCCGCTCGTTCTCGGACATGCCCCATCGGCGGTAATAGAGGCGGTGACGCAACAGCTTGCCAAGGGATGGAGCTATGGAGCTCCGGCAGTGCCCGAGTTCTTATTGGGAAAGGAGATTCAGAGATTCGTTCCTGCGCTGGAGATGATGCGCTTCACGAGCTCAGGAACAGAAGCTGTAATGCACGCCGTGCGGGTCGCGCGGGGTTTTACTGGCCGTCAGAAGATCGTGAAGTTCGAAGGGTGTTATCACGGAGCAAGTGATCCTCTACTAGCTAAGGCGGGGAGCGGAGTGGCGACACTTGGCCTGCCCGATTGCGCTGGGGTGCTGCCGGCAGTGGTCGCGGATACCTTGACCGTTCCCTTCAATGACCTGGCCGCCGTCGAGGCGATCTTCGATGCCTACCCCAACGAGATCGCGATGCTGGTGCTCGAGCCTGTTATCGGCAACTCAGGTTATATCCCGCCACGACCTGGATTCCTCGAGGGGCTCCGCACCCTGACTCGGAGAGACGGGGCGCTGTTATGCTTTGACGAGGTGATGACAGGATTCCGTGTCTCCCTCACCAGCGCGCAGGGGTTGTTTGGAGTAACTCCAGACCTGATGACGTTCGGAAAAGTCATCGGTGGCGGGTTCCCCGTAGGACTATACGGTGGACGTAAAGACGTCATGAATGTTGTCGCTCCCCTAGGACCGGTGTATCAGGCAGGAACCCTTTCAGGCAATCCAGCTGGCATGGCCGCGGGATTAGCGACCTTAGCTGAATGGACCAAGCCAGGCGTATTCGACAAGACCGCGGAGGCGACATCGAATCTCGTGCAAGGACTCATGGAGCGTGCCAAGAGATTCAACATCCCCTTTACGGCGGGCAATTCAGGCACGATGTTTGGTTTCTTCTTTCAGGATGGGCCGGTGTATTCGTACGAGGACGCGAAACGTTCTGACGTGGCGCGCTTTAAGAAGTTCTTCTACTCAATGCTGGAGAGGGGGGTCTACCTGGCGCCATCTCAGTTCGAGGCTGGTTTCGTATCAGCTGCTCATACAGGTGACGTGATCGAAGCAACGCTCGAAGCCGCGCATGAGTCTTTCAAACAGCTTTAACTTCCTAGGATAAAAGAATGAGCGGGGAAGTGCTCGGCGTCGCTGAGATGCCGAGTGAACTATGGGGTCTTTGCCCATTGTATTCTCCTCGGCAAGCGTCGATTTTTTGTCTCAAGCGAACTAGTGACCGGAGGCTCGGTTAATCTCTCTTTCGACTTGCAGTTGCGTAACCTGAGCCTCTAACCTGGCGGGAGTCTCAACGTACTCGACATCCGCGGCTTCGTTCCATGGTCCCCGACAATCAGAGTCTCCATAGTCCCCAACGCCTGTGGAGTCGTTAAAATACTTTCGTACTGGGACGGAGAGGGCTCGAAGTCTCCCACCTGGAGAGGATCGAGTCCCATGCTATCAAGAGCGGCCATAAACGCTTTCATGTGGGTAATCTCCCTGGTCATCAGAAACTGCAGGGCGTCTCGCGAGCCAGCACCGTCACAAAAGTCGATCAGGCGTTCGTAAACTATTTTTGCCCGTGCCTCAGCGGCGATATTGTTTCTCAGATCCACCTCAAGCTGACCGCTTATCTTTAGGTAATCAGCGGTCCATGGATTGCCTTGCGAGTTATGCAAGCCCACTCCACCGCCCCCGACAATCGCGATTAGTGGATCCGCCTCAGCGGCCGCGCGATTCTTTTTGCATGGTTTTAGGTGCATCCTGGCGAGCGTGCCGATCACCTCAAGGTGACTCAACTCTTCCGTACCGATATCCATAAGTAAGTCTTTACGCGCCATGTCCTCGCAGTTGAGTCCTTAAATCGAGTATTGTAACGCTGCGGCAAGCTCGCCATTCGCGCCTCCAAATTGCTCCAGTAGCATACGCCCAAAACGAGGCTCCGGGTTGCCCACCATGACGGTGTACATGAGTTTCTTTACGTGATGATACATGAGCTCTCCTTGGATTGTTCGCGTGTCGGGAGAATGTAACTTTCGCGTCTAGGGCTCACCTATGACTGAGAATAGGGCTGCTGCTTAAGCGGGGTTCCGGTGGCGGCAAGAACGCGTCATATCAGATGAGAATCGCGAGTTCTCGCTGTGCTGTTCGTGGATTTCGTATATTTTGCGAAGGCGCGGAAACTTATGTCAACTGGAATCAGCGGCAGGCTGGTCCTGCGGAGGCGCGAGCTCGCTAATAAAGTGCTGCCCAAAACCATTATCGGTCTGCGTGGACGATGTATCTGGAGCTTTCAAGCCCTTTGTCTGAGCAGTTTGGCGATTTACCAATCAGACGGCTCGCTGAGACGGCGCGAAGAAGAGATTGATAACCTGTTGCTGTTAGTCGCTAAGATGCCCCACGTTAAGGAAGAATGATACCGTAATCTGTGCTTCTAACGTTAGTGTGAAAGCCTACTCTTCACGCAGTTCCCATAGTCCAGACGAAGAAACCGCAATTGTTTTCCATCCTCTTTCTTGGGAGATTCCCTCGCTAAGAATATCCCCTCTCATTCTTATAAAGGCAAGCTTGCGTCCAGTCTTGTCTGCAAGCGCGCGAACCGCGGGATCGTTCGCGTTGTTCGTCCATATCACGATCTGAGATTTCGGTCCAAAAAGCGCATCTTGAAAAAACGTTCCCCATGACAGGTGCACCACGACGTGTTCACTGGCGAACTTTTGATCATCCGCCAAGTTGAAAAGCTCTTGTCTCGATGGATCGGAATGGGTCATCGGCCTCTGTTTTACAATTGCCATATACGAAGGAAGTTGGACGAACAGCAGATATCCGGTGATAGGGTAGACAAGCCAGATGAACTTCGGTAGCAGCTCCGCTAGGGCAATCGCTAAACCTATAAAGACGACGACATGCGCATATACAACGTGATGCCCAGCCCAAGACTCGCGCGAGTGCGAAATCCAAAAGAAGTTCATCGCGGCTAGAGCTATCGCTAAAGCGAACAAGCCAAGCTGCCGCCACTTTCTCTCCCATAGAAGAAGGGATGCTACTCCTAGCGAGAGCATAATAATTTTCCTGACAAACATGGGCGACTCGGGGAGGGGGAAGCCGTAGACTCGATGGAAAAACGAACTGGGAAACAAAACGAACGTGCTATAAAGCTCTCGACTGTGTTGTAACCATCTTTCGAACGTTTGCGAGGAATAGCTGTCGGCGAGCCTCAAAAGGTCATCACGATAGCGGCTCCCTGATATCGTTTTAAGATTGACGTACTCGAAGGTCACAGCAAAGGCTACGGCGACAGTAAAAGTGATAACACCGATAATTTTCAGGGATGTCCGTCCTTGGTTTGGATTATCAGCGCAACTTCGTCTAATGTATCCCGAAAGGAAAAGAATGCTGGCCGCCGGACCCGCATGAATCACAAATCCTTTCTCTTCAAATGCCAAAAATCCCGCTACGCCAGCCATGCAGCTTATCACCATCGTGTGCCACACGGATGGAGACGCGATAGCTCGTAAGACGCCCAGGACCGCGAGTTGGACCATAAGAAACTGCCAGGAAAATGGTCCGGTATCCACTAAGTGCTGACTAAAGACAGGGACAGACATCATTACAACACAAGTAACGAGGGCCCATGGAGCGTTCAAGAGTCGAGACATCACTATTGAATTTAATATCCACAGCGTTCCTGTGCAGATATGAAGAGCGATTGGACTCTGAAAGATGAGCCAAAACGGCAAAAAAAAGACCGCCCAACCTACTCCTATATACGTGTATGCCCGCAGGGGAAGCCGATATCCGAAGAGGAAGAGATCCTTTTCCCCGCATGGTTCTCGGAAAGACGCATGATGTAGTTCTCCGCCGGGGAACAGTTTGCAGGAAATAGGCTGAAAGTGGATCCACTGATCGTCATTAAAAGCTACGTGCCCTGCCATGAAGAGCCATAATGAGGTCGCAAGAATAAATACGACACAAATAGTGCATGAGTGGATCAAAACGCGCTTCGATTGGAAAATCCCGCGGGCAACATGCCAGGATGCTTTAGTCACAGTACTCCTTAACCTCACACGAGGGCGCTAACGCCGAGCGGCTGTTTGTCTTTGAGAGGGGCCTCAATTCCAACTTCGCAGTTTTATGTTTTGAATTCAATAAGTAATCTTTGCTCGGAATCCTCCTAGGGGAGAAGGCATTCTTGCGCTTTCAATGATGCATAGCAGCTGAGGGAGCGGCCTCTATTTATGCGTTCGCGAAGTCCGTACTTCCTATGACGAGTGGTGTC
>CAIVDM010000235.1 GCA_903904735.1 uncultured delta proteobacterium
GCGTCATTCTTTTCTCGTCGTGTCAGCAAGTCTTTTTACCCTCGCGTCCTTCGCATTAATGCACGTCTATTATTTCCGAGTTCTCCGCATTGCAAAAATATTAGCAATGCCTGTAATTACCTAGCATCAAACACCGTCACCGTCGCATGACAGAGTCACCCCAGCGCCTGCTTCGCGACATATTCACGATAAAGCCCCTGCCGCGCCGATAACGAGTCATGGGTTCCAGACTCAAACACTCGCCCCTCGTTGATAACGTAGATCGAGTCGGCGTCACGTACGGTGGAGAGTCGATGTGAGATAACAAGGATGGTGGCGCTCGGAATGTGGTGCCGAACCACTTTCATGACTGAAGCCTCCGTGTGGCTGTCGAGGCCCGAGGTAGCTTCATCCAATACAAGCAAGGCTGGCTTTCGCAGCAACGCCCGAGCGATAGCGATTCGTTGACGCTGCCCACCGCTGAGCAACGCACCGTGCTCGCCAATCATCGTGTCGATCCCGTGCTCAAGCGGCTCGATGAAATCCATGAAATCCCATCCGCTGACGGTTTTTAAGGTCTCATCACGCAGGATCTCGTCGTTACCAAGCATCAAGTTTTCATAGATGCTCATGCTAAAGAGCTGAGGCTCCTGCGGCACCCACGCGACCAAGTGACGAAGCTCCGCCTCGGAGATTTTCTCCAACCGTGTTCCATCAAGCCGGATCTCGCCGCCTGACTTTTCGTAGAGACGCAGAAGAAGCTGCACCACCGAGCTTTTGCCCGCCCCAGATGGACCCACCAGTGCCGTCACACGCCCGGGTAGCAGTTCACACGAGAAATCACTGAGGACCACGTGGTCTGCCCTGTCAGGATAAGAGAACGAGACGCCAGAAAAATCGACTCGCACAGAGGAAGGTCTCCCCTGCCCTTCTCCGTCCGCCGACGGCTCGCTCACTTGTTCTTGCTGTTCAAGCAGCTCAAAGACTCGCTCAAGTCCCCCTAAACTTTGCGAGACCTCAGCATACGCGCTGACCAAGAAAGAGAATGAAACGGCGACTATCGCTCCATACAGGACAAACGCCGCTAACTCGTTAAGTGGCAGCGATTGGCCAAAAACAAGCGAAACGCCGTACCACAGAACGCCGAGCAAAAGCAGATTAAGGAGCATACTCGCTCCCGATGAGAAGCTCGCGCTGATAAGCGCTCGTTTACGCCCGGCGGCTAAAACGTCACCGTTCATCGTCGCGTATCGCCGCGATACCTGCTCGGTGGCGCCGAGCGCCCGCACTATCTTTGATCCCGAGAACACTTCCGCGGCGAACGACGTCAAACGAGCCAGGTCCCCCTGATAACGTCGTGAGGCGGTCTTTAACCCCTTTATAAAAAAGCTTGAGACTCCCACGATGACGAGCACACTACACACTATCGCTATCGTAAGGCGCCATGACATCCAGGTCATGAGGACTACGCCGCACACCACCTGCAAACCGTAGCGGACGATGACCGAGAGCTTCACGGCGACAGCTTCTTGTACCAACGCCGCGTCAGAATTGATTCTCGCCGCGAGGTCTCCTGAGCGGTTCCGATCAAAAAAACGGGTGTCCTTAGCGAGTACCGCCTCAAACAACCTCTTTCGAAGGTCCGTATAGACTCGGTGACCGATCACACCAAAGAGATACGAGCGCAGAAAGAACACGATCCCCTGCCCCACGAAGAGCCCCGCCAAGCCAAGAAGGATCGGAACCAGGTTCTGTTCCAAAAACGGCAGTGCCTCGGGACGTAGCGCCCTGCGGATTATCTCTGGGAACACCAGATTGATGCCGCTGCCGATCGCCAACGAAACGAGCGCGATAATGAATGCCCCCGTATGTGGCCGCACGAGCGCGACTATCGAAAGGAGAGAGTATGAGATGGGGCGGGTTCGCGCGGTGTTGGTGGTCAATGATCGTTTCATAGCGCTTAGGTAATTATACCGCTGGACGATAGCGCACTCCTTTCCGCGAGGTCAAAAGATGTAACGAGCCTTCACAGTTAGAGAGACGACATGGATGCCTTTCCGACACTATTTTAACCGCTAGAAAGCTCAGCCCAGAACACGTATTGTACAGATGACACATACCTTAGCCACGCCAAGAGAATGATTAGCCCAGAGGACATAGAGAGAACCTTTCAAAGCCTGTCGCAGGTGCCGGCGATTAGCGAGACCCTGGCTATCTTACAGAAGAAGCTCCCGAGTGACCTCCGATATCACTCCTTCGCTCATACGATTGAAGTCCTACGCGACGCAATCGAGTTTGCCCTGACTGACAAACTGCCAGCGCGGAGCATCGAGCTACTCGCCCTAGCCGCCGTGACACACGACGCAGGCTTCATCCAGAGCCGCGTTAACAATGAGGAAATCGGCGCGAAATACGCGCGTGACACGATGATGAAGGCAGGTAGCTATTCACACGAGGAGATTCGTCTCGTGGAGCGCATGATTCTCGACACGGCGCTCGTACAGATTGACGGAGCCCTGAGACAGGTACCTCACACAGAGCTATCAAAATACCTACTCGACGCTGACCTAGGAAACTTCGGTCGAGATGATTTCTTTCACAAAAGCGATCTGCAGCGCGAGGAGCTCGGCGAGGATTTGATACCCTTTCGAGTAAAAACCCTCCAACTTCTCTCCGCGCACACGTGGCTCACAAACGCCGCTTTGGCGACTCGTCAGAGCAAGAAGGAGCAGAACCTAGCCAAGCTCAAGACGCTCATCGAGCAAGACAGATAAGCGCTTATCGACTACTCCACGCGTCGAAATCCGGAAACCCATGGCGCTCAAGCAGTCGCTGCTCAACGCCGTGCTGAACGGCTTCGCTGAAGCGCTGCGGTGAGATGTGAGCTCGTAATTTTTGAAGGGCGGTTTCAACATCAACCCGAAGCTCCGAAACCTCCGCCTCCGTGGCGCGACACAGGATGTCATCCAGCGCCACTTTACGGGCAGTCAGATACGCCACCTCAAGGTTCAACTTGGTGTCCACGCCTGATGGCCGCCCTTCCGAGCGCCCCGCCCTGGAACGATTTGACGCGCTCGAACGCGCCTCTTCCTCAAAAGCGCCCTCGCCTGCTCTCGACCGTAAGCCTAGGTCTCCTTGCGTAGCCTTCTTCTCACCCGGAAGCGTGAAGTCAAAGGGACGCTCCACGGCACGGTATAGGAAGCCTGTGGGGCTCTTACTGACCAGGGGACTCGATGACTGAACAAGGGTGTCAAAGTGCGCGATTATCGCGGTCATGCGACGTAGGCCATCGCTCCCCTGCCCCTCTGCCAGACGCCTCGCTTGCTTCTCAGCGATGCCTCGATCGATGAGCTGTCGCGTGATGTGGTCAGCGTCGTGAGCGCCAGTGAAGATTTGATCGTTAGTGACGGCAGCCGTCCCTGTGGCTTGAGTTTGTTGACGCTGCTCAGGCGTCGCCGAAATTGTTTTCTTCGGGGCGTGCGCCGCCATGAGAATTATCTCGGTGGACTTGCCCTTTCCGACAAACTCATAGTCGCTGAGCATTCCCTTCTCTTTCAACTCCTCCAACGCGGGCTCGAGTTGCTGGCGAAGAGAACTCGCGTAGACATAGTTTCTTGAGATTCCGATCTTCTCATGCGCGAGCGTGAAAAGATTCACCTGCATCCGCGAGCGATACCAGAAGTGCTTATCGAGATACCGATACAACCGCTTTGAGACAGCGCTGTGCAAGTCGAGATAAAACTCCAGATCGAGCTTTTTAATGAAGCCAACCTGAAATGATTTGAACAGGACATCGCTCCAGGCAAAAAAGCTTTGTCTGGTGTCACGACCATCGTTGATCTCATACGCGTCGATAATGCCGAAGTTTCTCGTGCTGTGGAGCTTCGTCTCATTGTCGTAAAAGGCGTTGGTCGCTTTGATCCGCACGCCACTCAAGCGATCGAGCGCGTTTTGCAATCGCGTATAGCTGCGACCCTCGGTGGTCCAGCGTAATATCTTCAGCAGTTCATAGCGCGTGAAATGCACCCTACGATTCCGCAACCCATCGTCAGCGGTTAATTTCAGCAGACCAAGCAACACCTCGTCGTCAGACGAAGTTGGTAAGCCGAACTTGTCCGCGCCCGTGATGATCCATTGACGATTGATCAGCTCACCGTTCTTCCCTTTCACGTAGTCGGAAAACTCGAGCGTCTTCACTGAAGGATCCGCGCGCTTCGAGAGCACCGTGAGTGGAAACTCAGCGAGATTCATCTCATCGCGCGATACCTTGGCAGGCAGCGGATTCACTTGCGCTCCCGCGGTCACCGAGACCGGAGCGTCATCAGTGGCGAATCCGCCCATGGATTTCTCCTGGGTCGATTCGGCCATATCTGCAAGCGAATGATTTCGCATAAAATGAATATCTTTGTACGTTACGCGTGTTTCAAAAGACTAAGTCCGCGCGTGATGTTCCCCGAATGAGCACTCCGCGTCTCGCCCTACGTACTCGCGCGAGCATAGCGCAGAAGACTCACATCACGATCACAAAAATCATACCTCTAAAACGCGACACACCTTAGCTTAGTTTTAGTTAGTTAAACAATCTTTTCTTAGATAACATATTATGTAGTGAGCGGAGAAAAACAATAAGCATATCAAAGCATTAAGGCGTGAAATTTATGTGAAGGCACGACACTTTTAGGTTCAGCACCCGATAGTGCTTTATGCGAGATCACGAGTCACTGTGGGAGAGATCACGATACACTGAATTTCAGAGCACGAGAGTGCTTATATCAGAACACGACAATCCTTCTCTCTGAGGACGATATCGTGAATTGAGATCGAGTAATTATCGTGAACTGAGATCAAAAAAATGCCTTTTCCGCCCAAGAAGTCTTATTTGAATGCACGAAAGCCCGAGTTGAATCATGATACGCACTCTGAGCGGACTAATTGCGGTGCCGCCCAGTTTTTCGCATCGTGAATTGACTTAAGTGTGGATTTTATATGCGAACTTTGCGAGATTCCTTATCTCGATTCACGATTCTCGGAGGTGTGTGTGGCCATAGCGATCAGTGTAGTTAATCAGAAAGGTGGAGTGGGTAAGACCACGACAACCGTCAACCTGGGAGCAGCCCTCGCAGAGAAGGGAAAGAAAGTACTCCTTATAGATATTGATGCGCAGAGTAACCTCAGTACTCATCTGGGTCTGGGCGTGAAGGAGGACCTCACCGAAATGGCTGAAGTGTCCAAGGGGCCGGAGTTGACCGTTTACGATGTACTTAAAGGCACTAAACGAATTCAGGACGTGGTACTAAAGCGGTCAGCAAACCTCGACGTGGTGCCATCGAGCCTTCTTTTGAGCGCGGCTGACCTTGAGTTGGGTGGAGTGGTAGGACGAGAGTTGCTACTAAAGCGAGCCATCGATAAAGTCCGAGACCAGTACGATATTATTTTGATCGACTGCCCTCCGACACTTGGACTCCTTTCACTTAACGCCCTGGCGGCGGTAGACCAAGTGATAGTGCCCGTTCAGAGCGAGTACTTGGCACTCCACGGAGTGCGACAACTGCTTGATACTATTGATCAAGTTAGAAGCGTTTATAACCAGAACCTCGTGGTTGGCGGAGTTCTTATCTGCTTACACGATAGCAGGAAGCGCCTCGCGCGAGCGGTGGCGGATACGATTCGCAACTACTTCGGAGACCTCGTGTTTGCTACTGTTATCCGAGAGAACGTTGCTCTTGCGGAAGCCCCAGCAAAAGGTCAGACGATCTTCGAGTATCTACCGAAGTCGCCAGGAGCAGAGGATTACTTAGCTTTATCCGAAGAGGTGTTGAATGTCGAAGCGTAGTTTCTCGTTTGCAAACAATCCATTGATGGCAGGACCGGCTTTGGATGAGCGTAGTCGGGGAGGGATCCCATACCGAGAGATACCTCTATCCGCAATTGAGGCTGATCCAAACCAGCCTCGACGCTCCTTCGATCCTGATAAGCTTCAGGAGTTATCAGATTCAATAAAGCTATACGGAATAATCAGTCCGATTCTCGTTCGGGCTGGCAAGCTCCCTGGTCGCTACACGATCGTATCGGGAGAGCGCCGATATCGTGCCGCTACATTGGCTGGTCTCGGCTCTATTCCAGCAATCGTAAGCCAGAACGAGCAGGAAGAAGGGCGCACACTTGCGGTGCAGCTCGTTGAGAACCTTCAAAGAGACGATTTGAGCCCGTTAGAGCGAGCTCAAGCTATCGGAGCTCTTCGTGATGCCCATAATCTCAGCATTCGCGATATCGCTGAGAAGCTCAGCATCTCGAAGAGTGCTGTCCAGAGAAGCTTAGAGATACTTCAGCTTCCAGACGATCTCCTCAACGCTCTCCGCGAGGGTGCCGCAGAGTCCAAGGTTTTGCTCCTCGCTAAGATCGATGACGAGTCGTTGCGCGCCACATACCTTAAGGACCTCGATATTCTGACTCGATCGGAGCTAGAGAGGAACCTCCAGAGCAAGAAGCCGGTAGTGGAGGCAAATGACGATAACCTTCAGAGACACGTTAGTGCTGAGGATCTTCGAATCGCAGATGAGATCCAGCGAGCGCTTGGAATGAAGGTACGACTGAGCAGGTCCAACCCGCAGGCAGAAAATGGAAAGCTCACGATAGAGTTCTACGGAGACGGAGATCTTCAGATAGTCTTCCGCAAGCTCGTAGCGGAGGGGTAATGTGTCCCACGGTGGGACAACGGTGAACGAGAAGGCGAGCCACGGCTCGCTTTTTTTATCCCTAGAGATGTCCCACGGTGGGACAGGCCGCTGGGACGAGCTGAAGTAATAGAAGGTGGAAGCTAAGGTATGAATAAAGGACAGGAAAGAGGGGGGCGGCACCAATCTGTCCCACGGTGGGACAGTGAATAAGGCAGATTTCGGGCGGGCTTATCTATCTGGACTCCGTCCGTGGAACGGAAGGGGTGGTTTTTCTTTGCACGAGCTGCAAGAGGTGTTGAAACGACTCGACGATCCTCAGGATAAGGTTCCAACACTCCATATAGCAGGTACTAACGGTAAGGGATCTGTCTCTGCTGCGATTGCTTCCATACTGGGACAGGCTGGATACCGAGTTGGAATGAACATTTCTCCGCACTTGGAGAAGATAAACGAGCGTATCTATATCGATGGATACCAGTGCAGCGATGATTTTCTGGGTGAGTACGCCTACGAAATCAAGCAAGCGTCGAACCGGGCACTTGTTGATCTAAGTTTTCATGAGGCGATTACTGCGATCGCTTTCCTCGGTCTCAAAGAGACCGGTGTGGATTGGACGGTCTTGGAGGTAGGGCTAGGGGGACGACTCGACGCTTCTAATGTCATTTCACGACCCGCAGCGACAGCAATCGTCACCATCTCTTACGATCACCAGAATATTCTAGGTGACACCTTAGGCGAGATAGCCGCAGAGAAGGCTGGCATCATTAAGCCGGGAAGTCCTCTTGTTACTGGTATTCTGCCGAAAGAAGCCGATATCGTGATTTCGAAGAAGGCCAGTGGAGTTCCACACTATAAGTTTGGGCGCGACTTCGATGCCCGAGTCATTCCGAGTGAAGGGGCACAGAGATTCGAGTATTGGGGTAAGGATTTCATAGCCGGAAAGAACCTTAGCTTTGAGTATATCTCTCAGCTTCCAGGCGTTCATCAGGGGCACAATCTCGCGATAGCGGCGACTCTAGCTCTTCTGGTGGGGTGCTCACCAGAGGTGTGTAAGCGTGGAGTTGAAGGGGCTTTTTGGCCAGGAAGGTTAGAGTGTGTGAAATTTGAGGGACTTGAGATTGTGATGGACTGTGCCCACAACATTGGGGGTATCAACGCACTTATCTCATTTCTCGAATCGACCGGTATGCGGGAGATAGACCTGACCTTTGGCGTGCTCGAGGGGAAGAACTGGAAAGAGATGATTAAGGCGCTCTCTCCATATGTGCGAACATGGCGGCTCTTGCTTCCTGACTCAGAGCGGGCACTACCTCAGGAGCAGCTCCGCCAGGAGATACTATCGGGAACTGAGGTAAGAGTAGAGTGTTACGGCTCTGATTATGAGCGGTGTCTGCGTGAGATCTCGTCGCAGGCTGAGGCTGGCAAAGCATTTGTTACCGGCTCGATGTACATGGTGGGTAAGCTAAGAAGTATGTTATCTCTACCGGAGAGACCGCTTTGGACGAGAGTTAATCAATAGAAACGACGTTCTATGAATGCTGAGTTTACCGATACCTGCGTTCGCTGGCGGGCAAGCGTAGAAGAGGGGCTACAAGAGCTCTCACACAATTGCGGAAAGGGCCACACGGCGCTCGTTGACCCGATTCAGTATGTATTGCTTGGCGGAGGGAAGCGCTTACGAGCAGTATTAGCACTCTCGCTATGCCGCGACTTGAACTCTGAAGCGGCGCGAGGCGATGCAATCAACCGCGCGCTCTCAAGCGCGGTTGCGATCGAAGCCCTGCATGCGGCGTCCCTTGTGCATGATGATCTTCCCGCGCTCGACAATGACGATACGCGTCGCGGGAAGCCTTCGTGCCATATGGCATATGGTGAGGCTACAGCCATTCTAGTCGGGGACGCGTTAGTGGGTGCCGCGATGTTTAACGTGCTAGACGACGAGACGTTGCCGACGGACCTTCGCGCTCGTGTGGCTCGGGTGTTGTCGCATGTATGGCGTGATCTCTGCGTTGGTCAGCAAGTTGACCTCGAGATAGCCGCTGTCTCCGATCCTCAGGCGAGATCGCAGATGATTCGATTAAAGACCGGTATCCTTTTCGGGGCGGCAGCCAGCTGCGGGGCGATCTGCGCGGGAATACGTGACGCGGATATCGCCACGTATTTTGAGTGGGGAGTCACGGTCGGTGAGTGCTTCCAGGCGCTCGATGATATCGATGATGGTGATCGCCTTGAGAGTGAGAGGGCGGAGATTCAGGGGGAGTGTCTGCGGGTACTGCGCGATCTTACCGGATCCCTTGGCGTTCCCGACGCGGGGGTGTCCCACAGCGCGACTCGGCTGATATTGAGTTTGGAGTGATAGCCGAGATTCCTGAAAAGTTGACGAGGAGGTCGCTGTGTCTCAAGGTTTGATGTTGCTCGTGACATTCGCGCCCCTCGTTATATTCGTGATCGTTGATTTCTACTCGGGGCTTCGCCGTGGCGTCGCTGCCGCCATAATCACGGCGCTCTCGGCGTGCGCGATACTATGGTTTCTTACCGATACGATTGATTACGAGGCTCTCGGCGCGGTCGCCGTGATGTGTGTCTTGGGATGGTTTTCTGTGCGCGCCGATAAGCCGATGTTTTTCAAGCTTCAGCCTGTGTTCACGGGGTGCGCTGTCGTCTTATATGGATCGTACACGCATTTCATCGATCAACCGTTTCTGGTTCGCGCATGGCCCACGATTGAAAAGGTGCTGCCTTCGGAGCAATTTGGATTTCTGGGCGGTACCGAGGGCCAAGCCTTCTTGGCCACACTTTCCCTGTACGTGATTGTCTGGACGTTTTTGCACAGCCTTCTCGTCGCGTGGGCGGCGATTAAGCGAAGCAATCTCGTCTGGATCATTGTAAAGGGCTTAGCGATTCCTTTTATCTTCGTGGGAAGTTTTGGTACCCTTGTGGTGAAGGCGCTGCTAGGATCGTAGTGGGGTAGGGGAGTTCCACCACCCGAGTGAGGAAGTAAAAGCGATGAGACACTTACTGTCATGGAGCAATTGGAGTGATGACGAGATCCGAGAGATCGTGGATTTCGCCGTGTACGTGAAGGGAAACAGAACCTATTACAATGGAGCGATGCTCGGGCGTAGTATCGCCATGCTCTTTCAGAAGACTTCAACTCGAACGCGCGTGTCGTTTGAGGCGGCGCTGACCGAGATGGGTGGACACGCGATCTATATCGATTGGATGAGTTCTAATTTCGAATTGACGGACATCTCGTTTGAGAGTCGCTATCTCTCTCGAAACGTTTCATTAATCATGGCGCGCATGAAGCGCCACGAAGATCTTGAGCAGATAGCGGCAGGCTCAGAGGTTCCAGTGATAAACGGTTGCTGCAATCTCTTCCATCCCTGCCAAAGCTTGGCTGACATGCTCACGATTCGCATGGACGCGGGGAGCCTTGAGGGACGCTCGCTGTGTTATGTAGGAGTGCACAATAATGTCGTTAACTCACTCATCGAGATAACGGCGGCGCTGGGTGTGAAATTAGTGCTCGTGACACCGCTCGCGAATGATGGGGCGCTGATCGATTCAGTGATTGAGCGCGGTAAGAAGGCGGGCACGCTTTTCTGGGAGAAGAATATCTCGCAAGCGGTAAAGAACGTCGATTATGTGTACACCGACACCTGGGTCGATATGGAGTTCTTTAACGAACCAACGTTCGCCGACAAGAAAAAGGAGCGAATAGAGCTCATGCTTCCCTATCAGCTTAATCATCAACTCCTCGCTAACTCAAAAGCGAAGGTGATGCACGATATGCCGATTCACGCGGGGTACGAGATCTCTAAAGAGCTCGTAAACGATCCGCGTTCGATAATATTTCAGCAGGCGGAAAATCGACTCGACGCCCAGAAGGCCGTGATTATAAAACTACTACATCGCAACTCGTAAAGAGCGATGGGGCTACAAGAGGGGACGTGACTACTGAGACGAAAAAGCTGGTGGGACGAAAGGAATCTACTTGTGTCGGAGATACACGTATCCTATCGAGCTTGCAGTTCATTTTTTAACGCGGTGATTTACTAACAAGTTCTGTAATTATATCGCGGAGGCTTGGCTACGTTACGTAAGCGCAGCGTTTATCGATGGGTTATAATTCTTGCAGAGGACCGTGAAAAAATAGCGCTGAGTACTCTCTCGGAGAGCTCCGCTCGTTTCCTCTGTAGCCGGGCCACTCTAATTTTCCAATAATCTCAGCTGTTCAAGACTTGGCGCGATTCGGAGATAGATTCAACCGGCCGATACCCCGAGGATTTCGAGTAGCCCGGCTACACAGGAAAACAGAGCAATAATACGTAGCCGTCGCTTTAAAGTTCAAACGGCACCGAGAATGCCTCGCGTATCTTTCTCTCTTTAAAGTCCGGGCGAGAGTTGAGGATTGGCAGATACACCTCACTTGCTACGATCATCAGAAGGGGATCCATCTTAGGTCCGCACGAGGCGAAGCCAGAGCCGTCTGGAAGATCGAGATAGTCAGAGAGCAGTCGCTGAGCGATTTGGTTATTGCTGGAGTTTAGAGAGTCGCTCATACACTTCTATCGTACCATACTTGACGCACAGCTGTCGAAATTGCTCTGACAAGGCCGAAATCCCGGCTAATTTCAATAGCTCCATAAGATCGCTCTGATCCTTTAATGCACGAACGGGATCCGCGTACTTAAGCGCGTGTAGCTTCATCGCGATTAAACTTGCTACCGACGCAACCTTGATGGATGGACCAAAAATCTCGGTCGTAGTCGCTTCGCTAGAGGCCTTCAGTATCGTTTCGTTGCTCACGAGCATTAAATCGATAGGCCACGCTGCTAGCGAACGGGGCTTCGATTGAATGAATGCCGACGTTTCATGGAATATATCATAACCAAGTGAGCTCAGTGTGCCTCTCCAGAACTGGGAGTCAGCGCGGTTAACCATAAAATCGATGTCGCCTGTTGAGCGGGAGATACCCTGGACGTTGAGCGCGTGTCCGCCGATTAGTATGAAATTCCGCCCATCTTTCGAGGCGGCAGCGTGAATACTCCTGATGATCTCCATGTTTTGAGTTTACTAAACGGATAGCTAAAGTAGCAACCTATGAAAGCCTACTAAGGACATGAGGCAAACCTAGCTCCCCTCTGTAGCGGGGTTCTATGAGATAAATGCAGCCGGTCGATACCCCGAGGATGTTGAGTAGTGCGGCTACAGAGATAAAAACGTATAAAATACAAGGCTCCCGAGTGGGTGATATTTCATCCTTTTGCTCATGCACAGCTATTCGGAAAAGTGCGCTGAACGTTGTGGCGGTGCGTGAAGAGAGTAGCCCGGCTACAAGGCAACGCCACAATATGCGCCTCTCCGAACTCCTTTGGATGCGTCATTCCTTTGAAGATAATGAAACTTCGAATCCAACCGATATAGCTCTTCTCGGTGGCGCAACGAAGAGGCCGCAATCGAATTCACTCCCGCACGAGTTCAATAAAATTGAATCTTACGAAAAGCTCTTCACGACCCGGTTCGCCTCGCGAATACCCGACAGGTAAGCGCCGTGCACAGTTCCCGGATAAGTACGGTGAGTCGCTTCCCCGGCAAAGAACACGCGACTATCGATCGGTCGCGCGAGCGTATCGTAGTATTCGATTTTCGCGCCCACCGAAATATAGGAATACGACCCGTAACTATAAGGATCGGAACTCCAACGCGTCTGCACTACAGCTTCGGGCTCGGGAACCGAACTTCCAAAGATCTTACGGAACGAGGCCATCGAGGTCGCGCTGATGGTCGAGAGATCAAGTTGCTCGAAGCGTCGAGCCTGAGCGCCTGCCGTAAACCCAAATAAGATCGGCACCCCTACAGCTTGATCCAATGTGTAGTATTCCGGAATCTGAGTTGAAGATCTCGCTCCAACATTTCCGATGAATCCAATGCTGTCCTCGCGCGTCTGCCAAAAAGCGGTCGGAAACTTGAAGTACGTCTTGTCGAGCACCCCCATCCGAAGCTTTGCAATGGCGTTTGCTTTTGCCGTTGGTAGACCGGGAGAAAACTCTATGTCGCCCCGTTTCAAAACACCGAGAGGAAGGGTTATGACCACCCTGTCCGCGTCAAAGACTCCGGAGTCCGTGGTAACGCGAACGCCGGATGAAGACCAGGAGATCCCTCTCACCAACTGATTGAAACGAATATCCAGTCCCTGAGCGAGCCCATCAATAAGGCTTATATAGCCTGGTTTCAAAAGGAGGTCCGAACCACTGAAGGCTTCATCTTCGTCGAAGTACTTTAGGGACATCTGATTGAGATCCGCGCCAAACTCTATTCCTATCTCGGATCTCACTAAGAAATTTACCATGTCGCCAATAGCTGTCCCTCGACGTTGTCGAATTCGTTTGATGAGCGCGCTACTGACACTTCCTATAGATCTATCCTGACTAAGCCCGGCTTGAATCGCCACTAGCCGCTTTAAAGCGGCATTGTACTCGCGCTCCGCTTGATTCATAACCGCCGTAGAAACGGCGGCCCCCGCTGCATTGACGTACAGATCTTCCTCTTGATCCATATCGTACGTCGCGGCTCCGAATCGACTTGCGAGAGCTACGAGCGGGTTCCCTTTTGTGCCGTGAATGAACGACGCGCCGAGATCGACCGGTGCTCCGAGTGACGTATCCGTACGAATACGCCCTCCAGCGACGCCACGA
>CAIVDM010000236.1 GCA_903904735.1 uncultured delta proteobacterium
GGGTAAGAAAAGGAGAGCAGAGAACGTAGGAAACCGAAAAAATAGGGGTAAAACCGAAAAACAAATAAAACCGAGATAAAACCGGTCAAAACCTCTGAAAAACCTGTTACGTCTCCGCTCATGCAACCCGTGAGACTTGCGTCAACGGAGAACTCATCACCCTACATAGTTTGATTCAGAGAGCCTTTGTTTCGATTCGTCAGGGAGCGCTTGTTTCGGAGATAAAGACTTGTTTGCTATTTCGCCGCGCGAACATAACGCCCGCGTTTGATCTAAGTATTTGTAATAACGCGTCATTTGTCTTATTGTCGGCCCGATCCTAAGGTGAGCACATCTTTTTAGGAACCAATCCAACAGCATCGCATCCTAACCTCTACCCTCCGTATAGCCAGAGTGGCCGATCGGGGAGTTTGCGTGTGACGCGCGCCCACTCGTGGTGAGTGTGGCGAAGAGCGAAACAGAGGAGCGAAAGCGTGAGCAAGGAAAACAACAAACAGAATGGACGAGCGCTTCGAGTGCTAATGCAGATTCGTCCGAATGTATTTTCTCAACGTGGTGGAGATACCACGGTGCTTGAGCGTCTCAGTAAAGGTCTCTCAGAGAGAGGCATCGACGTCGAAGTGGACATTACCGGCGGTCAGTCTCCCGCAGGTTTTGATATTGCCCATCTCTTTAACTTCGCGACCCCTGCGATAACCCAGGAATACGCAAGCAGAGCGAAAAATGCTGGAGTGCCATATGTCGTGACAACTCTCTATGAGGATGTCGCGGAGTTTCACTATCAATCACATTACGTTGCCCATAAGCTTGTCGACTACGTCCAACATGGGCAAGTGGCTGGCTCATGGACCCTCACACTAGGTGAACTCGCGAGCTTGCCGAGAGCGACGCGATTCCCAGCGGACGAGATAGCGCGATACGCGGCCGCGCTGTTCCCAAATGGTAGAGGAGAGGCTAGCTCTCTCCAGAGAGATTATCCATATACGAGCTGCATAAGAGAGATTTCCGTGGGGTATGAGATCGGCACCACGCAAGGGCCAGAGCTCTTCGAACGTACGTACGGAGTAAAAGATTTCATTTTCTGCGTTGGACGTCTCGAATCGCGAAAGAATCAGCTAATGCTCCTCAAAGCACTTGAGACGTCTGACCTTCCGGTTGTCTTTGCCGCAGGCGGGTTTTCATACCAGCCTGAGTATGAGGCGGCGGTACGAGCGTTTAAGAGACCCGGCAAAACCATCGTAATTGGCAGAATTGACCCTGATATGTTGTCGTCAGCGTACGCCGCTTGTCGAACGCATGTTCTTCCGAGTTGGTACGAGTTGCCAGGGCTAGTTACGTTAGAGGCGGCGTCGCGCGGAAAAAACATTGTAGTTACGAGAACCGGAACTACCGCCGACTATGTGTCGGATAAAGCTTTTTATTGCGCTCCCTGGGACGCCGATTCAATCACGTCAGCGGTGTTGGCGGCGTATTACTCGCCCCCAAAGCAAGGACTTGTCGAAATGGCTACCAGCTTTTCATGGGACAGAGCCATAGAGGAAACATTAGGGGCGTACTGTCAGATATTGGGTAGAGATAACGCGGTTCAGGCGACTGTAGTGGGAAGTACAATACAGACTGGTGTGACGACAACGTCACAGGGGGTTTACGATATGAGCACTAACGTGACTGAGTTCCAGGATGAGCTAGAGCGGGGAGAGATTGCCGCCAAGACAGGTGACTTTGTCCTGGCGGAACGACATCTTCGCCGTGCTGAGTTCCTCAATCCAACATCACCGAGAGCGCTAAAGGCTCTTGGAGCGGTGCTCCTTGCGACAATGCGTGGGGATGAGGCTCGCGCCCTATTTGACCGGGCGCTTGAAACGGACAGCACCGATCCTAAACTCCTCGCGGGGCGCGGTATGTGTGAGATGCTCGCGAACAACTACGTTCAGGCTATGCCTTTCTTCGAGAAGTCAGTGGCCGTGGCTCCCGATTATCTTGTCGCTATTCATCAATTACTAGAGTGCTCATACGGGCTGTCTGTCTTTGACAGAGTGATGGTCGCTCTCGAGCGATATCTCTCGATTAAACCTCTCGATGTGGACATGAGGTTCTGCTTCGCCGGATGTTTGTATAAAGTTGGACAGGCGGGTAGGGCGTTAACAGAACTTGATCGTCTTATGACTGAGCGACCGGGACACGAGGGAGCGCAAGAGCTATACAGGATTATCACAGCTAGCGCGCAGCCAAATGAGTCTTCACAGGGAGAGATAGTGAGACCCACTATCGCCGCGGAGGTTCCTGCCGCTGAACTTAGAAGTTCTCTGGCGGACCTCTCAGAACGTATTCGTTCGTGGAAGGTCGGACCCTCAAGCGTCATGCCGCCAAATGTGGTTCCCACCGCTCCTGAGACGACGGAAAGCGAGAAGATAGCGGCCGAGCTCGGTCATATAGAAGAGCTCAAGCGACTTGGTGATTTCAAAGCCGCCATCGCGAATCTAAGTGGGATTATGACGAGACCCGAGTTGGAAGGGACGAACCGTGAGACCGCTGAATGTTTAGATGCTGAATTCACAGTCTTGTCTGGACAGTTGGCGGAGGCCTCGAAGAAATACGACGCCATTCTCGCTAAGAATCCCAGTTCAGCGCGAGCGATGTGTGGAAAGGGAGCCTTGGCGGCCGAGGGACAGGATTGGAGTGGCGCCAAGATGTTTTTCCTTCGTGCTCTCGACGCTAAACCGAAGCATGATGTCGCGTTCGCTGGTCTAGGGCTCTGCGCGATGGTCGAAAATCGACATGAAGACGCGTTCTCCTTTTTCCAGCGAGCGGTGGATGTTAATCCAGAAAATCATCGGGCGCTCTTGGGTGTGCTGCAGACTGGATATCCGCTCAAGAAGTTCACGGAAATGGAGCGCATGATCTCGGCGTATCTCGATCTGCATCCGGGAAGTCTCGATATGCTCTACTCGTTCGCCGGGGTGCTGTTCGCCCAAGGGAAAGTAAACGAAGCTAGGCTAGAAGTTGAGAAGATCCTCGTATTCGAGCCAGAGCATGAGCATGCTTTAGAGCTTCGAGGAATGATCGACCAATCGAGAACGACCGATAAAAAAACTCCAGTTACTCAATAACATTACGACAAGCTGCGCGATTCCTCGTCAACGCCTGTCTCTTGAGTGGAGTTTCTCACGAGTTCCATCAGCCCACGCTCCCACGCGCGAACGGTGCGCCACACCGTAAAGTGATTCCAGACCATATTTTTCGCTCGCTCACGTCGCTCAATGGTGAGCGGCTTATCCTCAAGAGTCCTAACAATAGCAACCGCGATCTCTTGGCTGGAAGGATTCATCGATAAAAGGTAGGCGAGGTCTCCATGCGACTCTATGAGCTCGGGAATCATCCCCACGGGGGTGGTTATCAGAGGGCATTCACAAGCCCACGCCTCCAGGGCCACGAGCGGACCCCCTTCTGACTCTGAAGCCATAACGACGGCGTCGAGTGCTCGATAGACTGCGCCTGGAGTGGTTGTCTTCGTCCACACGATCTTCCTGCCGGCGGACTCATCAGCCTGGCGGCGTTCATCCAATGGAGGAAGTGCGCCGGCGACACATAGTACAGGACGGATGTGCGTGGGTAGGTGAGCGAAGGCAGATACTATAAGATTGACGCGTTTCCCTGCCGCCCATCTACCGATGTAGCCTACTGCTATTTCATCGTTTCCAATGCCCCACATATCGCGCTGTTCCCAGCGCGAGGGGCCCTGCGAGAGAGCGTTTAAGTCCGCGCCGTTGTATATTATCCGCGCTGGCGAAAGACAGACCTTACTGGCCGCCTCCGACACCGCGACCACATGGCCTGAGCGAATGGAAGCTATACACTCACCAACGCTCGCCGCATAAGAGCACTGACCATGCACGCATCCCCACACAGGGATATCGAGATCTAACGTGGCGAGGCGAGCGAGATCGTCTGCTTGCCACGCGTACAACACGTCACTTTTTGAGGCTAGTTCCCGTACCGCGTCGTCGAACACATGACTCTTTATGATTGGGATGCCCATATAGGTATCGTCTTTTATGAGATCTTCGGGCCTCTTGGGCGCATGGGCGACTCCAACCCATTCAATACGAAATCCGTGTCGCATTAGCTGACTTAGGAGAGTCTCAACGCCACCCGCGGGTAGGAGAACTGAAGCTACGTAACCAACACGAATTTTACGAGTGGGAGAACCGTGGGCGTTTCTTAGTGAGATTGCCCACGTTAGATCAGTTGGCGTGGTGATGCTCTTGTTCCTCGAGTGTCTTCTATGGAAGTGAGTTCCCTCAAACAGGGCTACCTGCCATCCAGCGCGAGCTATGCCTTTCCAAGAAACGTAATCGTCCTCAAAGACTCCCGCCCACTCCATGCGCTCAAACGCGCGAACTCCAAGCGCGGCCACGCGACGAAAAATCGCCGCGCTTGTAACGCAATTTAGCTTTTGAATGTCGCTTGGAAGGGGTTCCCAGCTCGTATGTAAGGCTCCAAAGTGCTTGACCCATCCAGTGGCGATTCCCACGTTGGCGTCAATGAAACATCGAGTTCCGATGGCGAAATACGAGTCATTCAGATAGTCATCAGCGTCAAGGCAACACACAAGAGGCGCTTTAGTGGCGTAAAAGCCAGCTCGGCGGGCGAGATACGGGTCATGGCAGTTTACGGTGACGGCCTGAACGCCTCTCCCCGCGAATTCCGCCGCTATCTGAGCTGAGTTGTCGGTGCAGCCATCGAGCACCACGACAATTTCTGAGGCCGGAAATGTCTGTGATAGTACAGACTCAATGGCGTCACGTAGATACTCGCCATAGTTATGACAGGGGATGATTACCGCATAGGAGAGATTCGGATCACCGAGTGAGAGGGTGGAATCATTCCAACGTATCGGATACCGAGCCGTTGGGATCGGCAGGGGTTTTGTGACTCGGGGTGTCTTGAGGTTTGATCTGGAAATCAGTGTCTTGAGGCTTGATCTGGGAATCAGGATGTCCGCTAAGACTCCAAGTAGCGTTCCACATAGAAAGCTTATAGCACTGAGTTGTGTAGTGATGAGAGCGCTCGATACCGTAGGCGCGGAGTCATAGAGGAGAGCGAGAATTGTGAGCACTCCAACGAGGCTACCCAGCGCTATCGCTGAGCGAGTCAAGAGGGCACGTGAGACAGTACGAGCGCGACCTTGTCGCACGATGGCTTTCGCTGTAGCCGAGCGGCGCGCGATAAGGATAAGAAAGGGGCGACATGGCCAGGTGTAACGAACAAAGTCAGTGTAGTTGAAAAAGAAACTGCCCGCGTATGAAACACTGAGACCGGTGATCAGCACTTGCCACAGCGAGATAGGAGCGATAATGAGACCGGACGTTACCGACAGATCCGCTGAGAATAGTAGGGGAGTAAGCAGGCTGCCGACTATACTCAAGCACAAAATGGCAAAAACGACTCGTTTGATTCGTGCTTTCATTGGGTAACGTTCATCGATTAAAGATCTAAGACGGCTCAGATAACGCTACCTTAACCAGCGCCTCCTTTCAATGCGGACGGGGCGCTCTTAGAGCTGGCTCGCTAGCAACCTCAGCTGTCGCGCCACCACTGGCAGTACCGAGATCTGAAACGGTTTCCTCAATCGAGTGTTCTCCTCAACCTCAGCGATAGTTGATGTAATGGCGTCTTTATGCGGTGTCGCGGAGAGTCGCGCATCATAGTTATCCGCCGCGTTATCTCCAGCGCGCAGCAATCGGCCAACGATGACCGAAACGCTCCGGCGTATTTCCTGATAGGCGCCAGTGACCAATTCCTGCTCCCATTTATTAGAGGACTCAAGGGCGTTCTCGAATCGAAACAGGGAGTTTATTCTCAAGATGTCCAGGCACTGTGAAACCGCGCGCGCCACCTCTTTAACATCCTGGTTATATTCGCGCGCGCACCAGAGAACCTCGAGAATCATATTCACGCGGCGATAGAGGCTTAGCAGAATCGCGTCGCGCGTGGGCGCTCCACGTTTTTCGTATTCGGTTACGCGGGTGTCGAATCGACGTAACTCTCCCCCCGTGAATACCAGCTGCGAATGATCAGTGAGGGTCGCGAACGCGTCTTTATAGAGAAGTATCGTCTCATCAAGCGATAGAGTGCCTCCGTGAGTTTGCAGGAGCCAAGCGCTCGCGCGTCGGAGGGCGATTCCCGTGTCCACCCAGAGTGAGCTAAAGTTCTCCCAGTTGCCCACAGTATCACCATCGCGAAGTCGTCTGCGTAAGGTAGCCGTCCCAAGAATAGTGTCCGCGGCGAGGACACACTTGATGGCGTCGGCTACCGACGCGTTACCTGAGAAGACCACGCTCGGCAGGAAGGGCATGCCTACAGCTGGCACGCACTTGGCGACGATCTCGTTGGCGATAATATCGTCTCGAAGAGGGTGATGGAGAACCTCTTTCCTGAACTCCGATTGAATGCGCTCGGGGAAGTAGCTGAGCAAGAACGGCTCAAGCATCGGGTCTGAGAGGATCTCGGCGCCACGCAGCCCCTCCTTCAGCCACATCTTCGTGGCGGCGCTACAGATAGCCAGTTCGGGTCTTGTCATGCCCAGTCTGTTCGAGGCTCGCAGATCGAGCTCTAATTCGTCAGGGAGCCCGTCCCTGTTGCGATCGAGGAAACCTCCCCGGTGCATCTCTCGAATGAGATGGCGGTACTGATCGAGGTTAAGCGGGGAGCGAGCGGCGGCGATTGAGAGCATCAGTGACTGGTCACGGTTGTGCTGCAGCACCGAATCAACGACGTCTAATGATATCTCTTGCAGCAGCGTGTTGCGGCGCTCGAGAGTGATAACCTCCTTGGCAATAAGCGGTGAGAGAAGCAATTTAAGATTTACCTCGTGATCAGAGAGATCCACGCCGCCAGAGTTGTCGATGGCGTCGGTGTTAATACGACCACCCTTGGCGCTAAACTCGATGCGCGCTTTTTGGGTGAAGCCAAGGTTGCCGCCTTCGCCTACTACTCGCGCGCGTACCTCGTCGGCGTTGACTCGAACTCCATCATTAGCGCCATCGTTTACGTCACTGTGAGACTCGGAGCGGGCCTTCACGTAGGTGCCGATGCCACCATTCCAGAGCAAGTCGATTGGCGCCTTGAGGATGAGTGAGATGAGAGTTTCTCCATCGACTGTAGCCGGAGCGTCCTCGCCAAGCCCGAAGGTAGTTCGCATCTGCGGCGTAATAGCTATCTCTTTCTCGAAGCGACCAAAGACACCACCTCCGGCCGAGATCAGCGTCGTGTTAAAGTCCGACCACTGCGAGCGCGGAAGAGCAAAGAGCCTCTTTCGCTCCTCAAACGTCTTGTGCGTCTCGGGTGTCGGATCGATAAAGATGTGTTTGTGGTTAAACGCCGCCACAAGCGCGATCGATGAGCTCAGTATCATCGCGTTGCCGAACACATCGCCCGACATATCCCCGATTCCGACCGTCGTAAATGGCTTCGCCGGGTCGATGTCAAGATCCTTGAAGTGTCGCATGACACATTCCCAACCGCCGCGAGCGGTTATGCCATATTTCTTGTGATCATACCCGGCGGATCCACCAGAGGCGAACGCGTCGCCGAGCCAGTAGTTGAACTGTGATTGAGCGATGCCGTTCGCGATATCGCTGAAGGTGGCGGTACCCTTGTCCGCAGCGACGACAAAATACGGATCCTGCTCGTCGTGGACGACGCAGTTCTGAGGAGAAACAATCGCGTCACCAACCCGATTGTCAGCGAGTGTCAGGAGCGCGGTTATATATTCACGATAACCTTCCTCCACCGCCTTTGGGACGAGTTCCGATTTTTGAGGCAGGTGCTTCACGATAAAACCGCCCTTCGCGCCACTCGGCACGATGATGACGTTTTTAACCTTTTGAGTCTTCATGAGTCCCAGGATCTCGGCGCGGTAGTCATCGAGGCGCTCACTCCACCGAATTCCGCCGCGCGAGACTCTAGAGCTGCGGAGGTGCGTGCCTTCAACGCGGGGTGAGAACACGAAGACCTCGAAAAGAGGTCGCGGATGCGGCATGAACTCAACTTTCTGGGCGGCGACCTTCAAGGCGATAGTTGGATGCCCCGTATAGAAGTTCGCGCGGACAGTGTGTTTGACGAGACTTGATAGTCCCTTCAGGATTCGATCGTGCGTGATGTCAGTGACCCCTCGTAATGACATAAGTATGTCGGTCTCGATGCTCGCGCATTGAGTCTGACGCTGATTAATCGAGAGGTTAAGCTTCGGGTTAAACGCGCAGTCAAAGTAGCGTAGAAGCTGGCGCGCGACCTCAGGCGCTGAGGCCACGGCTTTCCACATCGTTCGTTTCGTTGATGACTTGTGGGTCTGCCACAGAAAAGCGCAATAGGCCCGCAATAGTTGTATCTGCTTCACTGACACGGGTATTTTCCGTAGCAGCACATTGAGAGGGTCGTCGAGCGCGGCGCCGACTAAGATCTGCTCAAGGCCCGGAGCGACCTGACTGTTAAATCCCTCGGGCGCGAGTCGCTCGCCATCGTACGCTCGCACCTCGCATTTAAGAGCATGCAGCTCGGCGCCCTTGAACCGTATGGTATAGGAGTTCGCGTCGAGGACCTCCAGTTGAATATTCTCGAGTACTGGAACCGCGCGACTGATAGAGATTGAGGATTTCGCCGAAATAAAAGTCAATGTTCGCGTTTCCGGTGAGCTCTCCGAGGCGAACAAGGCGACTGCGAGCGGTTTAGTTGTCGACAGGGATCGAGCGAGACCGTAATCCGCCAACGCCTCAGGCGTTGAGATGGCGATCTGATAGTCATCTGAGAACGTGACCGTGTCGGCTGTGTCCGATGGATAGCGTTCATCACGAGCTTCGATAAAGGAGTCATGCCAGCTCACGGTCGCTCGTTGCAGCGCGCGAGTGAGAGCCTCATAGTCGCGGTTGGCGACTGCGCCAGGGAGAGGAGTGCTCACGTAAAGCCTTAGCTGCCGCTTCTTGCTTGAGTCGATATGAATGTCGCTGGCCTTAGCGGGAGCGCCAAGATGAGTCTCTATGAGCGATTGAAGTGTGTCTCGGAGGCGAGCGCTGTAACGTCCCGGCGGTAACACAACTAACGTCAAGGCTCGACGGCCGAGCGAGTCGACGTAGGTGTACGAGCGCGAGTCATCACGGGAGAAAACGCCGAGGGCTAGCTGAGCGAAGGAGCGTAGTTCAACCACTGGTAAGGTGAGCGCCTCGTCAGTGGGCATATTGTCGATGACCTCCTCAACATACTTGTAGTCGTGCGAGTTTGGAGGGGTATTCTCAAGCGCCAGTACCTGCGCGAGCTTCACTCGAAGTAGTGGGATATCTTGTGCCTCATAGGCCCACGCCTTCGATGTGAGGTATCCAACACCCGAGAAAGTCTTATCGTTCGGGGAGGTGCCAGATACCACGATGTGAAGGAGGCTCGCCCTGCGATGCACGATGGAAGATAGCCGCAGCTTGTGAACGGAGAGTCTCGTCTTCCGTGTGGCCGCGGCACGTAGATCGTCGACTACCTCCGCCTCAAGGGCTTGCTGAAACGAGCCTGGAAGCGCCCATACGCCGCATGCCGCCAGTCTCGTGTGCGAGCTCGACCATGTGGACGTTCCGAGAAAGAAGAAGCTCCCCGAAGTCAGCCACGAGAGGAACGTGCTCGCCTCGGAGGTCGAGATCTCGCCGGAGTCGGTCATAAGAGACGAGACGTTCCCGAAACTATAATCCCGCGTCTCCTTCAACATCTGGTTGTGATCGGCGACTGTCTGCCGAAGGGCTTTCAGCGCGTCATGGATTCTGTCGATCGCTGGCACAGTCTTCGCGCCGTCTCGTTCCGCTATTTCGATGTAGGATACCGCAAGTGTCGAGCCTCGTACCGAGATGATTGGATGTTGAAAGCACTCAAGATGAATTTCGGCCTCGTGTAGACACTCGGCGATGGAGCTCACGATGAATGGGTGATCGTCGAGGGCGATGAAGATAGCTGGGCAGTTCTCCGCCAATTGGAGCTTGATGGCGATTTTAGTCGACTCGACGGATTGCTTCGAAATAACCTCAAGGAGGCCGTTGATTATGGCGGCTACGCTCGATGGGGTCTTCTGGCGCAGAAAATCAGCCGGTGCGCGCGCGCACAGCAGATCAAGGAACAGCGCCACTCTGGACTCAAGGTCAACAGCGCCTGGCAATGAGATCGTCGCGAGAATCTCCGCGGAGCCGCGAGCAAGTAGCTTCGACACCTCTTGTATAAACAACGTGGAGAAAAGATTTGATGAAGGGGGAGTGCTTGATGCCGCTGTCATGATATCCCTGGAGGCTCGTCAACGTGGGCGCTTCTGTTGTTACTCTCGTGTTGTAACGGGAGAAGGATCTGACGTGTAACGCGTCTACGATCCAAGCTTTGAGTATAGCCTGTTCGTTCTGTGACAGCACCGAGATAACTGTAAGAGCTCCCCCAAAGAGGTCCTCAGATTGGGAGTTCATGGTCGTCTTATCAGTAGGTTGCAGGGCCCTGCTTTGAGCGAACGTTGTTTTGATGGTTAATTAGGCTCGAAACATACAGATCACCACAGACTGACCGAATCTTCTCTATAGGCGCGCGAAGAGGCGTCAATTCCCCGCGGGAGATACCCGCTCCGACAAGTAAGGGGGTAGGTCAATTGAGTCGGACGAGCCTGAGCGTGAGCCAGGTGGTATTTTTCGGGGAGAACGTATGGTCACGGTATCCGTTCTAGACGGGGCTCACTCGTCAGCGGCTAGCGTGCGGACAGTGAGGTTGTACCATGAGTGACTTTTCGTTTGACCCATCAGGTCGGACGGCTTTTCAGAGGTTGAAAGCCGCGTCGACGCGTTCTGCAGGTCCCGAGCCACCCCGAAAAGATCGAGGCGAGCGTACTGGAACTCAGGACGAGGGAGTTCGGCAATCTCAGGTTCTTGCGGGACTTGAGAGAGCTGTAGACGCTACGCGACAGACCGCAAGTACTCTAAACAGCGCACGTGAGGTGGTAGCTGATGTGAGATCCGCTAACAAGGCTTCCGCGGCGTCCCAAGTGCGGGACGTTGAGGGTGCCGCAGAGGTGGCGGACGAAACATCAGAGCGAATCGCGCGGTTCGAGCGACAGGCAAGTGAGGCGCAAGGCGCCCAACTGAGCGCTGCCGCCATCCAACGTCTGCTGGGATAGGTTGTAACTGGCACTATACTCAGGGCTTATGTTTCCTGGTAGGACCCCGGTCGCGAGAGCGTCGGGGTCTTTTTTTGTCTAAAATAGGACTCTCCGCCACCTGTCGCGACACCTTTCGCTGGCGGCGAGAACGAGCTTCAAGGGGCTTAGCCAAGCCCCTTAAATCCCAACAGTAATTCAACATCGAGCGTTTGTACTGAACGCATGGATATGGTATCTCACGCCGACAGTTTCCGAGTCGGCGTTCGAGGCAAAGAATGAAGACTCACTAGCTTGAGGGAAGACTTCATCCCTCGGGTTTCAATCACGTCAGCTGTTCAGAAAAAGATCGGCTCAAAAGGATCACGCTATGGTCGCATTTCGCTTTAAAAATGTTTGTCTTGAGTCGGTCGCCATCACAGTTCCGCCACAGACGCTCACTTCCCCGGAGATCGAGGATAGACTCGCTGACGTGTACAAGCAGTTGGGTCTTCCGTTTGGTACGCTCGAGCGTTTGACGGGTATCGCTTCTCGTAATTTCTGGGACATCAAGGAGCGACCGAGCGTGCTGGGCGCGGCAGTCGCCAAAGAAGCGATCGCGAAGTCTGGTCTTAACTTCGAGGACATTCGAGGGCTCATGAGCTGCTCGGTTACCCGTGATTATTTCGAGCCAGCCACGGGATGCTTGATGCATCGCAATTTGGAGATGGGCGAGGATTCAATCGCGCTCGATATCAGCAACGCCTGTTTGGGATTCATGGACGGAATTTTCTTCATGTCCAACTTGATTGAAACCGGCATTATCAAGGCTGGAGTGGTTGTTTCCGCTGAGCACACACGGTGCATCGTTGATACAACGTTCAAGAACGTGCTTGAGGGGCAGGGGCTCTCGCGTGATCAGTTGCTGCGCATGCTCCCGACCTTCACTATTGGTTCGGGCGCTGTCGCGTACGTGCTGTGTCACGAAAGTATCTCAAAGAACAAACACCGCATCCTTGGTGGCGCGACCCGCTCGGCGACACAGCACTGTGAGTTGTGCGTTGGAAACGTTGATTATCACCTCGTTGATTCCCCACCGCTCGGTCCCGTGATGGAGACGGAGTCATCGAAGCTAATCGCGGCGGCGGCAGTCCTTGGTGGACACACATGGACGGATAGCTCAGAGGTTCTTGGTTGGACGAAAGATGATGTTGATCACGTTTTCTGCCATCAAGTAGGGCGTCAGGTGAATGAGGCTTTCTACAATCAATTAGGCCTCGATCACTCCAAGGAGTTCATCATCTACCCAACCCGAGGCAATCTCGTTTCCGCGGCGTTACCGACCTGCTTCGCGGTTGGTATCGACCAAAAGGGCATTAAGAAGGGCGATAAGATCATGTTAACCGGGTTTGGCTCGGGACTTAACTCGCTCTTCTTAGGTATCGAGTGGTAGAGGCTAGGGACTCGGACGTGACGACGCAACTCCTCCCATTTCAGTCGAGATTCGTGTCCGTAGCCGGGTACCGCATGCACTACGTGGATGAGGGGAGTGGCCCCGTCATTCTCTGCCTTCACGGAAACCCAACGTGGTGTTACCTGTATCGAAACGTTATCCGCGAACTACGTGACTCGTTTCGGCTCATAGCCCCAGATTTTCTCGGATGTGGACTCTCTGACCGCACTCCAGGAGTTCAGTTTCGGGCGGTCGATCGAATCAACCAGCTCGTTGAGTTCGTGAACGCTCTCGGACTCACGAAGTTCTCGATGGTGATGCATGATTGGGGTGGTCCGCTTGGTACCGGGTTTATGCTTCGAAAGCTCGATAGCATCGAGCGAATAGTCTACCTCAACACCACGCTCACAGAGACTGAGAGCCTTCCGCCAGTTATTAAGTTGGCGGCGATGCCAGTTGTTGGAAAGGTGCTGACGCGGCACACGCCAACCTTCGTAAAGCTCACCACCTCGATGGGCGCGTTCACGAATCTCACTCCAGAAGTTAAAGAAGGGTACCTTGCGCCGTATTCCACAAGACAGCGCCGTGACGCTATCTGGGATTTCGTCGCGGATATTCCATTCGATGCTTCTCATCCGACATATTCCCAGATGGTTGAGATCGCCGCTGGTCTACCAAAGATAGCGGAGAAGCCAGTAAAGATAATTTGGGGTCTTCAGGATCCGTGCTTCCATCGTGAGATGCTAAGCAAAGTCGCGGCGCACTTTCCAAAAGCCGAGCTCCTTGAGATCGCCGAAGCCTCTCACTTAGTGCTCGACGACGCGCCGCAGATCGCTATTCCCGCCATTAAAGAGTTTTTTTCTCGCCCCTCTGAGGCTCTTGGAACCCTTCCAGGACTTTCGCGAGAAGAGGGGAGCATCCACGTTATTTACGATCAGGTCATGCGGCTCGCCGAGGAGCGACCAACGTTGTCGGCGGTTATCTCGCCGCGCTGGGTAAGAGATCCGATCAATGGCGGCGCGTTGCACTATTCTCATACAACGTATGCTGAGCTCGCCAAACTCGTTAATCAGTATCAACGAGGCTTAGCGGATCTAGGACTCGCTCCTGGTGACCGCGTGTTGATGCTCGTATCGCCTGGCGCTGATTTCTTGGCCTTAAGTATCGCTATCGCTGGGCGCGGGGCGACTCCGGTGTTTGTCGATCCAGGAATTGGATTAGAGCGGTTGGAGCGTTGCATTCAGGACGCGGCTCCGCACGCCTTCATCGGCTCGCCGAAAGCGCAGCTACTTAGATACCTCAAGCGGTCACTCTTCCATCGCATCAAGTTTTACGTGACGGCGGCTGATTTTGCCTTCTCACGTGGACAGTCGCTTGGTCATTTCAAGCGTTACGCCAACGCCCCATTAGCTCCGATACCACTCCCTGTTCATCAGGCAGACGGCGAGCTTCGAGCGCACAACGCCGCCATGATCGCGTTCACCTCAGGCGCGACCGGTATTCCCAAAGGTGTCGTTATCACGAATGAGCAGCTCGCCGCGCAGCTTCGAACGATCCGTGATGTGTTAGGGCAGTCAGTAGGAGCGAGAGACCTCACGCTCTTGCCGATCTTCTCGCTCTTTAACGTGGCGTTGGGAGTCGCGAGCGTATTCCCATCGATGCCGGTGGGCAAGCCCCTCGCGCTCGATCCAGCACAAGTTGTAAAGCTCGTTAATGACCTCGACATAGAAAGCTCCTTTGGTTCCCCGACATTGTGGAACAAGATAGCCGAGTACACGTTCCGCACAGGCGGCAAGTTGCCGACCCTCAAGCGAATATTTATGGCCGGAGCCGCCGTTGGTGAGTCGATCATCAGACGAGTGAAGGGAGTTGTGCCAAACGCAACGATCTCCACGCCATACGGAGCGACAGAGGCTCTTCCGGTGACCTTCGTGACGGATATTGAACTGACCTCTACCTCGTGGAGTTCCGCTCGCACCGGGGAGCAGGGAGTATTGGTTGGCAAAGCGGTGCCAGGAATTCAAGTTCGAATCATCAAGAGTTCAATTGACGCTCTGCGCACGATGACTGATTGCGAGATTCTCCCAACTGGTGAGATCGGAGAGATAATAGTCTCTGGAGAAAATTGCAGCCCTGAGTATCTCAATCGTCCAGAAGCGAATCGCGTTGGTAAGATCCTGGACGGCGCCGGCTTTTGGCACCGTATGGGTGATCTAGGTTACATGGATGAGGCGGGAAATCTTTACTACTGCGGCAGAAAAGCGCACTCCGTGTACACCGCAGAGCGCGCGTTTCACAGCGTGCCGTTAGAGGAGATCTTTAATACGCTGCCGAAAGTAAAGCGCTCGGCGCTGGTTGGTATCCGATCGGGGCGAGAGCCAGCGATTGTGATCGAGCCAACCCCAGAAGCGTGGCCAGAGACCCCAGAAGCTCAAGAGGCTTTCAGGGATGAGCTACGGGCGCTAGCCGCGAAGAGTCCACTTACGGCGAGTATCACGCAGTTCTTCTTCCATCGTTCGTTCCCAGTTGATGCTCGTCACAACGCCAAGATCTTCCGTGAGCAGCTAAGTGAATGGGCTGACAGAATAGTCTCTGAGCAAAAAGCGGCGTAATCACCCGTAGCATGAGCACCAAGCGTTACGTTATCACCGGTGGCGGAGGGTTTGTAGGAAAAGCCCTCGGTAAAGCCCTGCGCGCTGAAGGGCACTCGGTAGTGGCGTTGGCGCGCAGCGCATACCCAGAGCTTGCGACCTTTGGAATCGAATCCGCTCGAGTTGATATCTCATCCGATCCAAAAACGTGGCAATCGCTGCTCGAAGGAGCTGATGGAGTTTTCCATACAGCGGCTAAAGTGGATATGTGGGGCGCCTATGATGATTTCTTTCAAGTAAATGTCGTCGGCACCGGAAACGTTATCGCCGCGTGTCGAGCTACGGGCGTTCGGAATCTGGTTTTCACGAGCTCGCCAAGTGTCATTCACGATGGGAACGACCTTCGTGGTGTAGACGAAAGCTATCCGTACCCAAAGCACTTCGATGCGTTCTACCCGCAAACAAAAGCTCAAGCTGAGCAGGAAGTTCTAGCCGCTAATAATGGCGAGACGCTGCGCACCGTTTCTCTGCGCCCCCACTTAATTTGGGGCCCCGATGACACAAACCTCATACCTACGATCCTTGAGCGCGCAAGAGCTGGACGACTCACTCGAATCGGTAAGGGCGACAATTTCGTCGATGTGACCTTTATCGATGACTGTGTGCAGGCGCACATCCAGGCGATGAAGGCTCTAGAGGAAGATAAGAAACAAGCGCACGGAAAAGCCTACTTCATCACGCAGGGTGAACCCGTGAAGATGTGGGCGTGGATAGATGAAGTGCTTGCGGCGCATGCGCTACCACCTCTCTCGAAATCGATCTCCACCAAGGTTGCGATGGGTGTGGCGTACGTGATGGAGACGATTAGTAAGGCACTCCTCGTGTGTGGAGTTAACAAACCACCACTTCTCACTCGATTCCTCGTCTCTGAGATGGCGACTGATCACTATTTCTCAATCGAGGCAGCCGCGCGCGAATTGGGTTATAAGCCGTGCCTCACTATGAAAGAGGCGATGAGGCGGACGTTCACTAAGTAAGAGTTCCTTTTGCAAATCAACACAATTGATGTGCTAAGCAGTCATGCCGTCGTCTTTGTCCTCCGTGTACCGGGCTACTGCCCAAGACATGAAAAGGACGGTTCCAACAGCGATCGCGAACCAGCCATTCAAATGAGCGATAGGGATAGCTAGAAGGCTTGTAGCTGCCTCTAGCGCCTATTTATTTAAATCGTCTATTCGCGATGGTTTTTTGCGCCATCTTTTTCCTCTTCTTGGGCAGCTCCGGCACAGAGAGAAAACCTCACGCTACACAAAAAGCACCTCTTCTTATCCGCGCTTAGCGTGTTAGTTGCTTGAGAAGAAGGCATAAAGTCGCTAGTACCGGAACCCAGAGCGTCCCAGCCCATACGCTCTAGTATAGAAGCAGTTGTTTATGTAATTCCACGAGAGATGGAACGGTAAGGCGACTTCCTATCGCTCCGAACACGTGCAGAATGATTGAGAAGACCCCTACGACGGCTACCACTCCGTAGGTTAGGTTATGCAATCGTCGCTGCGTATGAGCGATCCCGATAGCCGCCAGTATGAACGCGATCGCAAGTCCATCAAGCATGAATCGCGGGCCAAAACATCGCCCTCCATCCCAAGCGGGGTAACTGGCACAAAGCAAAATCTGGAGCACCATACCGACTAACATAGCGCTCAAAAGCTCTCTCTCTCTCTCTCTCTCTCTCTCTCTGTCGATACGTCCTTAAAGCACTAATGGATAAGAAAAGGCCGAATAAGATCGGATTGAAAATCAAGAATCCTCTTCGAAACGAAAATAATATCAGCCACAGCCGGTGGAGATAATCACCAGGAGAGAGATTTACAAACTCGCGATCAACGGAAATAGCGCCGTATCCACCAAGCGGATTGGCAAAAAGCATCAAATTCCAGACTAGACCGGGAGAGGCGCCGAGCACTAGCGCCAGGACGCCTGCTATCGATGGCCGTCGATACGTCCGCGCGAACATCACGCTAAACACCACACTCCAGGAAAGCGCGGTTGGTCGTAACGAGAATAGAAAGCCAACTAATAAAAAGAAAAAGAACTCCTGGCGATACGACGCCGTCCTTTTTTCAGCGAGAAGGAAGCTACATAACACGAGACAAATCAAGTTGATGCCGGTGTGCTGCCACAAACCTTGCCCCAGCAAACTAAGTGAGCCGGAACCGAACGTGTAGAGCCCGGACATGATTATCGCCCACCTAAGGGGCACAAAACCAACGAGAGTCCGATAGAGGAGCGAAACTGTCAGGGCCACTAACAGGGACGCGCTCACTTTTTCGAAAACAAATCGCAGGTGGGGGAAATGGACGCCTGTTACTGAGGTATCGATGTCAAGTATGTGAGCTAATCCCCATAGTGCGCCTTGAATTGGCGCGGCGAGTATCAGCATTCCCACGGGATAAATTCCGATGAAACCGTAGCGAGGATGTATTTTGTAGAACTCCGCCTGGTCTTTTGAGAGATTGACACCCAGATTCGCCACCGAGAGATCTAGCCCATGCCCCTGAGCAATGTTTGGTATCAAAGTCGATGGCATAAGGGTATCAGTGACGGTCTCAGCGCTCATCAGGAGTACGTAGGCTAGCCATACCGACACGACGATACAAACCGAACGTGGGAAGGCCTTGCGGCCGACAACGGAGAGTTTCAGATGCTGGTTAGAACTTGTCACAAGATTACTTTCAGGTTGCGTTGTTCGATAGTATCACCCCCACTGTTAGACGCAAATCCTGAGTTTGCCGCTACCGCTACCGCTACCGCTACCGCTACCGCTACCGCTACCGCTACCGCATAGTGCTCTGGTCCGATGCGGGGAATTCAAATCGATATGGTGTTACCAAAGTAGCCCTGCACCAGTGGGAATGAGAAAAGCCACTTCATGAACGGTGTGTAAGGATCACGTATCAGCGAAAATAGCATTTAGTACGGCGGGGTCGTGAACAGAGCTCCGTTGCAAGCGGTTCGAGGGTCCGGAAGAGGGGGAACGCCGATGCGAGAAGATTTATGGGGCGAACATGCCTCGTTTGTATTACGTTCATACTCGTATGAATGAGCCCATAGATCCAACCCCAACTACAAGCAGCACGGACGGCTCGCAACATCCCTACAAGCCCCTCTCAACAATGTGGCGACTGACCTTACTGGGCGCACCTTCCCTCCTCGCAGAGGTGTGTCTTCTCGCCACCCTGATTGGTGGGAACATCGTCTATCGCTATGTGCCTGGCTCGGCCCTTGAAAGCATAATCACGCTGTGGTTTCTCATCACGGTTCCCTGCGCCCTCATCGGTTCTATCTTCGCTGTGTACGATCTCTTGAAGAGCTTGAATCCCACCAGCAGCGTTAATCCCTTCGCTGGACTTTTTCTATGGATCGGGGTCCTGATGGTGAATGGCTTTATGACCTTCGCCATGTGTATAGCGACGCTAAACGTGGCGAGCAAATTGGCAAGCAGATGGTAAAGTCACTTTCTATCCTGGCACCGCAGGAATCGATCATCAAACACACCACGAGCCGTTGTACCGTGTGCCTTTCAAAGGCTCCCGCTAAAGTAGTGCGGGATGGAAAGAAGATTCTCATGGTGCGTACCTGTCCTGAGCACGGAGAACAGTCGTACGTTATCAGTACCGATGATCGATTTTATTGGCTCTCTCATGGCTCACACACCTGCTGCGCCCCTGGCCAGACCTGCAACGCGGCGGAATCGGCAACCGGAGTGCTTGGGAGAAACGCGCAACTTCCATCCACAACGCCCTTCGAATCGCTCTCGACCTGTCTCGCCCTTATCGAGATCGTGGACTCATGCAACCTCGCTTGCCCGACCTGTTACGCGAACTCACCAGTCGGAACCGGCTCGAAGGTCGCGGCCCACTCACTCGATTCGATCAAGGAGAGGATCCTTGGGGTCCTCAGCCGAAAGGGTGGCATCGAGATATTGCAGCTCTCAGGGGGCGAGCCAACGCTCCATCCGCAGTTTTTTGAGCTGATTGACTGGATTAAAGCGGAGCCCCGCATCCAGTACCTACTCATTAACACCAACGGCGTCCTCCTCGCTAAAGACCCCTCGTTTGCCGCCGAGCTTGCCAAACGGGTATCGTACGACAATCTCCAACTCTACCTGCAATTTGATGGCACTGGGGCTGAGGGACAACTAGAGCTACGCGGGGCGGATCTCCGTTCAATGAAGGAAACTGCTCTTGAGCGCGCGCGCGACATGAAGCTTCCCGTCACCCTTGCTATGACCGTAACGCCCGACAACATCTCAAACCTCTGGTCGTCGATATCTTACGGACTCTCCTTCTCGCACGTCCGCGGCATTACCTTTCAGCCCGTCTTCATAAGTGGCCGACAACCCACTGACGTACGGAGGGACGATTCGCCCTACTCCGTGGCGGATATACTTCTCAGCGCGGTCGCGCAATCCGCGGGCAAACTCAAGCACGAAGACTTCACCCCCCTTCCGTGCGGGGATCCGAACTGCGCCACGATCGGCTATCTGCTCAAGGTCGACGGCGGTATCCAATCAATCAGCGATCTCATTAATTTGAAGTCTCTTCAAGGATTTCTCGCTGACAGGGTTCGCTACAGTTTGGAGGACCTCTCTCAGTGCGGTTGTGAGTCCGAACCCCTTGGGGCGTTGCTCAAACAGTGCGAGCTCGATGAGTCGCATACCTTTCGGATCTTTGTGAAACCGTTCATGGACGCTCGAAGCTGGGATGAAGATAGAATTGATAGGTGCTGCACCCACGTGATCCGCCCGGACGGAAAGCTCGATTCCTTCTGTCGATACTACTCCGGATTTCCGGACAGCCGCGCATGAGTCTCCTCTCGAGCCTCCTCATGCTGATCGCGATTGGCTGCAGCGTGGCTTTTTGGCGCGCTCGTCGCGGAGATTCTTCCCAGATGTTCTTGGTCATTCTTGGAGCCCTGATAGGAGCGGCGTGTGGTTCGAAGCTCGGGTATCTATTCGCTGAAGCTCCGATCTTCATGAACAACCCCCACTGGCCTGAGATGATACTCGTCGGAAAAACAGTACTGGGCGGCATCCTCGGAGGATACGCCGGGGTTGAGATCGCCAAGCGTTTCGTTCGGTATGATAGAGTTACTGGGGATCTCTTTGCCCAGATGGTTCCTCTGAGTATCGCTCTTGGGAGATTGGGATGCATGACGAACCGATGCTGCCCAGGAAAGGAGATCCCCCCAGCATGGTACACCGTGACGCACACGGATGGGTCGGTTCACTGGCCAGCCTCAGAGATTGAGCTGCTCTTTAACCTCCTCGCTGCCGCCGTATTCGCGATCCTACGCGACAGAAAGATACTGACGGGGCAACACTTCCATCTCTACATGATCGCCTACGGAACCTTCCGGTTTGCTCATGAATGGATGCGCTATGAAACGCTCCTCGTCGGTTCGTGGACCGGATATCATATCCTCTCCCTTCTTCTCGCTCTCTCGGGGGCATGTCTCTTCGTGCGACGTCAACGCTCTCCCTCGCACGTCTGAGGGAACCTCGTCACCGCACCTACCGCTTTAAGAGATCTTCCTGAACTCCAGTACGGGGTTACTTCTCAGGGTAGGGATATCTAGTTGTTCTTAAACTCTGGTACGGAGTTACTTCTGAACTCTTTATATCTACCTGATCCTTTTGGGGAGCTGGCTTCTAGAGCCCTCACTCCCTACTTGAAAGTAACTCCGTACCAGAGTTGAGCATATCAGGATCGAGCAAATCCGAATGGGAACTACCGGACGGAGTTGCGCAAAGAAGCTCGGGCACAGAGTTCGAATTATTTCTACCGCTTCGTACGAGTGTTTCCTGAGGGCTTCTTCTTCGCTATGCCGCTGTTCCGGTTCCCTCTATTGGTGTTTCGGACATCGTTGCCGACTCCGTTTCTTTGATTGCCGCCGTTTTGCGCACCTCGATTGTTGCCGCAGTGTGCGTTGATTCGCGCGGCTTCACGGTTGGATTGCTCGATCAAGGTATTCAGATCTCGTATCGTTAGTGGAACACCAGTGGAAATCATAGTGCTCTGGTCCGATGCGGGGAATTCAAATCGATATGGTGTTACCAAAGTAGCCCTGCACCAGTGGGAATCACACTTCAGCAAGCGCCCCTGTGGTCAATAATTCCAGGGATCGATTCACTGTGTCATCAACTGGCTGAGAGGATAGAGGGTTCGCTTTACACTTTCCGAAAGAGATGTTCCACCAGCGCCCCACCCATCCGTTTGAGCGCAGGATCGGAGTGGGAGAGTACGTAGATCAGAGAACTAGAAGTTGCATCACGAGTAAGATCGATATCAAACCTCGCCACCATCTCCGCGATACAGGCACACAGCTTGCGTGGATCCTTTTGCCGATCCCGCTCGAAGAGCAACTCTTGCCACGTCTTATCGCGAAGTGCCGAGTCTCGCAGCTCGTCGAGTGACGCTGGCGCCGGCGAGACCACCGGTCTAGGTGGCAGAGATATCGGCGCCATATCCTGAGTTTGCACAGTGGATTCCACCGGTGGCCGCACGGCAGAAGTTGGCAAAGGGCCTGTACGCGACACGTCTATGTTGCTCGCGATCGCGTTTGAATTGTTTGCTGTAACGCCGCGAGTGCGCGCTGGACGGAAGATGGTTCTTGAGGCGCGCTTTGCAGTGATTGCCTTTTTACTCTCGTCCCGCTCATGTTTCGGAAAATGTGACCTCTCGCGCTCTTTTTCCTCCTTGAACGCTTCAACGAGAGGGCGGGTTGGGGCATATTGATATGCTTCGTCGATTACGGCTAGCAAGGGGGCGACCTTCATTGCCTCTGCTCCCTTCCACTGAGTCGCTGTCTCTCGAAGGGCGCTTAGCTCCGTGTGAGATAACGAGCCGATTGCTTGCTTCACCGCGTGTGCCACCGTTCGAAATCGGCATTTTAGGCCATCCGCGATGATGAGTGTTTCGACGGGGGTGATATCCGGAAGTTCCACTAAGGTTGCCAGCGCTCTTGCTCGGATGTGGTCTCGATCTTCATTGAGTGGCTCTCGCACGATGTGTAGGGAGAACCGGCGAGCCATGCTCGTGTCGAGCGCTTTTAGATCATGGAAGCCACTGAGCTGTACCGAGGGAAAATCAGGGCGCCGAGTGACGATATCGAGGATTGCCTCAGCTTTTAGACGATCGGCTTCCGAAGAAAAGACTATCTCTGAGAGCCAGAGTTCGGCCCTTTGGGCGCACGTTTCGCTGAGGGCCCTCGCATGAAGCTGCGCTACTGTCTCAGTATTCTGAGTTACCTCTCGTCTCTCCTGCTCTAATGCCACTTCCATGAAATTACCCGCGTTTCAACACCCACTTCGTATCTCACAAGAGCCCGACTCGTCAGGCGGAATACGGTTAGGAATTGGTTAGATTGCCGTTAGTGGTAGCTTGGTCCGGGTAGCTTGGTCCGGGGTTACTATAATAGTAGCTTGGTGAATAGTAGCTTGGTGCGGGGTTACTTGCGACACAACTAATTACGATTAGTTCCGATAACAAGTAGTGTCTATTATCGGCGCGAAGTAAGAATTGTATGTCTCGTCCTCCTCGTATCCTGCTGCCCCACACGGTGGTGATGCTCACTTCTAGAGTCCAGCGGGGGCTGCCGTTTGTCTGCTCACCCCTTATGGAGCTGATCCTCTGGAGCGCTCTAGGAGTGGCGCAAAGCCTCTATCCAGTGAAGATCCTCTCGTTTGTCGTCATGGGCAATCACATCCACATCATCGCCCTGGTTGAGGATCCAGCCACAGTCGAGAGCTTCATGGAACGCTTTAAGTGTGAGACTGCTCACGCCGTAAATCGCCTCCTGGGTAGACGGCAAGTTACGGTGTGGTGCGAAGGGTATGACTCGCCGGTAATCCTGACACTGGATGACCTCGTGGAAAAGTTGGCGTACGTATACGCTAATCCTGTTCGGGCCCACCGAGCCGCTTCTATCAGTGCATACCAAGGAGTATCCAGCTGGGGGATGTTTACCTCAGGAAACCTCACGAGAGAGGTCAAACGGATCAGAAGAACATTTCTGGGTCCCATAGCGACAGGGAACGTATCAGCGACAGAGAGGCGACAAGAAGCCTCTGTTGTTGAGAAACAGGTTACTGAAACGCTCTCATTTAGCTTGAGTCCTGATGCCTGGACGATCGCGTTCCCGAATCACGGTTCTCCACATGAGGTGAGCGAGAAACTTTTCAAGCGCGTTGAAGAGATTGAACATGAGATGGTAGTTACTCGGGAGCGAGAAAGCATTTCTCTCCCCTCAGACTCTCAGACAGCCGCACAGCCGATCGATATGCCCTACGCGCCGAAAGCCTTTGGACGTCGAATGTGGTGCATTTGTAGCGATATCCCGCTACGAATCGCGTTTATCTCCTTCATCAAAATCCTGCGAGCCAAGGCGAGGAAGGTGCGTCTGCAATGGCTACGAGGGGACTGGAGAGAACCATTTCCAACGGGGCTCTTTCCGCCGAGCCAGCCCATGCTCTCTAGGTTGCTTCCCGCGTATTTTAGACGTTCGATTGCTCTTGTGTAGGCAAAGGTAACTGGCGGGGTGCTGAGGTTCGATGTCGGCATGGGTCACTGTTTGCTTCAGCCCTCCTTTTCTTTGCCCGGGCATTTTAATCCTCAGTGTTAGCCGGACTCGCTGTCTAAAATTGATTCAAGTGAGGATGTCTGAAACCGATTTACTTAAACTCTTCAAAGTCGATAATCGAGACAGATTAGAGAGATGTGGGATTAGTCGAAGTAACCCCGAACCAATAACGAACCAATAACGAGCCAGTAACGAAAACCAGTAACGAACCAGTAACGTTAAACCGATTTACTTAAACTCTTCTAAGTCGATAGTCGAGACAGATTAGAGAGGTGTGGGGCTAGTCGAAGTAACCCCGAACCATTAACGAAAGTAACCCCGAACCATTAACGAACCACTAACGCTTCTTGGTTGCGGCCTCTCTCAACAAAGCATCACATGATGGCAGTGGGGTAGTCGGAATCCGGTGTGGCTCGCTCGACTTTACTTCGATGAGCGCAAGCTGAACGCAGACGATTGACGCGAACCTGCCTCCTTGATAGGTGGCCAGGGATTCCTCTCCGGCGATGGCGACAAAACGCTCCTTCGCTTCATTAAACCGACCAAGCCGTCGCTCTAACTCTCCCGCTATCAACCGATCAAACATTCGCCTCTCCGCGGACTCATAGTGCCCTCTAAGTTGACGCTCATATGCATCCAGCGCCTCAATCGCATAGGCACGATACTGTTTAGGGTTGGTCGCCTGCCAACTCGCTTGTAGCAAAAGGTAAGAAATATCTTCACGGCCGAGCTGAGCCTTCAGACGTGCGGCGAGATAGTACGGAACGTGCTTCCCTCGGAGGGACTGGAACTCCTTGCTCCTAACGTAGTGCTGTAAAATGGCGACCTCGGCCTCTGAGAACTCAGCCTGATACATGACGAATCCATCTGAGGGGCACTGAGGCACAGGGCGCGGGTCGAAGAATTCACGAGAATCAAGCTCCTGATCACTCGAGGTGTAGCTATTTATGTACTTACGTTGCAGTTTCTCCCCGCCGATGGGGCATGTTACCTCTTCGCTCGCACCGGTTAGAGCTTGGACATGTACGGCCGAAGTGAGAACGGCTACGACGAGGAGACTCCAATTTTTTACCTTCTTCTTCATCTCTCTCCTTCATCTCTGTTCGGTGGCATAGGAGTGGCCTAGCCGGCTGCGTGTAAAAATGAGCTATGTATTCTCATGAAGATCGTTCAATAGATTGACTCATTTAATCTTTAGCATTTGCTTAACCCACTCTGGCGCTGGTGTCGCCTCCGTCCCTGGGGAAGCTATGCACACAATCTCTTTACTTGCAGCGTCTTGAATTACTGCATAGAACCACGCTGAGCCATCGGGCTTGAATCGGCGCACTGATTGCAGAAGATAATTTCCAGCTTTAAGAGGTCCGTAGCAGTTTACCGGCACGGGGCCCATGCGAGTCGGCGTTTCTCTCCAAATGCTAAATGCTGTGAAGCGGTATTTACCCGGTTCAAGATAAACATTACTCACCGGTGATGACATCTTGAGCCGTGAACGGCTTTCCGGAAAAATCTCCAAGAGATGAGTACGTCCAAAACCCGGCTCCGAGTCGTCGGTGTATTCATGCGTTGTGTGAATGATTACTGCGTTGTTTTTGTCTGTGCCGGGGGCTATGTACTCCTCGCTGCCACACGGTCCCATAAGTGGAATGCAGCAACCCGAAATGAAAATTACAAAAGCTGGCAGTATTTTTTTCATTTAAACGTCTCCTTGAATTGAGATAGTAGGGATATTTTACGTAACGCTATCGCAAACACTCCGAACAAAATGAGGTCGCGGTTCGCGATGTTGTTATCTGGGCGCGACTCTCGTTTAAAGTGTCCATAAAATAAAGACCCCGGCTAAGACCATGGACCCCACAGCCCAGCGCCTCTTTCGGTAAGCTGTGAAGCCTCCGGCTATAATGAGGAACCCGCATAGGCCATAAACCCTCCATGAACCTAAGAACTGGGGTACGCGCTCCTCCGAGATTACACCGAAAGTAGGGTGTAACAGCAGAAAAGCAAAGGGAGAAAATACAATCAGTAAGCGCGAAACGGTCCCTTTCATATATCGGACTACATCCTAAATTACATAGTGACATCGCAACTACTTCGAGCGACAGCGATCTGTTGCTCGCGAAATTGTTATGTCCGAGCTCTCCGTTTGCGTTGCAGCCCGTCATTACTTTGCTTTCGCGCTGCCTCAACCCGCAACCGTTCCTTTCGTCGGCATTCTCTGCACCGGACCGCCTTGGTTATAGCCGGTGCGCTCGCGACTTCATACCACCACTTCTGCTGAGCCGCCGTCCAGACTTGCTCCTTTCCACAGTCCTTACAGTTGAATGGCTGATCGGTGTAATATCCCCGCCTAACAAAATCCGGGGTCCCATATCCCAAGGTTAAGGCTTTTTCATTTACTCGAATAGCGCCAGGGGTGCGATGGATCCGGTCGACCACCCGTTGCTCCGCCTTCTTTGAAGCTTGCAGCGCGCGTCTTTCTTTCAATATCTGGCGACGAGTCTTTTTGTTTTTCGCTTGAGACATAACTTTTGGTTCTTTGGGTGCGGGCTACTTTATGTTTTCTAACAGGCTTAAGGATTAAGTACCTATTTTCGCGGAGTGTTGTACACGGGGTTACTTTCACATAGTTAGTAGGGGGCTTTTATGAGCCAGCTGTCTCCAAAGATCAGGTAGACATAGAGGGGTGAAAAGTAACCCTGTACCAGAGTTGTTATACCAGAGTTGTTAGTACCAGAGTTGTTCCAGAGTTGTTACCAGAGTTATAAAAGTAACCCTGTACCAGTAACCCTCCAGAGTTATAAAAGTAACCCTGTACCAGTAACCCTTTTTAAAAGTAACCCTGTACCAGAGTTGTTAGAGAGGGGTGAAAAGTAACCCTGTACCAGAGTTGTTCACGAACTTTGCTTCCCATAGTTCAAGGAGGGCCAGCTTGAGAGTGAGCTCCGCGTGCCGTGTTACCACGTATTGCTTTGGAAATTCGAAAGGTTCTTTCTCGAAGTTGCAATGCGCCGCGCTGTCGGCTGTGCAATGGGAGGACGCCAGCTCAAATTCCGCCCGCTGGGAAGGTAGGAGGATCGTAGTCGGGATCTTGATAAGGTCTACTTGTATCGGCTCACTTAGCTTGACGAGGTTAACCGAGCCAGCGACCGCCCGCACAGGGGATTCAATGTCGTGGCTATCTCTCTCTGTCTTGGGATTGGAATAGTTCGGCGATATCACAGCGAGCATGAATTCGTTAGAGAAGCACTGACCAGTCGGTTCGCAGGCCCATGCTTCCGCCAAGTTCATATTCCAGAGCTCTCCTTCGGGTCGACGCCATTGCCCGACAGTACGAGGGGCTCGAAAAAGGGCGTGCCCTACCAGGAATTCAGAGAGGGAGTCGATTTTGTCGGTAGCAAAGAAGACGTATTTTCGGTTGAAGGGATCGAGCCCATTGTCGATATGTCGGGGCTCTCGGATACTTGGAGGGATGAGGGTACTGTTGGGTATCGACAGGAGTAGCGAAGCCGTATTGATGTGAAACGCGAAATCCGATGACAGGTCAAGATCGGTTGGTCCCATTAACTCGCGGAAGCGAGCTTGAAATGCGAACGTTTGAGACGAAACACGCTCTTCCAAGAAGATTTGAGCGGCCTGATCCTGCATATAAGAAGCGGCTTCAAATAGTTGCTCTACCGTTTGCTCGAAGAGAGAGGGGTCGTTACGGAGAAGCTGGGAGCCAAGGCCGAGATATTTATGGAGAAGGGCTCGGGTATCTAAACTCGATGCGGCAAGATCGTTCCATGTATCTTCGAGGCGCTGCAGCATCTCACGTTGCTCATATGGCTGTAGCTGTAAGGAATTGACCGAAGTGGTCGCCTCGAGTTGCGGGTCGTTAGTAACTCCCATATAAGGAGGTTATGACGATCCGCCGAGAGGCGTGACATTGCCCCATCCGCTGGCGCCAAGCTCCTTGTAAGCAACTCTCCGCGCCGGTCGCCGATTGCCCCTGCATACGTAATCCAGGATTTCTCGCCCCTCGAAAGATACACTTAATCACCTTTCGAACTCGGAGAGACTTCTCTTCGTCCCCTCGCGACTCATGAACACTCTCATCGGCTTCGCATGAACATCGGCATGCGGCTACTTTGACGCATTTAGTGAGGGGTTAAAAACCTACCTCTCCACTGTGATCAGGTAGACATAAAGAGGTTAAAAGCACCGCCATAGCAGAGTAGCGTATACCCGGCCTGCGTCATCGCGCCGGTCCCGCAACTGCGGACGCGCGCTCGGCAAGGAATCCGGCTCGACGGAACTCAGCGGTAATAACCTTTACGAGCTCTTGGACCTGTTTGGTTGAGTATGTCGGATCTTCAGTTCGGGTTAGGATACTGAGCAGGAGCGCGCTTGAGTCGGCTTTGTAAAGGTTTGATTCGATGTAGGCCGCCTCATGCTCTATTAGCCGATACGAGTTGTAGTAGTAAGAGGGCCATAGTGGCGAGTAGTACGGACTCATTCCCCAGTACCCAAACGCAGGGCCGGGAGAGATGTCGGGAACCGCTTCGACTTCTTTGGCGAGTCGCACGAGCCGGGTGATAAGCACTGAATCTACTCCGGCTCTTCGGACCGCGGCCACCGCTTCCTCAGGCGTTACTTCTCCATGGGCTTTCGTGATGTTGTAGCTTGGTTTCGCAGTAAGCCCCTGCGCAGTGAGTGCGGCGCTGAGCGTGTCCTCGTACGTTCTTCGGAGCGATTCCTCTCGTGTGACGCCAAACACCATCACGCTCGCTGGCCTCTCGCCGCGCGGGTTGACCCACGACTGCGCGATCCGTGTGGCGGTGCAAGAAGCGGTCATGAGAAACAATGAGGCCATCATAAGCAGGCCTGCTGAACGTATCCTGGGCATAGAAGCTCTCCGATTCGTGCATGCGGAGTTTTCAGACTACTCTGGATCGATCGACTTGGCCCGTAAGGGCCGTTAGCGCATGAACTTCAGCCTCGAGCGTTGGTAGTGGCAGATCTCGGCACCCCGTAAAACTCACAGCACTAGTGAGGGTGCTGGTGCCAGGCTCTATAGCTGGAAAGGAGGATCTGTAGCATTACAGACGACAATCATGGGACCCCGGCTCCTCGTGGTTAGGAGTATCGCTACACGCCCCGCACCGAATAGATCAACGATGTCATGACGAAACTATCTGAGGCTGAGAAACCTTCGCGTCGGGGAAACACATCCTGTGTACTTAGGAATACGCGGTACTCGTTTCTCCAGATCAAGTTATTGATGATGGTGGTATCAAGGTTTACGGAGAGGCCGGTGGTATTGAAGCTCTTGCCCGAGAGGGGCTGTATCATAACTTGATCTGGGTCATCGTATCGCTCGACCCGTCCAGCGATGGTGTACGTCTCGTTAATTTGATACCGGGGAATGACCGTCCATCCGTGCCACCACGCGCTTGATTCATCTTGTCGATTTTGCGCTCCCACATCCATACTTGCGCCGATGGTAAAATTGTCTGTGAACGTGTGCTTGATGATGATGTCGTTGAACACGCGCATGCCATCTTCATCACCAATAAAGGTGTTGTAAATCAGCTGTAGATCATCTCTTGGTTTGTATGCCACCTGAGTTCCGAAACATACGTTTCGGTCATCCGTCATGTTTTGCCAGCCACGGATGATGTGAAGCTCGAGATGCACCTGCTCTGAAATATCGTGAATACTCCGCAAACCGGTCTGATAGTAGGGGGAGTAATCGGCGATGATTGATCGACTTGGTGTAGAATTGTCGCGGGATATCCATGTTTCAAGCCCAATATGTGAGGCAAACACCCCAGCATCGATCTTCCATGAGTCGGAAACTGAGACTCCACCATACGCCTCTTGAAAGTAGCGCATAAATTCGTCTGGTTCACCGGCGTAGTTAGCGATAACCGAGGAGCCGTATTGAAGGGCGAGCCGTCCATGAAATCGCTCGGTAGAAAGGACCGCGTCGACATAGCCGAGGTTAAGCGCTAATTCATCCGAGTAGTATGGCTGCGTTGTGTATGGCCGGTAGCGGGTTGGTAGGTGGTTGAAATCGTGCGCTACATTAGTGTCTACGAATGCTCCCACAGAGAGAGGAGCGTTTGGCTCCGCAAACGCA
>CAIVDM010000237.1 GCA_903904735.1 uncultured delta proteobacterium
GTCGTGTTCAATCGAGAGGATGACCCTGCCACCACTATCGATGAGAGTGCTCGAACGATGGTGAAGCGAGTGATTGGCTTACCAGGCGATCGCGTGGCAATTCGCGGCGCGCAGGTGTACGTCAACGGTGAGACACTCGCCGAGCCGTACGCGAAATGGCAGCATGGAGGATCCTCAGAGGAGCGTACGTTCACGGTACCGGAAGGCGCTCTGTTTATGCTCGGCGATAATCGGAATGAGTCGTATGACTCTCGATTCTGGACGCAGCCCTTCGTTCCTAATGAGCGAGTTGTTGGGCCAGTCGCCGCCGTCTATTGGTCTCAAGACCAAGCTCGCGGTTAGCGAACACGACAAAACGCGATTACGGCACGTGGGGGAAATCGGCTCTCAGCCGATAAAACTACCTGAAATCATTCATCCTCGTTGGTTGACTTGCTATGGGCAAGTTCCTACGATGCCAGCCTTATGTCTGACGAGGTGCGTACCAGAGAGGGAAGGCTTTCGGCGTTTTTCACGCTGACAAAGCCTCGTATCCTCATGATGGTAGTTATCATGGCCGCTGCAGGATACTTCCTTGGCGCCAAGAGCATTGAGCCGCTTGGCGTGTTTTTCGCGATGCTGGCGGGAACCGCCCTAAGCTCAGGCGGCGCGGCGGTGTTGAATAATTACATGGAGCGCGACTGCGACACGCAGATGACGCGCACACAAACACGTCCAATTCCCCAAGGGACGGTGACGCCGAATGAAGCGCTTGTGTTTGGGCTTATTATTTCGCTTATAGGAGTCCTTCTTCTCGCGTGGCTCGTAAATCCACTCACCGGATTTATCTCGCTCTTAACGGTGTTTTTGTACGTTCTCGTCTATACGCCTCTGAAGCGAATCTCATGGTGGAACACCGTCGTGGGCGCGATTCCTGGCGCGCTTCCGCCGATGGGAGGTTGGACGGCTGCGACAAATCACCTCGACGCCGGCGCGTGGATACTTTTTTTAATCCTCTTTGTCTGGCAGCACCCGCACTTCTACGCGATCGCGTGGATGTATAAAGAGGACTACGCGAAGGGCGGGTTTAAGATGCTGCCTGTCGTACATCCCGACGGTGTTCGCACATTTAGGCAGACGCTCGGCTTTTCGATCCTTATGATACCTGTATCGCTGTTGCCGTATTACTACGGCATCGCGGGTGAGGTGTACGCTGTTGGAGTAACGGTATTGGGCGTGTGGATGTTGATGAGTAGCGTCAAGGTTTGGCGCTCTCACACAGTGGCTGACGCGCGCGCGTTGTTGAAGGTCTCCGTGATTTACCTTCCGCTCTTTTTCGCGTTACTGCTTTGCGACAGCTCGCTGTAACTCTTCTCCGCGTGCGGCGCTTCAGTGGCGTCACTCGCCTTGTCTTTTGGAGGTTCGACGCACTTCGCGTACATACACGCGCACCACTGGCCAAAGCCATTGTATGAGTAGAGGTATTCAGCGGAGAGATCGGCGGCTCCCAGCGTCGCTACGTCAGCGGTACCCAACACGACCATCGGCACCGATCGAGCGGTACCCACGATAACTCCGAAAAGACCGGTGAACGGCAGGAAATAAATGCCAATGGCTCCCTGTCCCTGAAGATGCTGTAAAGGCCAGAGTGTGTAGTAGACACCACATGTCACTGGCGCGGAGGCTCCCGCCACGATCGATCCGAGTCCGAGACCGAACGACTCGACCATAGAACGGTCGTACTCGTTTGATACTTGGGGATTAATCTCCCGAGCGCTACATGAAGCGATAACGGCCGCGATTAATACAAAATATATTCGCCTGAACACGAGAAGAAGGTCGGCTGTGACTACCTAAACTTAATAATCGGTAGCCAAAAAGCTTGCTTGTCCATACGTAGTCGACCCTACCTTGGTTCTTTCCCAGAGTTACCGTCGTGAAAACTACCTTCCTCTTTTCTTTGCGCTCTTATTGTGTGACGGCTCCCGGTACTCTCTTACCAAGGACCGCTAGAGCACTTGGAACGCGCTTTGAAGTTCTGGCGCCAGTCGGCTGCTCACAACCACCTCAATATCCGAACATCCGCGCCTGAACGCGGCGTTGAGGTCGAGAGTGATCTGTCCTTCACTCGACGAGTTGGCGCTTGTGACGAAAGCTCTCGATCCTGCGCAGGTTGCCTCCACTCTGCCACTGAACGACGTGAGTGGTAGCGAGTTTGAAGCGACTGCGAAAGTTGCCTCGCATGGCGCCTGACCAACATCACCCGACACAACGATGCTACTTCCGTTCAATGTGAGACTTTGACACAGGGGCGACGCGAGAACTTGAGTCTCGAAGACATCCTCAGCCACTAAAGCGCCCGAGCTTGTGACGGACAGCTTGGATGCCATGGTTCCCACCCCCCGTTGTTGTCGAGAGATAGTTGTTGTTCCAACTCCATCGACGTCTACGAGGAAAGATTGCTCCTCGGCTGGAAGCTCCATTGAGAAGTCTCCAGAGTCGTTAGTGCCCGAGTCCACCAAGTTTTCGTTGGTGGCGGTTGAGGTAACACTCATGGAAAGCCGCGCCGCGCGAGCGCCGTCCGCGTCTTGCGCGAATCCTGAAAATCTCAAAGAGTCAGATGAAGATGTTCCAGTCGTTCCACCACCGCATGAACTGAGTGTCGCGAGCGTAACCATGCAAACGCCGCGCATTAAATGATTGAGCGCTCGACGACCACGAGACCGCGATAGGCGAAGTTCGCTCATGTCTCCCAGGTGGCGAAGTTTCCCCAGAGATTCACCTGATCGATTCACTAGCGCTCGCATTTTTTACGTCCTCTCTTCTTAGGCATAATTACCTTCGCCGTCTCAATTGGCTCGGCGTATGAAAAAGCTGTCACTGTGACTCGCGCGCGACCTTCAGAGGTATCGCTTGTCGCCGACTCACCGGAGGTGTCTCGATCAAACGTAGATAGGTAATCGCGAACTATCGACTGGAACTCAGCGCCTCTTTGCAGGATCCATGAGCGAATCCCTGGAAGATCCCGCGGATCGATGTTGTCGAATGAGGTACGTAAGTGAAGGCTTTGCTCAGGGTGTTTTTTGATGAGATTAGCCTCGATGGCGGCTGTGAGGTCCTCGGCGTCAGCGCTTAGGAGCTCAAGGCCGTATTCCACGTCCTTTTGGGGCGTATATTCCTGAGTGACAAGCCGAACGAGGTTGCCGTGATATTCAATAGCGCCAATTCGCTCCAGTTCAAAAAGGATCGGATAGTGCGTCACCTCTTTGCTCACTTTAGCGACGAGGGCTGAGAACTCACTTCCAAGTCCCTCATGCGTGAGTTCCTTTAGCGTCCCGTCAAGATTTCGATACGATTTCGCGGTCGACCAGAGTCCTATCACCCGATTGAGTATGTCGTGTGCCCCTCTATCAGAGCGCTCACCTGATAAGAGACGCGAAACCTCGGAGCGGTGAAGACCAGTCATAACGCTTACTTTGCTGATACTGAAAGCGCTCTGGGCATTTCGGATCTCATTCTCCGCCGTTCGAACGAAGGCCTCTCGTATGAGTTCCTCGACTTGCGCCGAGCGAACACCATGGCGCATACACCACGACACGAGCGGTCGAATAAGCGCACGGATGAGACTGATAGGGCTCAGTGCAGTCACGCTAAGTACTTACTATTAGACGATTAAAAGTAAACCTGCCTCAATTTTACAGTAATTATTGACTATAGGGAAGCTGATCCTCTAAATTGCTGTTAAAACCTGACAGTAATTGTGTCAGAGAACTATATCTGAGGAGAAAGTGTTGTTATGCGAAAGATTGGAATACTTGCGTTGGGATTAAGCGCGTTCATGAGCACTGTATCGTTGGCATCAGCGGCTAACGTAAACGTCGTGCACGGAATTGATGGTCGAGACCTTGGGGCAGAACAGTCGCTCCCGGTCGATATCGCCGTTAACGGGAAGTGCGCGCTTAAAGGGGTGAAGTTTAAGGAATCAACGATCGTCGAGCTAGCGCCTGCCGCCTACACGATAACTGTGCATCTCGCGGACGGCTCATGCGCAAAGCCTGTGGTGATCAGCAAGCAGGTCACCATTCCTGACGGGGTGCGGGTCTTCTCAGCGGTCGCCAGCCTTTCGAGCAAGGGGACGCCTCAGTTGGCGGTATTCAATGTTTCAGAGCTCTTTTTGCCATCTACCGTCGCTGTGCGTCACTTGGCGCAGGCGGGTAGCGTGACAGTGAAGTTTAGCAGTACCGAACTGCGTTCATCGCAGAGCAAGCGCATAAGTAATGGCAAGCAGGCGACACTCGGTGTTCTGACTAATAGGTTGCCATACACCGCAAATATCTACCCGGGCGCGAGTCGGCGATCGATTGCGCGCCTGACGGGAGTGGGGAGATCGAAGTTCACGATCTACAATATCGTTGGATCCGCGAAAAATGGTTTTACGATAATACCTGAGCGCTTAGCGCCGTAGAGTTCAGTATGGCCAGCGCGTCGGGGCAACGTGTCTCGACGCGCTCGTATGTCGGCCAGGCAGGGCTTAGAAACCTAAAAATCAACGAGCGCTCGAACTGCGATATTCCCAAGCTTGGCTCTGCCCTCCAACGCACGAAGCTCAGCTAAGAAGATACATCTCACGACGGAGTTTAAAAACTGCCAGGCTGCTTTGACATTCAGGAAATGCCGCAATCGCGAGGGGTCCTGATGATGGCGGCAAAGGTAGCTTGGTGCCAGTGTATGCTAAAAATCAAGCAGCGCTCGAACTTGAATATCTCCAAGCTTGTCTCTTCCACCTAACGCGCGAAGCTCCGCTAAAAAGATGCATCCCGCGACTACCCCTCCCGCCCGTAGAACAAGCGAGGCTGTCGCAGCCGCTGTCCCGCCGGTTGCTAGAACGTCATCAATGATTGCGACGCGTGCTCCAACAGAAAGAGCGCCGACCTTGATCTCAAGTGAATCGGAGCCGTACTCAAGTCCGTATTCGATCCGCTCCGTCGCGCCCGGAAGCTTCCCAGGCTTTCGAACGAGCGCCAGTGGGAGCCCCGCTCGCACGGCGACTGGTGCTCCAAAGATAAAGCCTCGCGACTCGATGGCGACGAGCGCTGAGACCCCAAGCTCGAGCGCGTGGGCGGCGAGTTGATCGACCGCAGCTGAAAACGCCCTGGGTGACGCGAGTAGTGGCGAGATGTCTCGAAAGAGAATCCCAGGCTTTGGAAAATCAGGCACCGCGTGGATGTAATCGGCTAATGATATGCTCATTAGGTGTCCTCTATTGTTTTAGTTGTTTGATGAACTCCAGCACGAGCTTTTCAGAGGCGAGTGCCGCCGCCGACTCCACGAACGTCGCGAAGTCGACGTGCGCGTCTCCATTCGCGGCGTCAGATATAACGCGCGCGACGACATAGGGCACGTTGTGCTCGGCGCACACCTGCGCGACAGCCGCTCCCTCCATCTCCACGCAGAGAAGATCGGGAATACCCGATAAAAGCCCTGCTTTTTCCTCTGGCGAGCTCACGAAGATATCGCCGCTAGCGATAGTTCCGGAGTGAATTCGTGGTTCTCGTGCGGCAAGAGATGTTATCGCGCGCCTGTATTCGGGGTCTTTTTGCGCTGCTTGCGCTGCGCGCTCTGCTGTCTCCAGCAATCGATCGCAGGCAGGGATATGCGACACGTTGAGCAAGGGGATTGTAAACCGAGGGCAGCCGAGGAGCCCCTTAATATCGAAGTCGTGTTGGACAAGATGCTTTCCGATCACGATGTCGCCCACGCCGACGTGGGGTGCGATGCCACCCGCTACGCCAGTGAAGAGGATCTCCTCAACGCCGTAACTCTGAATGAGCGCCGTGGCGGTTGTCGCTGCCGCGACTTTTCCTATCCGAGCGCAGACCAATACGACGTCGGTGTCATGAATGGTTCCTTCATGAAACGTTCTCGGCCCTATATCGCGAGTGGAGGCGTTGGTGATATGCCGAGAGAGGTGCGCGAACTCCTCGTTCATGGCGGTCATGATTCCGAGTCTTGGCATACGGCGCCGCTCCTTTGATAAACGACCCGCTCTAAGGCGAGATTAGCGCAGTGCTACTCTTTGGCGCAGCAGCTAGTTGTAGAGCTACAGCAGCTCGCAGACTGCTTCTGTTGAGTAGCGCTAGCAGGCGCGGGTTTTCGAAACAGGTTGTACTTTATAATGGCGTAAATAGCCCGAAAGCCATCCTTCCAGCCTATCTTCTTGCCCTCTTCGTAGGTGCGTCCATAGTAGGAGATTCCCACCTCATAAATCCGACATCGAAGGGCGGCTACCTTGGCGGTTATCTCAGGCTCAAACCCGAAACGAGACTCCTCAATCTCAATTGATTGGATGATCTCGCGCCTAAACATCTTGTAACACGTCTCCATGTCGGTGAGGTTTAAGTTGGTGAACATATTGGACAGAAGCGTGAGGAGGTGATTGCCCATGCGGTGCCAGAAGTACACTACGCGGTGAGGGCGATTGCTCATAAATCGAGAGCCGAACACGACGTCAGCCTGACCCGCGGCTATTGGTTCGAGCAGGATTGGGTACTCCTTCGGGTCATACTCAAGATCGGCGTCTTGGACCACGACTACATCGCCTGTGGCGTGTTTGAAACCGGTACGTAGGGCAGCACCCTTACCCTGGTTCTTCTCATGGTAGATCACCTTGTCGACCTGGGCGGTGATGGAGTTTTTGAGCACCTCGCGGGTGCCGTCTGTGGAGTAGTCATCGACAATGATGATCTCTTTTTCCGCGATGGGGGAGTTTTTCACCGCCGTTACGATGTCTTGGATAGTGTTTTTCTCGTTGTAACAGGGGATAACGATCGAAAGTTTCATGCGTTTCCTAAAGGGGTTTGGGGCGTGGTTTAAGGGTCGGTTTAAGGGACCAGATATAGCAGGTTAAGGGAGTCATAAAAAGGGCTCTTGGTGAGCCTGAAAAATTCCCGAAACTGGCTGATTTTATGGGTTTATCTGGATAATAATGACTTGAACTAACCCCCTCCATCACCTATTCTAGGGGGATGGAAAATCAAGGCACTATCAACCCTATCACCATTGAATCTGAGATGCGTCAATCGTACCTCGATTACGCTATGAGCGTAATTGTCGGTCGAGCTCTTCCAGATGTTCGTGACGGTCTAAAGCCCGTGCAGCGGCGAGTTCTGTACGCGATGCTCAAAGAGGGATTGGTCTCAAGTCGTAAACACTCCAAATGCGCGGGAGTTGTGGGTGAAGTGCTCAAGCGCTATCACCCACACGGTGATATGCCGGTATACGAGGCGCTCGTTCGTTTGGCGCAGCCGTGGAACCTTCGCTATCCGTTGATCGATGGTCAGGGTAACTTCGGATCTGTCGACGGCGATCCTCCCGCCGCGTACCGATACACCGAGTGTCGAATGACGGAGTTGGCCGAACGCCTCCTCGAGGACATTGAGAAAGAGACAGTTGATTTCACCCCGAACTTTGACGACTCCGTGATGGAGCCGGTCATGCTTCCAGCGGTTATTCCGAATCTTTTAGTTAATGGCGCCAATGGAATCGCCGTTGGAATGGCGACGCATATTCCGCCACACAATCTCACAGAGGTAATCAGCGGCGCGCTCGCGCTGATAAACAATCCAGAGACTTCGGTGCAGGAGTTGATCGGACTCATCCCAGGTCCAGACTTCCCAACCGGCGGATCGATTTATGGTCGCGGCCCGATCATTAGCGCTTACACCACGGGACGCGGTATTATCCAGGTTCGCGCCAAGGCTCACTTTGAGAAGCTCAAAGGCAAGACCCGCGAGGCCGATATTGTCGTGGTGACGGAGATTCCGTATCAGCTCAACAAGGCGCGACTCATCGAGAAGATCGCCGAGCTTGTGAACGAGAAGCAGATCGAGGGCATCTCTAAGCTTCGCGATGAGAGTGACCGCACCGGTATGCGAATCGTTATGGAGCTTAAGCGTGACGCGACCCCTGAGGTGGTGCTCAATCAGCTCTACAAGCTCACACCGATGCAGTCGAGCTTCGGTATCGTGAACCTCGCCATTGTTAACGGAAAGCCGCAGGTCTGCTCGCTAAAGGAGATGCTCTCGTACTTCCTCGATCACAGACGAGATGTGGTTACTCGCCGCACGGATTTCGAGCTGCGCAAAGCGAAAGAGCGGATGCATATCTTGGAGGGATTCAGGATAGCGCTTCTGAATCTTGACGAGGTGATCGCGTTAATACGAAGCGCCAGTACCCCCAAGGACGCTCGGGACGGACTTATCACGCGCTTTGAACTCTCCACAACGCAGGCGCAAGCGATACTCGACTTGCGACTTCAAAAGCTTACGGGCATGGAGCGTTTGGCGATTGAGACGGAGCACGCGGAGCTCGCTAAGCTTATCCAGGAGCTGATGAGCATCCTCGCTGACGCGAAGAGGGTTGACGCTATTATCGCGGCCGAGCTCACTGAGGTTCGAGAGAAGTACGGCGACGCTCGCCGAACGGAGATCCTCGATGACGGCGGTGAGATAGACATGACTGACCTCATCGAAGATGAGGAGATGGTCGTGACGGTAAGTCACAAGGGCTACGTCAAGCGTACGTCGGTGTCGGAATATAGAGAGCAGCGACGCGGTGGTAAGGGTGTTATTGGCGCCGCCGCCGATGACGATGATTTCGTGAAGAATCTCTTTGTCGCCTCGACATTGGCTGATCTACTCGTGTTTACGAGCTTAGGTCGAGTGTACTGGCTTAAGGTGTGGCAGATCCCTGAATCGGGACGCACCTCGCGAGGTCGGGCGCTTGTGAATCTTCTAGACCTCAAAGAGGACGAGAAGCTTTGCGCCATTTTGCCGATCAAGGAGTGGTCTGAGAACGCGAATGTGGTGCTCGTGACCAAAAACGGCGTGATTAAGAAGACAGCGCTTGAGGAGTTCTCTCGTTCGCGCAGGAACGGAATTGTCGCTTGCTCGCTCGATGAGGGTGATACCGTTATCGCGGCGATGACCACTGAGGCGGCGGGCGATATTATTCTCGCGACCCGAGATGGTATGGCGATCCGCTTTCAAGAGGATCAGGTTCGACCAATGGGACGAACCGCGCGCGGAGTGACTGGAATTCGCTTCGAGGGTGATGATCAAGTGGTGAGCATGGCGGTCCTGCCAAAAGCTCCAGAGGCACCTGTTGAGGGTGAGGAGGAGACGACTCTTCTTACGATATGTGAGAACGGCTACGGTAAGCGCACGGTCGTTTCCGAGTACCGAGCGCAGAATCGTGGCGGTAAGGGTCTTATCGACATTCAGACAGAGGGGCGCAACGGTCCGGTTATCGACGCCCTCACGGTCACAAGCGCCAGTGGTCTCATGCTGATTACCTCAGGCGGAAAGATCATTCGAACGAGCGCCAAGGACATTTCGGTTATTGGGCGTAACACGCGAGGCGTGAAGCTCATCGACTTGGATGAGGAGGAGAAGGTGGTCGCGGTAGCGTCAGCGCCGCTCGACTCTGGTAACGGTGGCGAGGCACCAGAGGGAAATGAGGGCGAAGGAGAGACTCCTGCAGCTGATCCTTCCACGGTGAGTTAGTACACTCGGTAACTAGGACACTATGGTCACTGCCGCCGAAGATCGTGTTCGAGTCAGCGTTGTTGGGCTCGGAGCGTGGGGAACCGCGCTCGCCCTCCATTGCGCTCGGCAAGGGCACGATGTGGTGGCGTGGCATCGCGACCCGACTCGTGTGCGAGAGTTGAACGCGGGAGATAGCCTTCGTGTCTCCGCCACGTCTTTCCCAAAGCCAACTAACATCCGAGTGACGTCAGAGCTCGCGGAGTGTGGTGGGGCGGATCTTGCGATCGTCGCTCTCCCCGCGTCGGCCTGGCACGATGTGGTACCGGCGCTTACCGCGAAAGTGCTTA
>CAIVDM010000238.1 GCA_903904735.1 uncultured delta proteobacterium
CCACATACACATGAAAATGAGGATTAGGATGGGCACTAGTCACTAGCATCCCTTCAACAGAGGCGAATTCGGTCAGTTTATCAACCATATCGCCGCTAAAAGTACCGCATTTCCCCCAAAACGCAGTATGTAGCTCTTTAGCGGAAATTTCTGGATCTTGAATATCCCATCTGCTTGATCCCCATACAATCGGCTCATACTCTTTAATTAATTGTATGAGTCTATCGTTTGATAGACCCTCATTCCTTGGAATATCTGTAAATCCATAGGGCGACAATGCTGTGCGAATCTCTAACGGCGATCGAGTATCGAGCTCCATACAATATAATTTACGAATATAACGTTTCGATGAATTGTTGCCTGGAGCGCCAGCGGAAGGCAATCCTTTCGATTGTTTGGTTATCTCTCCCCACATCGAACAACTACGGTTGTCGCAAAGTGGGAGAATCCAATCTTTTCGGCAATTCGAATAGATGACTTATTCGCCCAAAGCGTTCGATACTGTGGCAATAGACCACTTCGAAGTGCCTCTTGTGTAGCCTGCCGAACAGTTAATTCCCCGATGCCTCGGCCCCGCGCCGACGGAATGGTGATGACCCCAATATGCGCAATGACGCCTCCCCAAACCTCGTAGTGAGAGAGTCCGAGAATACGCCCGCCGTCGACTACTGCGAACGGACCTACAGATTGTTCAGTTAGACCAAAGACATCCCAGTCTTCTGGGTGCTGTTGCGCCAACGTCTGCACAAGCAGGTCTGCCCGATCCACTCGGCGAATCAATGTCTCCGCCCCTTTAAGCGAATCTAGGTAGCCAACGTAGGCGGGGCCATTCCCAACAACAGTGCCCCTGGTTGCCATGGCTTCAATAAATGTATCACAAGGGTTTTTAGAAGAAGATCGAAAGGCCCGCCTTAGCTCGGGAAGTACTTCCTGCTGAGCCGTAATGAAGCTACCGGCAGCGTGCTCAAAGAAAACGGCGCGATCTGCTAAGTCCCAGAGTGCGCACGGATCGTGGGCTTGGATGTGAATACCGCCACAAAAGCCCCCCGCTCCCAGGTCAGCCAACCAGAAGTTCTCAGCGGTCAGTCGACTCTTGTCTGAAAGCATGATTTCCGATTCGATGAGATAACATAGGTATTGTGCAGATCTCGTGATCTTGCACGTTTACTCACCCACAATGATAACGTGCCGACCGAACAGCGCTCAACCACCAAAAATCTTTCATGAATGCAGGCCGTTAGGGGTCCAAAGTCCTCTTTGAGGCCTGTCCGTAGTGTACACCCGAGAGCGTAGATCACCAGATCCGTGGTTCCAGCCCCCGAAACTTTCTTTCGAAATCTTCGATACATCGGGCATGGACTCAAATGAACGACCGATCAAATTTCTTGACCTCGCGCGGGAGCGAATTCGGCTTCGGCATCTTAGTTACACAACCGAGAAGAGTTATATCGCGTGGATTCGAAGGTTTATTATCTTCCACGGGAAGCTGCATCCAAAAGAGATGGGAGAGGAACATATTGTCGCGTTTCTATCGGACTTAGCGGTGCGGAGAAACTGCTCACCAGGCACTCAGAACCAAGCCCTCAATGCCCTCGTATTTCTCTTCCGTCACATACTCAATAGAGATGTCGGTGAGTTCAAGGGGATCATGTGGTCCCGCCGCAAACGAAGAGTGCCTGAGGTGATGACGCGAGAGGAGGTTGCGAGTGTATTAAGAGAGCTTAAGTATCATCCCCAGAAATGGCTGATCGGATGTTTGCTGTATGGATGCGGGCTACGCCTGTCGGAGGCTCTTCACATAAGAGTTAAGGATATAGATTTCGGTCAGGGATTCATCGCCATCCGAGATGCCAAAGGGAACAAAGATAGAATCGTACCACTGCCAAAGAAATTAGTTGGGCCGCTTCGAAAACAGCTATCGGTGGCCGAGGGCATTCATCGACATGATATCAAGGCTGGGTATGGTAGGGTGTCTCTTCCGTTTGCTTTATCGAGGAAGTACCCAAACGCCGACCGTGAATGGGCGTGGCAGTATCTCTTCCCTTCGACGAAGCTCTCTCGAGATCCTCGCAGTGGTGATATCAAGCGCCACCACATCTTTGATACGTTCATGGACAACGCGGTAAAGCGGGCAGCGCGCGCCGCTGGCCTCTCAAAACGTATCACCTGTCACACCTTTCGCCATTCCTTCGCCACCCATCTTTTGGAAAATGGGAGGGATATTCGCCTCATTCAGGAATTACTCGGGCATAGCGACGTGAAGACCACGATGATCTACACCCATGTGGCGAAGTCGCCCATACCACGAGTGGTCAGTCCGATTGATGAGTTATGATACGCCCATTTCTGAGCGGTATTTGTGTGACGATGTCATAGTGCAGATCCTCTGGCAGGGCCATACCTGATGGGGGTGCTTGCGCCCCGAAACCCCTTTGCTCCCTGCCCAATTAACACTCGCGCCATTCCAGGCATCGGGCCCCGCTCTCCTACTGCACCTTCACAGAAGCAACTCGCAAGGAAACATTCTCGGTGAACATTCAACGCAATATACGCCTACGTGAAATCATAAGGCCGTGTTTTCATGATCCCTCCGCTTTCAAAGTGATTACCGCACGCAATCACTTCGATTGCTCAACAGGGGGCAGCTGGCGAAAGAAACTCGAACCAGAGAACGAAGGCCCTCCGTACGTAGCATCTACTCGAACTTAGATCTCAACAAACGGCTTCCCTGATTTCTTGTCTATGTTTTCGTGAGTCCTCTCGCTCACAAATGTTCCGCTAAACGGCATGTAACAAGGACTGAGACGATTAGAAAAACCACGGCCGGAAGTGTTTGTAAAAGAGTGTCTCTGATGCGAATCCGCACAAACACTCCGCACAGCATGAGCAAAGATAGTCCGGCAGCGGCAAGGAAACCTATCCACGGTATCCACTGTCCCACGATGAGCCCCAGGGCCCCAAGAACCTCTAGTGAACCGGTGACATATCGCAAGCGTGGAACGCCCCATCGCTCAAACTCACGAACCATCTGCTCTGCGCATAGGCAACGACCTCCGTATACCAAGAATGAGATAATGAGGACGAGGGTGGGCAGATCAATCGAGGTCATGATTAACAGTCCTTATCGGGTGGATACTCAACGGATCTCAGGCGACTGCTCTGACACCGACCTCATGTGGGCGCAGACCGTTAAGAGGTGCCAAACTTAGATACCTCCTTGTCACCCGCAAGCCAGGGGTTTAGGCTCCTGACAACTGCGTCACCGTAACCTAAAACGATCCACAACCATAGAGGCTCAGCATGGATACTATGCTCTTAGCGATTAAGATTCTCGTAGCGGCCTCAATCTTCTTTGTGTGGGTTGTACGCTACAATAACATCGTCAAAGAGTTTGAGGAGTACGGTCTCCCCTCGTGGTTGCGCGATCTGACCGGGATCCTCAAGCTAACATTCGCGGCTATGTTGCTGCTTGGACAGCACGATCACTACGTTACTTTACTCGGAGCGCTCGGAATCGTCGCCCTGATGGCGTGTGCTCAGATAGTTCACGTCAAAGCTGGTACATCAATCGCTCGTCGCCTACCGTCGTTTCTACTGTTGACCCTTTCTGGAATCATCGCCTACCGCAGCTTGTAAGTTGCTCAGGAAGGTTTCCTTCTCGCTTTTACACACGGACGACACAAAACCTTGGTCCATCGCATAGCGTCTATGAATGCAGCCGAGCGCCTACTTCTGAAGATGGAATCAATCGGCGCATCGCGTCAGGGGCTAAACTGCTGTGCGGCGGGTTACTCGGTACCACGAGGTAGTGCCGATTAATCGCTTAATGCTTTGTCGACTCTCACTCTGGTCGCGGGTTATTTTTACCACAGAGCAACCTCGGGCCTACTCAGGAGAATTCCACACACGTTTTTAGGTCTAGTTCGCTTTACTAAGCTCATTTGCTGAAACAAAAACACTCTTCAGGTACTGCCCCCCCGGTTGCTAGCCACTCATTCGCTGATTCCAGGCTTCTTCTACCCTCCACGAAAGCAGATAAACTAATGGCAAAAAGTGACTCGATCTTCTCTTATCCTCTATCGTTAGCCACTTTCTTATCGTGGGACTGAGAGCTGTGTTTAAAACGACAAGAAAGGATGGCTACGGCGACTATAGGCAGCCTCAACCGCGTTACTTTCAAAGTTTTCCTCGCGTGCCTTCTAGCGCCTTATGAATCCGCGTTAAACCGCAGGAACGCCTCAAGGAAATCATCTGGGGGGTGCATACCGCGCCTCGTAGTCATGTTCATGAACATAGACTCGACCCTCGCCTCCACAGCGACTTTGCCGAGGTGGTTGAGGATACGTTGATGAATCACCAGTGAGCGGTCGCGCAACTCAACCCGATCGCAGGTCACCTGAACCACTCCACGCTTTACCTCACGTTTATATTCCGCTGATACCTTGGTGATAACGAGAACTTTTCCTTCTTGGAGCAACTGGTCGTTTGGAAAACCGATTACGCGAAGAAGCTCGAGGCGAGCCTCCTCAAACAAAGAGAAGCACCGACCGTGGTGCACGTGCTCGTAGACTGGCGTAATCCAGTTATCATCAATCTCAACACTAATCGCTACCATCGCCCTACTCCGCTATCGACGAGCCCCCATCGCTTAAGCGCTCACAACGGGCGCTCAATGGAACTTGAATGTAGCTTGCTGGCGAGCCAGAAACAACGCTCTCAGCCGTATCCAGGCGCCACGTAAAACAACAATTGCCACAGATCGCCTCCAAGGCGATAAATGTAGTCGATCGCCCCATTCGTCCGTGGCGATCGCAGCATCTTACCCTGGTCGAAAAGGACTTATGCAAGAACTTCACCGCAAACGAATCAAGAAAGCCCTCTCGCTTCTCAAGAGCGCCCCAACATCGCAAACGCTTGTGATATCGAGCAACCCGGCCGCTACCCGCTCGCGCGACACACACTTCACCTATCGCCAGAACAGCGACCTATTTTACTTTACCGGCAGCTCTCACCAATCACTAACCCTCGTGCTACGCCCACACGCAAAAGAGCAGGTAGTGCTTGTCGCGCCGCCAGAGGACCCGGTCAAGAAGGTATGGGAGGGCTCGCAACCTTCCACGAAAACTCTCGCTCGAAGCTTGGGGGCGTCAGAGGTGTTCTCCAAGGACGTGCACAGCGCGGTGCGCAACCTCCTGCGAGGCACTGAGGTGGCGTTCTTGCAGTCCATATCAGGAACGCCCAGCGCGGATTTACGAAAGGAGTTCGCGACTCGCTCCCCACACTCCATGCGGGGACTGCCAGCCAGCGTCGTGGAGGCCGAGCGTCTCACATCGCACCTACGTTGCGTCAAAGACCCTACGGAGGTCCAACTCATACGCAAAGCGGCGGATCTCACCTCAGCGGCACTCCTACACGCCGCCCAATTCATCAAGCCAGGGATGAAAGAACGTGAGCTGGCGGTAATGATCGAATATCTCTATCGCCTTCACAACGCGGAGCCAGCGTTCAACACCATCGTGGCGACAGGACCGTCCGCGGCCACATTGCACTATCACCAGCTCAGCCGAACCCTGCGCAAGGGAGAGCTTCTCCTGATCGATACGGGATGCGAGCTGGATATGTACGCGTGTGATGTAAGCCGCACCATCCCCGTGAGCTCAGACACACCTGCCCCCCTCGCGGCAGTCTATGAGTGCGTATTACGCGCTCAAGAGGCGGCGATTCGCGCCGTTAAGCCAGGAGCGCGAATGACAGAGGTACATGGCGTCGCCGCGCGAGAACTAACATATGGACTAAAAGAGCTCGGAGTTCTGCGGGGAAATCCGCGAGAGCTCCTCAAGAAAGGCGCCTACAAACCATATTTTCCGCACGGCATCGGGCACTCCTTAGGGATCGATGTCCACGACGTGGGACCGGGCGCGAACGACTCGCTTGGTGTGCTGGAAAAAGGAATGGTTGTCACCATTGAGCCAGGGCTCTACTTCAGTAAGTCAGTCGGAAAGATACCGGCGTGCGGAGTCCGTATCGAGGACGACGTGCTTGTCACCCCCCGTGGATGCGAGGTACTGACGGCGGGAGTATTCCCGAAACGACTCGATGAGATTAACAATATAGTTGAGTAGTAAGGATAGAGGTACCGGCTGGGCCACATAGGCCTGGAGCGGCGCGCTCTTTACCCGACGGCTTTAAAATCTTCGAACCCATATCGATTGGGGTCATTCACAATCAGAGAGAGCGCGATTACACGCGGGACAAAGCGCCTAGTCTCTCCGGGTAAATGCCCTCCACGCGCCAGCTCCCAGTAGTCAAAACCACCGGTCTTGGATACAAGCTTATTTATCGCTCCACTTCCGGCGTTATACGCGGCGAGAGCGAGGTGCCAATCCTGAAATACAATGAAAAGGTCACGCAAGTGCTTGGCCGCAGCCTCGGTGGACCTCATGAAATCAGTTCGCTCATCGTAGCGTCGGTCAACTCGAAGACCATACAACCGGGCTGTGGACTTCATGAACTGCCACATCCCCTTCGCGCCCGCCGGACTTGCCGCTCTGGTGTTAAGCCCGCTCTCTACAGCGGCGACGGATACCAACTCCGCAGGTATGCCTACTCCCTCTAGAACTTTGACCATTGGACCGAACTTATCGGCGCCCTTAGCAAGGATATCATTGACCGTGGAGCGCTCTTTGCCCATGAACCGGTCTAACTCGCTCTGTACCTCAGGGGTAACCCCCATGTCGAGGTTAGGAAGAATACGGGATGATTTGACGTAAATCTGCCTAGTCTGCCTCTGTCTCGATTCGAAGACGAGGCTCTCATCAGCTGTAACGACTCCAGAACCGTGAGTGCTGGCTTGCCCCGGGAGAACCCGACTTGGCCAGAGACCGCACCCTGTAACTGACAGGCTGACAAGAATTAACCAGATTGTAGCGCAGGTCCGAATCATCGCTGGAGTATCAAGCCTCCAAGAAACGACCTGCATCCGATCGGATGACATACAAAAGTTCCTTCAACCGTGGCAGTCGGCAATAATGCCCGCAATGCTCGGTTCACCAGCGGTAAGTACAGCGCAAGTCTAGGGGGTCAGGCAAGGCGAGCTCGTGCCTGGACGACACTTTCACTCCCATTCCACACTTAAGCAGTTGAAATTAATCAGCCCGTCCTTTGCAAACTATCGTCTCAACGATTAGAACACCTTCAGTTCTAACTATATTATGGGCTATCAATCGAAAATTTTACCTCCTCCCAGCACACCACCTCGCATCATAACTTCTGTATCTAGTGTTACGAGAAAACCGCATCATCACTCTCTTAGCTGTCTGAGTGACCCCTGCGGTTAGAAAGGTTTTACTCGGCTGTTGCCGTGCGAAGGTGTACCATGTTGGTTTCCCGATTTTCGAAGGAATTGCGACGGCAGCTGCGTACGGCTTGCTATGTCAGCAGCCTCATGACCTCCCTAGGCATGCTAACCGCCTGTGGGATTACCTCTTCATCCACGAGCGACAAGGCCTGGCTCCGTGATGGCTCACTAGCCCTCTCCCGACCAGTTCCCTCCGTCTCGACTTCTCCCTCCACATCGACTGAAGCCGCTTCGCCACGGGCCTCACTACGCCCTGTTTCCACCGACCTGACTCAATCCTCTGAAAGCAGTTCGATTGTCATTTCACGAAAGGAAAAGACTCTAACCGCCATCAATCCTGGGGCCGCCCCTATCACCATAAAGACCGAGGGCGCTCAGTATCTTCCCGAGGGTTCATTCTCTGTTACCCTCAAAGAGGAGAACCCCCTTTGGTACGCGCCACGAGAGTACTTCCTCAAGCGATCCATGGTTGTCCCCGAGGAAGGAAGCCGCGAGCGCTTCAAGCGCGCCGCCTTAGGTCCCAAAACGATCTTTCTGAATAACCACACTCCCATTCACAGCGGTCCCGTGTGGATGCAGGAGATCGGTGGAATTCGTCTGAGCGCGACCGAAATGCAGCAGGTGTTCTCGGCGATTACGGTGGGCACCCGGGTTGAGGTCCGATAAGGAGCGGGCATCGCTTAGGAACGCCTTCTCGAACCCTGCTCGACCTCAATATTCAAATATGAACGGGGAGTCAGAGTAATCCCCGCGAACTTTTCGTATGCCTCAATACTTGAGAACTCAACGACATACAGCGGACTACCAGTCGGATTGTACTTTTCCAACATAATGGCCCCGGCTCGATGGTTGCCATTCACCACAATAACTGCGCCACGGTCTCCGTCCTTTACGAAAACCACGGGCCCCTCACCCCGTCCCGAAAATGACCGCTCAGGGTCAAACGGCATCTGAATTTTCCTTAACACCTGCTCGTAATGACACGCCTCTTTCTAGTGAATTTGGTCTAAATCCCTCAGCGCTCGAAGCTCTGCTCCAGTATATTCCTTGAGCTGTACCGCCCCATCGTGCTCCGCGTTTTGAAACCAGGCTTTCGATGAGACACCCTCGATTTCTTCATCCCACTTTGGAAGCCATGTTTCATACACCTGCTTACGAAACTGCTCTCGTGGCTCAAGCTTGAACGTCTGCGTTAAACCCGCTAACTCCGAGTGCCGATATGTTTCATTGATGTAAGGGTGAAGCTCTCGGCTCTTATCGGGGGCAACCCTATTGCTCGGCGTCGGAACTAGGGTCGCACTCACAACCCCTCCATTAATGGCCTCATAGCGTCTAAGGTCTCTTGCCAGTATATGACGTTCCTTTCCGGAGCTCGCGCCTCTCGAACAGTCGCCAACGCCTCTGAAAACTTAAATCCTCTGTGTATCGCCAAATACGCGGCCACTACCGAGGCGGAGCGACTCTGTCCCGCGTTGCACTGCACCAGAGTGGCTGGATGCTTCGTCACAAGCTCATGCAGTTGCCCCACAAGTCGTCGGACCATGTCTGTGGTCGTCCCCCTTCCGTCGGGCATGTTCGTCGAGACGACTCGCTGCACACCGAGAACGCTCGCCATTTCAGGCTGATGTTTGCCGTCCAGGCAAAGAATTGATTGAATACCAAAGTGTCGAAGAAACTTCGGATCAAAAGAGGGGATCCAGTGCGAGATAAGAATGTCGTTGGTGACCTGATACCCTCGAGCGGTCTTCGGCAGAACAAGATCCTCGCGTTCGATTTCTACTCTGACACCTGCCTGGCGGACTAATCCCATAACAGTTGATAAATCGCTCTCTGATTGACCGACTTGTGGATCTGGTTGCATAGAATTGCGCTCTCTTAGGGTTCTCTCCTCCTAGGTCCGCGGCTGTAAGTATTGGTATGCTCTTTTATTTCGAGGATGTGCCTCAACGACTCAGACGCAAAGCAAATCCGCAACCAATTCAGTCACATGGCGACTAGCGTACAACGGGTCAATGAGCTATACTTCCGGTTCTTAATACGGGTAGATAGTCGTTATTTGGCGCACAGGCACCGCGATACCGGGAGCCCGACAACACGAGGTCTTATGAAGTTTGAAGAGTTAGGAACTGGATTTGTCAAAAAGAAAGAGAAGCGAGTTGTCGGATTATTTATCGACGGCACAGGTCTCGATCGCGCCACACGACGTATCAACCGCAAAGTCGACATGACAGCGCTCGTGCGGGGCGTTAGTTCAGGGTTACAACCGATTGTCGCCCGATATTACACCCTTATCCCCTATGAGGACGACTCCAGGCAGCGCGCGTTTCTTGACGCTGTCGCTAAGGCGGGATTGTCCGTAATCGTAAAACGTCTTCCTCCGAAGGGTATTACCAGGCAGGTAACCGTGGATTTAGAGATGGCGGCTGACATGGTTGCGTTCTCGCTCGGACTCACATCGTTCAGCAAGGAAAACGAGTATCTCCCAATTGAGTTTCAGGCGGCTAAAGCCGCTATGGCCGGCCCGAGGCGAGGCCGCCCTGAGCTTACCGAAGAGGACATCTCGCAAGCGACTTCGGAACAAAGCGCTCGCGGCTCCGGCCCCTTATTAAAAGTTGATTCATCCCTCGTTGGAGTAAGGCGTTCAGTGGTCGTGGTGTGCCCAAGCCGCGAGCTTTCGTATCCTATGAGCATGATTAAAGATCTCGGCGCTGATACAACCACCGCCGACTTCGGGCAATTCAACCAGGGCGATGTTTTGAAGTCCGCCGCGAAGTGGATGGACCTATCAGATTCAGAGACCATCTGGCGTGACTAATTGACGTAGCGACAGATCGCCGTCATTTACTGAATGTTATCAGCGTAGTACCAAACAATTTTATTCTGGTGTTTAGGCCCGATTAATTGTTAAATAATTGCGTCTTTGAGCTAAATTCTCGCTGCGGCACTTGTGCGCCGCCTACAGAGCAGTAAGACTTCGGTTGCGTAAAGAAGTACTCCAGTAGGTAAATTAAGTGTTAGCGGAACATCGTCCATTTAGGTCAGATGACGGCTCAGGGCTCAGTGCTATTGAGACCAGTGTTCGGCGCACTCGCTGTCCCAGTCTTGACTGGGAGAGCGTAAGGGCATCCTTCGTTCCCTTCGCATTCGCTGAAACGGTTTCCATTAGAGACCCGCTCGATCAGCGCTTACGAATCAACTTCATGCGCCATCACGGGCAAGCTTCCGAGCCTTTCTCAGACCTATCGGTGGTCGTCAAACTTTCCAACGGCAAGGATCTCGCGGCTTACCGACTATCCGGCTGCGTTCCGACGGAAATCCGAGAGCAGGTGCAGAGCATTCTGGCATTCGCGGAGAGTCGAGAGATCTCCCCATTTCAAGCCGCCCGCGCTCTAGCGAATGTAACCGGACGAAGTCCGAACGCGGGTTGGATTCCGGAACGAATACTGGAACGGGAACGAGATGAATCTTTGGTCCCTCCGATGGGGTACGCTATTCCCTCTTTCAATGAGTATCTAGCGAATCCTGAATGCGCGTCCTCACGTTTTTTTTGCGCCAAACGAGAAGATGGGAACAAGGTCAGACTGGAGTCTCACATCTTAGTCGATATGGGTAGCGCAATCCTGGATCTCTCAACTACGGACGCCCACGATAAGGTAGAGAAACAGCTATTTGAGATCGTCAGTGGCCTGGATCGAAATCTTCACGCGGATGAGGATATTCGCCGCGACTTGTTGATTCAAACGTACCAAGCGATGGAGATCTTTTGGCATCACGGTTCCGCGGAACTCAGGAGGCACCTCCTCGTCACGGACACTCAAGTGACTACCTCTCGTGAAGACACGGCCGCACCTGGAATGACCTCGGAAAACGAGAGCTTGACTGATTCGTTGATCGCGAACGGGTCAATAGAGTTGCCCACATGGGATATTACCCAGGAGCTATCATCGGGAGCCGTCATGCATTTTGCCGCTGGTAAACACTTTGCGCTCCTAACTCTCCATAGCAACGCGGGAGAATCGCCGTCAGTATATTCATGGGTCTTTCGTGATGACGAGGGGGATCTAAGTGAGCCATCAAATCGCCAACGAGAGGCGATTCTCAGCGCCATGCGACAATTCGCCACATACGAGAGTGATGAAGTTCGCCTCGACGCCATTCAGCGTTTACGCGGACTAAAAGCGGCGATACCGATGCCAATGGCCCCACCCCTTGAGGAGCTCATTGGATCGGACCTCGCCTTCACCTTAAGCGCTGAGCCAGCGGTTGAGATATCGCCGGTGGTTCCTGGAGACGCGGAAGATATCGTCCGAATGGCTAGAGGAATCGATTCCATTCGGCTGTCACTCTCCGATCGTAGACTCAAGAAAACCAGCCCTCAACTCCTTGATCAAATAGACGTGGACTTCGCGCCTATGGGAAGCCTGGAGATCGTCGCTGTTAATCGATTAGGTGGTCGTCTCACCGCCTTTCTATCTAAGGAGTCACTCGAGCAAGCTGGAGAGAGGGATGTCTTCTTGCAGGCGCTAGTTGGTGCCATGGCGAGCCAGTCATCCCACGGCATTCGAGTCGTCCAGAAGCTTCTTAGCCAGACTGTCTCGCTCGACGAGGACGCGAGCTGGATGAGCATATCTGGTGACCCGTATGCGTGCGCCCTACCGCATGTCAACGACATCGAAGGGCAGAGGATGTACAATGTCGGCACTCTGCTGATCAAGAAATACGCGGAAATTAGCTGCGGCAGCCCTGAAGACTGCAGGCTACATTATCTTGACGAGGGCAAAGTAGCGGTGACACTAGGTCTCCCAAGTGAGCCGTATCAACTTGCGGCGATAATCGACCATGGACGAGTGACACAGTTAGAGGTTACTCCCAACTTGCGGGTGGATGACACGACGTATCGTCCGGATTACCAGAAGTCACGGCGATACCAGTGTGATATCGGCGTAATGACGTCACAGACCGACCGGGCTATCCTCGTCCGAGCGTTTCACCTCTTCGATTCGCTCCTCGCCAGTCTCGTCTTTCCAGAGTCAGCACCTGTCGGTCTCGATTTCGATCGGTCCGAGTTGCGGGCGTTTCTGGATCAGCGCTTCGGCCTTCCACGACCACACACGGACTAGCGCCGATTAACTACGGTAGAGTTAGCTAATCAAACACCGAGAGAGCGGCACCACCCACTTAGAGACGCTCAGTGTCCCCATAGCCTAGCCACCGTAAACTGGCGAAAAACAGCTATATTCTTAAAGGCCCGAGCCGTCGCGCCTTGGACGCGAACATCAGAGCGCCGAATTCATCTAAACGGCGCTTTGCGATTGACCTCGTTGAGCCTCTGCCAGATACTCGGTGTCCACTGCCGCCGATCGCCCAAGCGGGCCGGCCCAACGACTCCCCCGACGGATGTATGGAAACCACACGGCGATATAAAGAAAGAGATCGAGAACGAAGAGTGTCCTCTCAGGCGCCACAGGTGTCTGGTCGCATGCCTCCTCAATCACTAGAGGCTGAGGAATCAGTTCTCGGCAGCATCCTTCTCGACAATCAAGCGATCAACGTGTGTCTGGAGCGCATCCGAGCGGAGGATTTCTATAAAGCCTCTCATCAGACCATCTTCGAGGCGATGGCTGCCCTCTCTGACAAGCGTGAGCCGATCGATATCGTGACTCTCGGTCAACAACTTCGCGCCATGGGTCAGTTGGAGAACGTGGGCGGAGCGCAAACACTCTCATATCTCGCCTCAGCGGTTCCAAACGCCGCGAATGTGGGCTACTACGCGCGGGTAATCAAAGAGATGTCGATCCGACGTCGTCTCATTCACGAGTCGAATGACATCATCACTTCGGCCTTCAACTTGGAGGGAGAGCTGGAGGATTTCCTAGATTCGACTGAGCAACGAATTCTCGGAGTCTCAGACTTTCGAATAAACGCCTCGTTCTCAAAAGTGAGCGATGTCGTTCAGGACTCAATCCGATTAGTCGAAAAGCTTTACGACCAGAAAGAGCCCGTCACGGGAGTTCCGAGCGGACTGCTTAAACTCGACAAGCTTACCGCCGGATTCCAACCATCTGACCTCATTATCGTCGCCGCCCGTCCCGCCATGGGAAAGACCGCCCTCACGCTCGGATGGAGTCAGTATGTGGGCATCTATAATCGCAAACCCGTCGCGTTCTTCTCACTCGAAATGTCGAAAGAGCAATTGGTTCTCCGAATGCTATGTAGTGAGTCGCGAATTAACAATTCAAAGGTCCGGACCGGCGAGCTAACTGAGCGCGATTTCGCCAGAATCGTCGACGGCGCTAGCCGCATCTCCGAGGCGGAGATCTATATCGATGACACCCCTGCCCTGACCATCACCGAGGTGCGTGCCAAGGCGAGACGACTTCATCGAGATCATCCCCTAGGAATGATAATAGTGGATTACTTGCAGCTATTACGAAGCCCCGCGTACAGCCACTCGCGAGAGCAAGAGATCTCCGATATTTCGCGATCGCTCAAGGCGCTCGCTAAGGAACTCCACGTACCAGTTATCGCGCTCTCGCAGCTAAACCGCTCCGTGGAGTCCAGAAATGACAAGCGACCGATGATGTCTGATCTCCGAGAATCCGGAGCTATTGAGCAAGACGCGGACATAATCATGTTTATTTACCGCGACGAGGTGTACAACAAAGAGTCGCCAGACAAAGGCGTCGCGGAGATAATTATCTCCAAGCAGCGTTCCGGACCGACCGGTGCGGTGCGAGTAGCTTTCTCTGGCGAGTACACTCGTTTTGACAACCTCGATGAAGGGGACTTCAGCGGCGCGGACGTCGCCGGAGACGACTTCTAACCCCAGTGGCTGTTAAGATTATCTAACTGGGCGCGAAGCGCTAGTCTTCTCCAGGTACGACTTCAAGCGTTACGGTCGCTACGCTGGATCCACTACCTTACTCAAGAGTTCTCGCGCCGCAGCGGGCCAGCGGACGAGCGCGTAAGTAGGCTTTTCTCGCAATCGAGCCGCGTCGATATGAGATTGCTCGAACTTTTGTAGCGTTGCCTCGGTATCCTCTGGATCAGGAGATAGTGTCTTGAGGAGATACCACAGCGAGTTAACCTCTGCTCCAATCTCAGGGTTTTCCGCCAAAAGGTCCTGCGCGACCTCAACTTCTCGAAGCGCCCCAGCGACATCGCCTTGCCCAATATGAGCGAGCGACAAAGCATAGTGAACCTGCACCGACGCTCCCAACGGTGGCGATTGCTGAATTCGTTGTTTGGCGAGACTCTCCGCTTCCGAAAACATATTCAGAGCGACAAGGAGCCCAGTGTGCGCTCCTAACTGCTGTGGTGACGGCGCGAGCGTGAGCGCTTCCCATGAATAGCACAGCGCCTCCTGCTCTAACCCTTGAGCGAACGCGAGGTTTGAGATGGACCGAGCGATAATCGCCGCTTGACCGTCGTTGGCGGCGCCGCGATACATAGAGAAAGCCTTTTTCAACTCCGTCCGGGCCCGTTCTCGGTCCCCCTGCCCATTATGAATATCGGCTGTGGCCACGATCAGGTACGGCTGATCGCCTGACGACCCGCGAAGCTTACTAAGCATCTCGAGCGCCTCCTCTGAGTTACCGCCTTGCCCCAAAACGACGGCTAAATTGAATTGCACCTTCTCGTTATTTGGATCAAGATAGCGCGCCTTGCGGAGTCGCGACTCCGCTTCGAATAGCCTCCCCTTAGCTCCATAAACCATCGATTCCGAGACGAGTCCCGCGGTTAGAAGGTCATCGGTCGATAAAAACGGATTCTGCTCGGAGCCAGGCGCGTACACGGAGAATGTGTGGTGATCACGAGGAACGGCGCATCCTAGGCAAGCCACAATCGTAATCATTCCGACGAACCTGAGTGGCGATACAAATCTCATGCGACTCCCTCTAATAAGCGTCGATAATAGTGGGGGTAAAAAACACTAAATGCCGCGCTAGACATTATTCAGACCAACACCGCTTAGGGTCCGGGCGGATCTTACAGCGCGAACTTGGCTCCTAGGAATATAAGCATTCCGAGGAATCCCACAACATAGGTAACTCTGTCTCGGAGCGCAAATACCAAGGGATCATCATGTACCAGTCCTCTCCTCGCTAGCAACCAGATCCGGCTTATCCAATAAAGCAAGAGGGGACACGCGAGCCAAATGACTTGCGGATTCGGATACAGCTTCACGACCTCCTGGCTACTCACGTAGAGAGCCAATACAAGCACTGAGATGTATCCTGAAGCGGAACCAAATGAAGCGACCTGCTCGATGTCACCTACCGAATATCCTCGCCCCCATGTGCGGTTTTCGTTTCTCTGCTGCAACACCAATAGCTCAGAAAATCGCTTGATACAGGCAAGGCTCAAGAAAAGAAACATCGACAGCCCGAGAAGCCACTGAGAGACGGCGATACCCGCCGCCACGCCACCCCCGACGATGCGAATGGTATAGAGAATCGCCAGCAAGATGATATCGACAAGGGCAAGCGCCTTGAGGCGAAAGGAATACGCGGTAGTGAGCAGCAGATATAACGCCAGGATCGCCACGAACGAGGGACTCGCCATACTGGCTATCAGAAAGCCTGCCCCGAAAAGAATCGGAGCGAGTACCAAAGCGACGGTCAATGGTAACTCACCAGAGGCGCATGGTCGCTTGCGCTTGCGGGGATGTTGTCGATCCGCCTCTAGGTCCAATAGATCATTGAGCAGGTACACACCCGAGGCACAGCAAGAGAAAGAAACAGCGGCGATGAGCGAACCCATTATGGCCTCCGTGTTTCTCCACTGATGCGCCAGGATTAACGGAAGAAACACCAGCGCGTTCTTAAGCCATTGATGCACTCGGAGAGCTCTCGCGAGCGTGGCCGCGCTCCATCGTCGCTTTTGAATAAATGTGGCCTTGGGAAACTCCCGTCGGACAACCTCGGAAAATCGAGCGCTGCCACTCACGCATACCACCGAAGATGCGCGTCTCCACACATTAAGATCGGCCTGAGAGTCCCCTACATATTCCCATGGAACATTACCAAGTTGCGCCACAATAGCGTCAGCCTTGCGAGCTCCCTTGCAATTTACCGATTCATCGGAGCCAATCACCTGACTCACAAAACTAAGCCTCTCAGCGACCTTCGCCACAAGTGAAGTATGTGAAGCCGACGCCAAGACTATCGAGCTCCCGTTCTCCGACCGTTCTTGCAAGTATGACACTACGGACTCATTGAGCGGTATCGCGGATACGGACATCTCAGCCGCTCGTCTCGCGAGCTGCGCTTTCAGATAGGGAAGTCCTCGTAGCAACCAGAACGGCACGAGAAAGATGACACTCGGATGACGCTTCAACGCGAACAACAGAGATTCATACAAGAGATCTGTGTCAAGGACAGTCCCATCCACGTCGGCGCACACAACGCCTATTACATCTTGTCGCTCCTGCATGTCACTCCACATTGCTTGTCTGGCAGTCTCACCCGAGATAAAAACCTAACTACCTTATAGGATGACGCAAAATCTATCCTCGTTGCTGCTCGGTAGAATTAGCAGACAGCTCAGGCCAGGACTAAAACTGTATTTCCGTACACTACCCCACTAGTATGCTATTCCAGCCGCGATGAACCCAAAAGAGAAGCATAATAGAACTACGTCTGCTCGCGGCGCGCCGATTGTAAACTATCTCTCGAAGCAGCTGGACCGTGTTCGCGACTATCGGCATCGAACCTACTGATATCATTCTCGTAATTGCGCCTCTTTCCATGTGCGGCTACGCTGATGAAATAACATGAACGTTTCGTAGCTCACACCCATGCCAAAGTCCGCTCCTGCCCGTTATCAATCGTGGGGAAGATATCCAAAGGTCACCAATGAACGTGTGGCTCATATGCTTCATGTCAACGGGCCACTCCCACTCCCGAGCGATAGCGGAACCGTGCTTGCGTATGGTCTTGGTCGAAGCTACGGCGACAGCTGCCTTAACGACACACAGACAATCATCCCCTTTGCCGCGTTCGATAAGTTCATCTCCTTCGACACCGTCAGCGGAGTTCTTCGAGCTCAAGCGGGTGTAAGCCTCGCCACTATTCTGGATGTCTTCGTGCCTCGAGGATGGTTCCTACCCGTAACACCAGGCACCAAATTCGTGACGCTCGGCGGAGCTATCGCGAACGATATTCACGGCAAGAATCACCACGTCGCCGGGACCTTCGGTCGACACGTGACTCAATTCGGCTTGCTCAGATCCTCAGGTGAACACCTCACCTGCTCCCCGACCGAGAACAGCCACCTCTACGCCGCTACCATCGGCGGAATGGGACTCACAGGGCTTATCACCTGGGTAGAGCTCAAACTGCACGCCATTCGCTCGCCGTACCTCAACACTCGCACCACAAAGTTCCGAAACCTGGACGAATTTTTTGACATCTCGCGGGAGAGTGACGCCGAGTTTGAGTACAGCGTCTCGTGGGTCGATTGCACCTCTGAAGGCAGCAACCTGGGTCGTGGACTCTTCATGGCGGGGAACTTCTCTGATCAAACTCGTCAGCGATCGCCGCGCAAACTCGCGATTCCATTCCCATGTCAGGCGCCCGCATACCTCCTCAACTCATTTTTCATCCGCAGCTTCAACACCTTCTACTACAACAAGCAGACAAGTCGCGTTGTTGACGGACTGACCCACTACGAGCCATTCTTTTACCCCCTCGACTCCATTCTCAATTGGAATCGGATGTACGGCGCGCGAGGATTCTTTCAGTATCAATTCGTAGTCCCGTTTGAGCAGGACCGCGGTATTATCAGGGAGATCTTCACTCGGATCACGCGCTCGAAACGAGCCTCATTTCTCGCGGTCCTTAAAACCTTTGGAGATATTCCGTCACCAGGAATCATGTCGTTTCCCCGAAAAGGAGTGACACTCGCTCTCGATTTTCCAAACGACGGAGAACCAACCTTGCGATTGATGAGCGAGTTGGACAAAATCGTGATGGACGCGGGCGGGAGCATTTATCCCGCGAAAGACGCTCGCATGCCGGCTCACGTCTTTCGAGCGTCACACCCGAGACTTCAAGAGTTTATGCCACACATAGATCCTCGCTTCTCATCTAGCCTGTGGCGACGAGTAATGGAGACAGTATGAAACGGATAGTGATTATCGGGGCGACATCGGCTATCGCGATGGAGACCGCGCGTGAGTTCGCCAAAGCGGGAGCCGCGTTGTTTCTCATCGCGCGCAATCAGCGTCGACTCGACGAACTCGCCCAGGATCTCACCGTTCGAGGCGCAAGCGCCGCCCACACAGCCACGTTTGACGCGCTGGACATCGGATCTCACGAACGCATACTCGAGGAGGCGTTTCATAAGCTCGGAGAGATAGACGCGGCTCTCATAGCCCATGGCGAACTACCCGACCAGGGCCAGTGCCAGCGATCCGTGTCTCGCTCACAGGAAACCATCACCATCAATCTTGTTAGTCCAATCGCTTTCTGCACCTGGCTCGCCAATTACTTTGAGAAACGCAAGGTCGGTAATATCACCGTCATCACATCGGTGGCGGGCGATCGCGGACGTCAGAGCAACTACCTCTACGGCACCTCAAAGGGCGGCCTCGCTATTTTCTTGCAGGGCCTGCGCAACAGACTCACGCCCGCCGGAGTCACGGTTACCACGGTGAAGCCCGGTTTCGTGGACACTCCCATGACGACGCACCTTCCCAAAGGTCCGCTCTTCGCGTCCGCCGAAACCGTTGGACGACGAATTCACAAGGCGATGCTTCGGGGTGAGGCCGTTGTATACACTCCTTTCTTTTGGCGGTTTATTATGCTGATTATCCAGCATATCCCCGAGTTCGTGTTTCGTAAGATGAAGCTCTAATTGATCGGCTAATTCCCAGACAGTGCGCGGCGGGAAGAGACTACCGTCCGCCCCTGACGTAATCACGAACTACAATCGGGAGGGCGGGTCTCCGCACCCGCCGCGTTGCGCATCCCAATCCTTTTCCAGACTCATGACAATCCGCGCGGCGAGAAGAGACTACCGCCATCCCCTAAACACGATCAGCTACAAATCGGAGTACTTCTTATTACTCCCCTTCGCCAAGTCCACCGGGTACTTGCTCTCGTTCTCATTCATCTTACGGGCGAAGGCCGCGCTTATATCGATACCAGCGTCATGGGCCATAAGAAGCACCCAATAGAGCACATCACTGAGCTCCTTGCCCAAGGATTCTCTGAGCGCCGGCAACTGACTCTCGATCTGCTCAGTGGTCTTCCATTGGAACACCTCGAGCACCTCAGCCGCTTCCAGCGCCAAGGAAAGCGCCATGTCTTTCTGCGTATGAAATTGCTTCCACTCTCGGGCGTCACGAAACGCCACGATTCTCTCGGTCATATCCGCCAGGGTCTTCATGCCTGATAGCATATACCAATCTGGAGTCTACGCACCCGAAATTCCCGAATCTCAGGGGATGCTAGAGCCGCGGCGCTTCGTCTGGCCTCTACATCTCGAGCAGAAATCGGATCTGCTTCACCAGCAAACTATCAGCTCGGAATTTCTCGCAAAACATATCCGCTCCACGCTCTAGCGCCACGAACTCAAGGTCATCACCGCAGGCGGTCAGCATGATCACTGGCACGTCGCAGCTTCCCTTATTGGCGTCTAGTCCACGCACTGCCTGCAAAAACTCAAACCCATTCATCTCTGGCATCTTATAGTCAGATACGATGAGGTCCACCGCCTTATCCTCTAACACGCCGAGGGCTTCCGTCGCCGACTCAGACTTAATTACCCGATACCCAGCTTTCTCAATTATCTTCCCTAAAAACTTTAACTGCTCTGGATCGTCATCCACCACTAAAACGGAATTGTGACTCGGATTCACCGCTTTTACCGCCATCTCACCACCCCAATTCCATCCAGACACGTCCAAAACTTCTGTATCACTGTAAGAACCCGCCATTGTTTTTCCTGTTCCACGCTTGGAGTTACCTCGAAGATGTCCCATAGACCCTCACGTTATCTCTACGCATTTATCGTATCCCTCCACGCCTCCAGCGTCTTTCTCGAATCCATCCTCGCCCGTAGAGAAGGGGTCGGCAGGAGTAGCGCAATCCTTACCGTTTCGAGACACTTTTCGATCTAAAAAGTTGTATTGCGTCCTGTTCCCGCTAGCCGCGCGTTTCATGCAGTCTCTGCACCCACTTACGCAGAGCCATAGTATCGGAGAGCCAAAGTCTCGAAGAGTCAATCGTCTAGCGGGATCTCTTAGAGTCGACGAGCAGCTCAGCCGTCCGATTCTATCTCCGAATTCGAGCCGTCCCGACTTCTTGCGATAGGATTCGAACAAGCGTATGAATATGGGATGATTAGAATTGCGCGCCCGGACGACATCCCCATGATCCTCGCGATGGTGGAGAGAAATCTCGACACCCTCCTGCCACGATCCAAGGAGAATTACCAAGAGCTGCTAAAATCAACCTTCGTAGCGGAAGAGGACGGAGCCATCGCCGGATCATGCATCCTTGAGGTATACAGCCCGAAGATAGCCGAGATTCGCACGCTCGTTGTCGCGGAGGATTTCCGGGGGCGTGGCATTGGTCGACAGCTAGTTGAAGCCGCTGTCGCTGAAGCCAAGCGTCAGAACATTTACGAGATAATGGTCGTGACCTCAAACGTACCCTTCTTTCAGAGCCTCAACTTCGGCGCCTGCCTCAATGAGAAGTACGCGCTGTTCCTCAACGGTAAGTAGGATACTGACGTTATGGATAAGCCATTCGGTGTGGCGATAATTGGAGGAAGTGGCTACGGCGCCGGTGAGGTCATGCGTCTTCTCGTCACGCACCCTGCGATAGAAGTAGCCGAGGTAATCTCGCGCTCTCACGCCGGCAAACCAGTTCACACAGTGCACACGCACCTCCAATCGACCACATCACTGACATTCTCCCCGTCGCTGACAGTTAATTGGTGCTCACGATACAGGAAGGTCGCCTTCATTCTCGCGATGCCGAGTGGCCTAGCACCGGACACGATCAAAGATATAATCGACAAGAGACTACCCGCGAACGCCGTCATCATTGACCTATCAGGGGATCTTCGACTACGCGACGAAACCGCGCACAAGGCTTTTTACCCCGAAGTGCCATACGCCGAGGAGATTCGTGCTGAATGCATCTATGGTCTCACAGAGCTTTCTCGGTCCGAGGTGCCTGCGGCCCGATTCATTTCAAATCCTGGATGTCTCGCCACCGCGGCTATTGTAGCCCTGGCGCCCCTCTCTTCTCAGGTCTTTGAAGGAGCGGTGGTCATCGACGCGAAAACGGGAACATCAGGCGCTGGGCGCGAGCCTCAAGCCTCCATGCACCACCCTAGTCGAACCGCCGATTGCGCGGCCTACAAGGTTCTCCAGCATCGACATGAGCCTGAGATATTGCAAGCGCTTGGCCCGGCCTTTTCAAGCGCCAACACGATGATGTTCATTCCTCACCTCCTGCCAGTCTCACGTGGGATACTCGTTTCCGCTTACGGCACGCTCCGCGCCCCTATTGAGCCGCGGATAATGCGTGAGATGTACGAGCGCTTCTACGCGGGCGCGCCGTTTATACGATTTCGAGAGTCATCTCCGCGGCTAGTCGATGTCGTCGGAACTAACTTCTGTGACCTGCATGTGACTACGCGCGGCAAACAGGTCGCGATACTCGCAACGATTGATAACCTCGGCAAGGGCATGGCGGGACAGTGCATTCAGAACCTAAACCTAGTGTTTGGCCTCTCAGAAGACCGCGGACTTCTGACCCCCGCCCTTGGACCAGTTTAACTCTAGCAGCCTACTCGACTTACAGAACGGAGAAGCAGTGATGAATCCGACCAACACTCCTCAGGAACCCCAGAAGTCAGCCCTCGAAGGTAAGCGATTTTTGATAAAATACGGCGGCGCGGCGATGGAAAAGGCAGAGGTTCGGGAAGCCGTATGCGCGGAGGTAGCGGCGCTCGCTCGACAGGGGGCGAGGCTGATCGTGGTACACGGCGGAGGCAAGGAGATATCTCGCCTGCTCGGGAACTTAGGATTAACGACTAATTTCATCCAAGGTGTGCGCGTTACTGACGCCGAGGGGATGCGCGCGACAGAGATGGTGCTCTCAGGGGCGGTGAATAAGGATCTCGTATCAAGAATCACGCGAAACGGAACTCCCGCGGTGGGGATCTCAGGACGCGACGCTCATATGATTGAGGCTAAACCGCTTGTTGGAAAGAACGGCGAGAACTTCGGACTTACAGGAGAAGTAGTGCGCGTCGACTCGAGCGTCGTCGAGGCTCTCCTTGAGGCGGGCTTCGTTCCGGTGATCTCCCCTGTCGGGGAAACCGCAAGCGGCGAACCCCTTAATCTGAACGCTGACTATGCCGCGGCAGCCATTGCCGGAGCTCTTGGGACTGAGAGCTGCGTCTTCTTGACCGATGTTTCAGGCGTGAAGAAAGACGGTCTTGTATTACCAAAGCTCACTCCCGATGAGATCAAACATCTCATTGACGCGGGAACTATCTCAGGCGGCATGATCCCCAAGGTCGAGTGCGCCGTCCGAGCGATCGACGCGGGCTGTCCAGAGGCGATCGTTTGCGACGCGGCACGACCGAATATTATCGCCTCGGCTCTCAACTCAGCGTCGAATCCCGGCACCTCGATCCGTCGCTCCTATCACTGCGAAGTGTAAGGGGAGGCTAGATATAAAGTATCAACACTGCAGGCTTACGATACTGTAAGCTCACAGACTACGGCGAGCGATGCCGGCGTCGGCACCTTTTAAACAATTTCACAAAAGGTAATCCATACAGTCGCAGAATCGACGAGTATTCCCCGTCCTCGGCCGTTCCCAACCCGAACTCCAAAGTCTCACTCTCCTTTGGCACATAAAGGGAACCGAACATCCAATCCCAAACCGCGAACATGAAACCGAAATTTTTATCCCAATGATGTCTCGCCTTGCTGTGGTGAATCTGATGCTGCGCGGGGCTAATTAAGAGCCGACTCAACCACGGACTGTAGGAGACCCATATATGTGAGTGACGAAGATTGTACCCAAAGAGATAGAAGAGAAATGTGAAAATCGTAATTCCGTACAAGCCCACTGGTGAAAAACTTGGCGCCACACATACTCTAAGAACCGAATCGGCCGTGCCCATGAGCACCCCACTCACCACCATCGTCATCAGATCATCAACCGGGTGCATCCGTAAAACAGTGACAGGAGTCATCACTTGCGCTGAATGGTGAACTTTATGGAATTCCCATAATAGCGGAATACGGTGGAACCAAAGATGCACAAGAAATGAGCTAAAATCAGCCACCGCCACAAGCGCGAGGGTTCCGAACACATTAACTATCCAGGGATTCGCTCCCCAGCCACCGGTCGCCAACCCGAACTCTCGAAGAAATTGAGCGGCCTGACTTGAGACGCCAAGCGAAATACCCGCGAACGGCGCCAGCAAAAACGCCGAAACTACCGCGTTTACGAAAAAATAGCCGTAATCAACTACCGCCGATCGATGTAGATAGACATCCCTGGGCAGTATGTCCGCGACTGGATTGGAATCGATGCCCCGCTTGCGAGCCACTACCGCGTGCGCCACCACCGCGATTAAAAAGCTGGACGCGAGATACGCGAGAAACATCCTGCTCGACGGCAGTAGAAATGGGTCTGTAAGACGAGGCAGGACCTCTCTCTGAAGAATCCCTAAATATGGATGGTCCTGCGCTTCTGACATACGCTACAGTATAGCTTCACTGACACGAGGGCGCGAGCTAAAGAACACGAGGTATGGCTATCGCAACGGCGCGTAATGGTAGGGTCTTAGCACTAGTGGCGCTCAACATCGCGGCTGTATTAGCGCTTGCGTATCTCCCGACACCGAACACTCCTCTCCCCTCAGATTTGCGCAATCCGAATCCGCTAGCGACCCTGTCGAAAAGCGGCCCTCGGAGTCTCCTGCTAGAGCAACTCACATGGATGGAAGTTCGAGACCACATCCAGCGTGGCTATACTCGCGTTATTATCCCTACCGGAGGTATCGAGCAGAGTGGTCCCTTTGTCGCCCTTAACAAGCACGATCTTATTACGAAGCGCCTTTCAGTCGAGATAGCGAGTCGGCTGGGAAACACGCTCGTGGCACCCCTTGTCTCATTCGTGCCGCAGGGCTCGATCCAACCACCGTCGGGGCATATGCTCTATCCAGGAACGATATCACTTTCAGAGGACACGTTTGTTCGGCTCCTGGTTGATATCGGGTTGAGTTGCGCCACACACGGATTCGAAGAAATAATAATTCTTGGGGATAGCGGTGGCAGCCAAACAGGGATGGCGAGCGCGGCATATAAGATCACCAAGTCCAGTTCTGACTCAGGAACTCGGGCGATATTCGCTGAAGCTTTTTACGACTACCCTTCAATTCGCGCCCTTATAGCGTCTAGAAACATCCCTCAACAAATCGAGCCTTTTCATGAGGATCTCGCGTTTACCGCGCAACTTGCCGCGATTGACGCGACCGCCATTCGATACGAAGAGCGGATAAAAGCTGGTTTCACCACTCTTGGGGGCGCGCCTTTGACTGACTTTCAAATGTTACAATCGCTTGGTGATTCAATCATCACGACTCGGGCAGAAGAGACTACGCGCGCGATACAGGCTCAGCTTACTCAACGCGAAGCCTCATAATAGCCGAGGATTACGTCTAAAATGACCGCCCCGCCATGTATTGATCTGACCCGCCGTGTAGCAGTAGTCTAGATGTGCTTAGGTTCATAAAGGCACATTTATCGTATGGGACGTATATTTGAGAAACGCAAAGACAGAATGTTCGCTCGCTGGGCGAAAACTGCGAAGGCTTTCACAAAGCTCGGAAAAGAAATAGCGATCTCCGTCAAACTCGGAGGCACCGATCCCGCGAACAATCCGCGCCTTCGTATGGCTATCCAGACCGCTCGGTCTCTCAATATGCCCAAGGACCGCATTGAAGCGGCGGTTAAGCGCGCCTCATCAAAGGACGCCGCTGATCTAGCCGAGATCACCTATGAGGGATTCGCTCCTCACGGAGTAGCGATATTTGTAGAGGCGGCCACCGACAATGCGACCAGAACTGTCGCGAACGTACGAAACATTATAACCAAGCATGGCGGGAACCTCGCCACAACTGGAGCCCTCGATTACGTTTTTGACCGCAAGGGCGTGTTCAAAATATCGACGCCCAAAGGCGACATCGATGAGTTTGAGCTCAATCTAATTGACCACGGGCTTGAGGAGATCTTCGAGTCGGATGACGGACTGCTTCTCTACTCAAGCTTTAGGCAATTCGGAGATTTACAGAAAGCTCTCGATGCTCAGGGCGTCGAGGTGAATAGCGCAACACCACAACGCATTCCGACTTCTTACGTTGCCGTCTCGGCCGAACAAGAAGCCGAAATCCAGAAGATGATCGATAAGCTCGAGGAGGATGACGACGTTCAGAGCGTGTTTCACAATATGCAGACTGCCGATTAGTCCTTCGGCACCGTTTGATCTCTCTGTAAGACAGGTAGCCGCTCGGGATGCGTGTGTACCAAGCAGCTGAAAAGGTGCGTGAGTTTTGCGAAACCCGTGTCACGCGAGGCTTGATGCGCATCCGCTGACGCTCGCTACAGCGCGGGACATGAATCCTTGCCAGAATCAATCTAAGGACGTATGTTTGTTGCTCATTTAACGGGGTGTAGCTCAGCCCGGCTAGAGCGCACGGTTCGGGACCGTGAGGTCGAAGGTTCAAATCCTTTCACCCCGAGAAACCAATATCCCCTTGAAACCACAGCTCTTTTCTCACCATCGCCAGTCTACTCTTTGCATTAGTTCTCTACTTCCTACTTTGAACTACCGGCGCCCCCTGCAACATTCAACGATTCAGAACCCTTACCTCAGACATCTAACCGTCTTGAGACCCCTCCGAGGTGAAAACGCTCGGGGAGGCTCCAGCGAAGCTCATAGAGTGATGGACCCCCGCATATGACAAGCAAACGAATCCTCAAGTTTGGTGGCTCCTCCGTCGGCACTCCCGAACGCATTCTGCAGATCATCGCCCTCGTTACTGATACTGTTCGTTACCCCGCAGGCGCGGTTCCAGGCGTAGTCGTCTCCGCGTTCAGTGGAACCACCGATGGGCTCATACAGCTGGCGAAACAAGCGGCCGCTGGGGACAAAACCTTCGAAGTTGATCTTAAGAAGATTGAGAAACGACATCGAGATGCCCTTGAGCAGATCCTTCCCCCTACCGCTCGCAGCACGCCGATAGCCTCTCTCAAGGTGATGTTCAATGAGCTGGCGGACCTCTTGCAGGGGGTGCTGCTCGTTAGAGAGTGCAGTGCCCGCACACTCGACCATATCATGAGTTTTGGAGAACGCCTGTCGGCGTTCGTGGTAGCCGAAGCCTTCTCGGCGCGCGGAACATCAGCTGAAGTTCTTGACGCGCGCGAAGTAGTGCGAACAAATGATCAGTTCGGAAACGCTCTCATCGAGCGAGATATCACATACTCCTCGATCCAAAAATATTTCTCCAATCGGTCATGTCTGCAAATTATAACAGGCTTTATCGGCTCTACAGACCAGGGAGCCACAACGACCCTGGGCCGCGGCGGCTCTGATCTTACCGCATCAATTATTGGCGCCGCGCTCAACGTCGGGGAGATCGAGATATGGACCGATGTCGATGGAATGCTGACAGCCGACCCACGCAAGGTATCTAAGGCGTTTCCAATTCCTGAGATCACTTTTGAGGAAGCGATGGAATTGTGCCATTTCGGCGCGAAAGTAATATACCCCCCCACGATGCAGCCGGCGATCGACGCCCACATCCCGCTGGTTATCAAAAACACCATGAACCCCTCGAGCGGTGGTACTCGGATCGTGGAGACCACCGTCGAGCACACCTATCCCATAACTGGGATCTCATCCATTAGCTCCATCGCCCTTATTAGACTTCAGGGAAGTGGCATGGTTGGTGTCGCCGGCACCGCGATGCGCCTCTTTCGAGCTCTCGCGAACGCTTCTATCAATGTAATTCTGATCACTCAGGCGTCGTCTGAACACACGATTTGCTGCGCGATTGATCCTGCGCTCGCCCAATTAGCTAAATCGGCCGTGGGACAAGAGTTCGAGTTAGAGATAAAAGCGGGCAGGATCGATCCTCTGCACGTCGAGAACGACCTTTCTATTATCTCGGTGGTTGGTGAGCGTATGCGCCAGACCCCTGGGATGTCCGGTCGCGTCTTTACCGCGCTCGGCTCAAACGGAGTTAACGTTGTGGCGGTCGCGCAAGGCTCGTCGGAGCTAAACATATCGGCGGTGGTTCACCGAACTGATGAAGTAAAAGCGCTAAACGCCATTCACGACGACTTTTTCATAAGCCGAACGAAAACAGTCAACCTCTGGATTATCGGGACTGGATTAATCGGCTCAACGCTTCTCAAACAACTGTCGGAACAACACGACTCGCTGCGAGAGAACCTCGGCCTCGACTTGCGACTTCGTGGGATGGCGAACAGTCGACATATGCGTTTATCCTCTTATGACGAGTTCGCGAATGGTATAGATCCAACGATGCCGAGCGACGCTCCGCCCTTTGAAGCGGCTGAGTTCATCGCCGATATCAAGACGGCGAACCTACCCCACAGCGTATTCGTGGACTGTACCGCGAGCGACATAATACCTGGTCACTACCCTGAACTACTCGCCAGCTGCATTCCGGTCGTGACGCCCAACAAACGCGGCTTTTCTGGCTCCCTTGATCTCTACAAGCGATTGCAGAGCGCCGCGAGTTTCAGGCGTACGCCGATTCTTCACGAAACGTGCGTCGGCGCCGCGCTGCCTATCCTTGGAACCTTAAGCGACCTCGTCCGTTCGGGTGACCGAATTACCTCAATTGAGGCGGTGCTCTCTGGGACGCTAAGTTTTATCTGGAACGCGATGGCGAGCGGCGTACCATTCAGCGAAGCTGTACTCGAGGCAAAAAGTCGAGGATATACCGAGCCCGATCCACGCGACGATCTTTCAGGAATGGATGTAGCGAGAAAAGTTTTAATTCTCGCGCGTGACGCGGGACTCAGCCTTGAGCTCGACGACATCCAGATAACTCCTATGCTTCCTACCGAGACTCAGGGCTGGAGTCTTGAGGAATTCCTAGCGAAGCTACCAACGCTCGACCCATACTTCGACGCCAAGCTAGAAGAAGCCACGAATCAGAGCCAGCGACTTTTCTTCGCCGCCAACATCGACTGTGAGCGTCGACAGGCCTCTATTGGAGTGCGTGCCGTTGGCGCCGATCACCCCTTTTGCGCGCTTAAAGGAGCCGATAATATCGTCGCGTTCAGGTCATGTCGTTACGCTGAACAGCCCCTCGTAATTAAAGGTCCAGGAGCCGGCGCTGAGGTAACAGCCGCTGGTGTTTTCGCGGACATCATACGGATTGCGCGTTAACGTGAACACACTCCCCCCCTCGATCGTCTCAGTATTCGCTCCAGCCACCGTCGCGAATGTGGGCTCCGCCTTCGATGTGCTCGGATTCGCCCTTGAGTCGCCGGGCGATACTGTCACCGCGCGCCGAACAGAGTCTAATAATATAATCGTGACCAAAATAACCGGTGACGAGGGAAGACTTCCTCTCGACGCCGAAAAAAACACGGCTGGAGTATCGATTAGAGCGCTACTTCGACACCTCGCGTCCACCGATCCGAACAGATATCCATCAGTTGGATTTGAGCTCGAACTAACCAAGGGGCTTCCTATCGGAAGCGGCCTTGGGTCGAGCTCCGCCAGCACCGTCGCCGCTGTAGTCGCCGCCAACGAACTTCTTGGCTGCCCCCTTACACGGGCCGAACTCCTTCCTTTCGCCATGGAAGGCGAGCGTATCGCGTGCGGCGCGGCTCACGCCGACAATGTGGCGCCGTGCCTCTTGGGAGGATTCGCTCTTATCAGAAGCTACGACCCACTTGACGTTATATCACTCCCCTCACCAGCGTCAGTCTGGGTCGCCGTCGTGAGCCCACATCTAGAGTTGAAGACCTTCGACGCGCGACGAGTGCTGCGACGAAACGTCTCTCTTGAGGCCGCCGTGGCTCAATGGGGAAATGTCGCCGCGCTCGTCGCCGGCATCTATCAAGATGACGTAGCGCTTATGGGACGATCCCTTGAAGACCGCATAATTGAACCGGAACGCGCGGAATTAGTCCCTGGATATTTGACCGCGAAAGCAGCGGCGCTTCAGGCGGGCGCGGCCGGCTGTTCACTATCAGGCTCTGGGCCTTCCCTCTTCGCGCTCTGTGCCTCTGAAGAACTCGCGCGAGCGGTCTCGGTGACTATCGTCAAATCCTTCGGCGCGCTGGGCATCACGGCGACCGGCTATACATCTCGTGTTAATGCCACAGGGGCCGTGGTGATAAAGAGGTCTTAGTCATGGAGCTACATAGCACCACAGATCCTCAATCACGCGTCTCATGGCGAGACGCCGTGCTGCGAGGAATAGCGCCGGATGGCGGGCTCTACATTCCCACGGCGATTCCATCGTTCGACAAAGAGGCTCAAGATGCGCTGCGTAATCTCCCCTTTCCTACTATGTGCGCTCACATCGTCGCCGAGTTTATCGGAGATGAGTTAACCCGCTCCGAGATAGAGCGACTCTGCGAGGACTCCTTCAATTTCGAAGTGCCGCTCGTGCGCCTCAATGATACCACGCGCATACTTGAGCTCTTCCACGGCCCCACCTGCGCCTTTAAGGATTTTGGGGCACGCTTTATGGCTCGCCTCTTCCGTCACTTCTGGGGAACTCCAGATCGCTCTCTCACGGTGCTAGTCGCCACGTCGGGTGACACCGGGAGCGCCGTGGCGCAAGCCTTCTATGATACAAGCGCCTCCCCAGCTATACGAGTCGCCGTCCTGTTTCCGAAGGGGAAAGTAAGTGACATTCAACGCAGGCAGATGACGACTCTGGGGCACAATGTTACCGCCTTTGAAGTGGACGGAACCTTTGATGACTGCCAAGCGCTAGCGAAGAGAGCCTTGCGAGATGAAAATCTATTAGCGCGCACGGCGCTCACTTCTGCGAACTCGATCAATATCGCGCGACTCCTGCCGCAGATGCTTTACTATGTTTTCGCCCTTCTACACGCAGAACAACCACCTGTCGTGGTAGTACCCAGCGGAAACCTAGGCAATATAACGGGAGGGCTGCTCGCTCAACGATGCGGTTTTAACGCCTCCCATTGGATAGCCGCCTGCAACGCGAACCGGAGCTTCCCCGACTTCCTCTTGTCTGGTCGCTTTACGCCGATGTCCTCGATAGAGACGATCTCCAACGCCATGGATGTCGGCAATCCGAGCAATTTCGCTCGAATCACGGCGTTATTGGGAGAACGACCTCCGCCTGACATTTTGTCGGGATACTCGATATCAGACGAGGAGACATATCAGCAAATGGTGACTAACTTCACGGAAACTGGCTACATACTCGATCCTCACACCGCCGTCGCCTCTCGCGCGCTACAGCTATATCGCGCTCGCTACCACTCCAGCGCCCCAGGGATACTTGTTTCTACCGCGCATCCAGCGAAATTTACCGCCGTGGTTCGAAAAGCCATCAACGGCATCCCCCCTATTCCTTCACAGCTCGAGCGAACACTTAACAAAGCCGAGCTTTTGGTGCCCCTTCCGAACTCCTATGAAGCGCTCACAGAGCGCCTTCTCGACTCCATCTAATTCGACTAGCCCAATTCGCGTCGCCTCGCCTATACTGGCGTGGAGTAGGTTCAGAACACCATCCACGGAGGCTCGCTGCTATCGACCGATGCGTCGTCTTTGGGGAGAACGGCTCGATGTATCAACACCTTGGGCGCACGAAGCCGAACGGCGAAGACACATCAGCGCGCTTTCCCTGAACCCTGGCCATAGTGAATTTCGCTGAGCCTCCTCGCGAGGATATTTTTGAACGGCCTCCTTGATATCTCATCTCTGAGAATCGCCTCTAGGTCACGCACATGAAGACTGCTACGCGCCGATATCGTTTTAGCACCATGCTAATGGTGGCGTTTCTAGCACTCAGTGTGCCAACTCTTATTTTCGTTCTCTCATGCGCCTACATTGAAAGCTCTCGCGCGGCTCAACAGGTTCTCGTGTATGACATGAGGCGAGGTCAAGAAGCTATCACACGCTCCATTCACACTTTCTTCGCTGAATCGATCGGGGCCGTGGAAGGAGTAGCCCGCATCGCGGAGCGAGACCCGGAATTCTTCAGAACTCCCTCGGGCGCTTTCGCTCTTCAGGGTCAATTTATGGGAATGACTCATCTAGAAGCCATGAGTATCGCCTACGAGGATGGCTTCTCTGTAGGATCGACGCGCGTGGATGACGCATGGCGCACTCGTCAACCTGAGACGCCTTCGGCCGCGGTCATGCATACCTTTAGACATGATGCGTCTCAACCCACCGCCAACTCAGAGTTCCACCAAAGCTTCGTGGATGAATCGGGCAAGATCCTCTCAGAGACAACCACGACGTCTAATATCGACCCACGTGAGTTATCGCACTATCCCCTTGTCCGACAGTCGATGCGAACAGTGATCACGGAACCAATTACCTACCCCGATACCGAGGAGCCTGTACTTTCCGTCGCGGCGCCAATAGTCATTGAGGGGGTTTTCAAGGGGGTTGTGTTAGCCAGCGTGACCACTGGCGAGATTGCGCGATTTTTGCACCTCAGTCGCGTCACCCCACAGACCATCGTCGCGATTATCGATGACTCCGAACGAGTCATCGTCCCCCCACTAATGCCGTCTGATGAATCATCCACAGAGATCGACAGGGACTTCGCGTCCACGCTACTCCCACTCAAGACCCACGTCGCGGACGCGATGAGACATCTTCACGAGCAATCTCCATCCACCGTGATCCAATCCGCTCGCATCGGCGGCGTCGATCACCTACTCTCGCTCTCACCCATCGAGACCAAAGCTAATCTGCAGTGGCGGCTGCTCATGAGCACACCCAAGAGTGACCTCATCGGGCCGCTTCAACGAGCGCGAGAGTTCATCCTTTGGCTATTGGTCGTGATCATTCCACTTCAACTGCTACTCATACACAAATTCTCGCGCCGAGTATCTCGAGGAGTGGAGGCGATGGCGCTGAACGTTCGGCATATTCGCGCCATGGACTTTGAGTCTATCCACTCAACTCCTCGTCTCTTCACGCGTGAGATAGCGGAACTTCACGAAGGAATTGGTCTTCTTAACAACGCGCTTCGCTCATTCGCCCAGTACATTCCCCTGGATGTCGTCAAACAGCTGATCGCGAAAGGAAAGTCACTAACGTTGGGAGTTGAGGAGCGAACGCTCGCCATCATGTTCACCGACCTAGAGAACTTCTCGACGGTTTCTCAATCAGCAAGCCCAGATCAGCTTCTCGCCCAACTAACCGCCGCGTTCTCGGCGATGACAAGTGCTGTGACAGAAGAGTTAGGGACAGTGGATAAGTTCATAGGTGACTCCGTCATGGCTTTCTGGGGCGCTCCGGCCGAGATTGATGACGGCGCCTTAAGAGCTTGCAAAGCGGCGCTGCGGATAACTCGAAGAATGGATCGTCTCAATCAGCAGTGGCGCGATGAGGGCAAAGCCTGCCTAGGCGTGCGAGTCGGAATCAACTACGCGAGCGTGCTCGTCGGCAACATCGGTACACCTGAGCGCCTCAGTTACACTGCTCTTGGTGACGGGGTCAATATCGCGTCACGCCTAGAAGGCAGCAACAAGCAGTTCAACACATCGATCTGTATCAGCGATGTCCTGTACAATGAAGTTGCCGACGCGGTTGAGGTTCGTTCCCTCGGCCTGGTATCGGTGAAAGGCAGAACTGGCGAGTTCGCGCTTTATGAGCTGTTAGGAATACGCGGCTCAACTGACCCAGAGCTCATGGCGCGAAGCTCGACGGCTCGCGTCTCGAATTCAGCGGCATATTGTCTGTAGACAGACCGACCGTCCAGATGCCCTCGGTCAATCCATGATTTGTCGCTCTGTCATAGGCTCGATCAAGGGCCTTAATGCGACCGACCACCCCAGTCACGATCTTATTGGCGGATACCGGCGAAAGACCACCTCGCCTAGCGCTCTCGTTACGGAGGAACGAGATGATTTCTGGCGCTCTCACCGATACGTGCGCCACATGATTTAACTCGTGATCTCGCATACGCTCGGCATATTCATGCCACGCCCGAATTAAGCTTCGATCCGTGCTGGCTACGGGACGCAAGCGTGGTAAAAGGATCTCCGCTGAACACTCCAAGGCAATCGTGTTTGTATCGACATTTCCATCGGGTCTCTTTTTCCAACGCCACGAAACATACCAATCGGTATACGCGAACCGCGCCTTTCCACCCGCGTCCTTAGGACCTCGCTCTACCATGGACGCCCGCACCTCTTCCGGAGTGTTCCCCTGAACATCGTAGAACCGGTACTGCGGACGAATAGGACATGTGGCATTAGCGCGGTGTGACGACTCTTCGGAGAGGCAACAGACGGCTAGAACGCAAAGAGTGACTAGCCGCACCGACATGACGGCACTATTGGATAATAAACTCTGTGAAGAGGATGCCAACCACAGGGGGCTCCTCTAATCCGATCACCTCATTTAGGCCATCTACGAGCTCTTGCTTCGCGCGATTCTTACCGTCAGCCGTTAAAAGCTCAGTGGATTGTTTGGATGAAAGGATCTGAATGACAATGTCTCTCAATTGATTCTCTTTCTTGGCGAGATGGGGATGAACACCACCTGCCGCGCCCTCCGCCTTCTCACCTCCACTAGCTCCTCCGCCGTGGGCCTTCCCGCCCTCTCCGCCCTCTTCGGTCGCGGTCTGTCTATCAATGATACCAGCGTCGTACTCCATCATGATGTGTACTTTTAGAAAGGCCGTGCTTTCAGAGAGGTTGACCACAAATTGGCCAAGATCAGCTGTCTCGATACGCTTTGGTTCCTCGTGATGCTCCTCTTCAACCGCCTCTTCAGCGGGTTTCTCTCCCCCGCCCATAAGGAGCATTGGAACGCCCGCTCCTCCAACCAGACTGAGCGCGCCGAGCACGATTATAATGAGCTTCTTTTTGCTCTTCTTGGGTTTCTCTTCCCCTGCGTGCTCATCTTTCTTTCCAGCCCCATGCGCGTCTGCGGACATAGCCCCTCCTCGGAGTGGTGTGTGTTCACATACTACAGTCGACGCGCTAGTGATTCCCCTTAAGGCAAAAAACTCTTTCTCCAAGATATGAGACTAAAAAGACGAATATATCTGGTCGGATACGGAAGGATTAGTAGGGGCTGGTACGGACCTCCCTGTGACAGTCCCCCGACTTCGCCGAGACCCGCCAAAAAAAAATCCCATTATTGAAAGGTAATAGGCTCTAAGGTATTGTTGTTTGGTACTTTTTCTTGTCGGACATATGGAAGCATCAAACGATCCCCTCTACTCCCTTCGTCATTCACTTTCACACGTACTGGCGCAGGCCGTCCTGCAGATCAGACCCAACGCGAAGCTAGCCTTTGGTCCCCCGATCGATACCGGTTGCTACTACGACTTCGACGTCGAGACCCCCCTAACTCCCGAAGACTTTAAGACCATTGAGAGATCGATGAAGAAGATCATCGGTCAACGCCAGGAGTTCGTCGCCTCTAAACGCTCTGTCGCTGAGGCGGTCGAATACCTCAAGGGCAGAGGAGAAACATACAAAGTTGAGTACTGCCTCGAGTTGGCCGATCGCGGAGAGACAGAGATCGGTTTCTACAAGAACGGGCCATTCGAGGATATGTGCGCGGGTCCACACTTGAAGAACACGGGCGAGATCCCAGCTGACTGTTTTACAATCGATTCTCTCGCGGGCGCGTACTGGCGTGGCGATGAGAAAAACAAACAGCTCACTCGTGTGTACGTACTCTGTTTCAACAACAAGGACGAACTCAAAGATTTTATCGACAAACGTGAGCTAGCCCGAGAGCGTGAGCACCGAAAGCTCGGTCGAGAGCTCGATCTCTTTAGCATCGATCATGAAGGTGTCGGCTCAGGCCTCATCCTGTGGCACCCCAAGGGAGGAGGAATCCGTTATCGCATCGAGGAACACTGCCGAAAGATGCATCTTGAGGGTGGATACGAGTTCGTCTATTCGCCGCATATCGGTCGCTCGACACTGTGGGAGACAAGCGGTCACCTCTCCTTTTACAAAGAGGGGATGTTCGCCCCCATCGAGGTTGAGGGACAAGAATACTACCTCAAACCGATGAATTGTCCCTTTCACTGCAAAATATTCGACGCTGTTCCTAAGTCTTATCGGGATCTCCCCAAGCGCTTCGCTGAATGGGGAACCGTGTATCGATTCGAGCGAAGCGGCACACTCTCAGGTCTCACAAGGGTACGCGGATTCACGCAGGATGACGCGCATCTCTTCTGTCGCGAGGACCAGATGCCAAGTGAGATCGATAAGGTATTGTCCTTCAGCGTTGGACTCCTGCGAGACTTCGGCTTAAAAGACTTTCATCTCTATTTAAGCACTCGACCCGCGCAAAGAGTTGGAGACGAGTCGAAATGGGACGCTGCCGAGACGGCGCTCACAAATGCGCTCCAGCGCAGTGGGCTGCCATTCTCACTCAAAGAGGGAGATGGGGCTTTTTACGGACCAAAGATCGACATCTGTGTTAAAGATATGCTCGATCGTCAGTGGCAGTTGAGCACGATTCAGTTCGACTTCAATCTCCCCGAGCGATTCGATCTCTCGTACACAGACGCCGATGGCGGAAAGAAACGGCCGTACATGATTCACCGCGCTCTATGTGGATCGATGGAGCGGTTCTTCGCCATCTTGATAGAGCACTACGGAGGGGCTTTCCCAACATGGCTGGCGCCAACGCAGACGATGATCATACCAGTGAATGAAGGATGTCTTGAGTACGCCCATGGATTAGTCACCGCGCTTGAGCAAAAAGGATTCCGAGTTGAGGTAGACAACGGCACCGATTCTTTCAACAAGAAGATCCGAAACGCCGTGACCAGCAAGATCCCCAATATCGTCATCATCGGCAACAAAGAAGTCGAGGAAGGAACGATTACGCTTCGTCGCTACTGCGTGAAGGAGCAAGCAACGATGCGACACGGTGATTTTATCGCTCGGCTCGAGCGGCTAACCCGCGAGCGGGTCATGGACAACTTCGCGGATACAGCTACATAGTCACTTCGGCGACTCGGGCTTCTCCGTCGGACAGAGTCGCGCTCGCTGAAGTCTCGATGACACGATAAACGTGATCGCTCCAACAGCCGCGAGGGTTGAGAATGTCATCATGTCAACCAGCAGTCCTTGCGCCAAGGGGTTCTGGGTGAGCTTTGAAGCCATACCTACCAGAGCGCTTTGACTGAGAGCGGACATCGTCACCATCATCGGCGCCATCATCACGGATATCTCAGCGACTTGACGGAACAACCGCCTAGCTGGCGCTAGCGAGAACTTTGACACTTCCGCCTCAGGTCTTAAGGTAATCTGATAACCATAGCGATTAGCGCGGGACTCCTTCGATAAATCCGTGCTTACGACGTGGGTTATAAGCCTATCTACGAGGGAGACTGAACTCAGAGAAATAGTGACTCGTGTCGGCACACCGCCAATCGCGCAAGACATCTCACGCTTCCACGACGCGTCGTGCGGGCGTTTAAGATCGATCCGCGTCGCTTCATCGGCGATCCTCTTCAACTCGGCTATCTCTTCCCGAGCTCCACCCATCTGTTTGCGTATAATTAACTCACAGACCTTCAAGGCTTCTTTACTTGGCGTGAAACCTCTCAGTATCTTATAGCTTTCGATGCATGTAGGCAGTTTACTCGCGTGATCTCGCAGACTCTGCAGCATCGCCCGAACGTCCGTGTCCATCACATGAATGTTCGGTCCTCCAACCGAGAATCTGGCGACGATCCCATGCGCCAACTTCTCCCCTAGGAAGATGTTTCCAAGCACGTCAGCTGGGGCCTTAAGAGTCGAGAAAACACCGCCGGTCGCGGCGTCCTCGACCGCCCTGGGTGCCACACTCGGGGCAGCCGCGCCTTCAACGCCCGTCGGCTTCGTCCCTGTCGTTCGAGCGTCCATCTGTCCCATGTAGTTGATATGAAGGACAAGATAGAAACCGTCTCAGATCAACCAGCGGAATCCCCCGCGACATTACTGACCTATTGAATTTACAGCATAACCTTTCATTACCCAAACCGACCAATACAAACTCATGCCGACAGCCCGCGCCGATCGCTAGAGCGCAGTCTCAACAATTCGTCGGCTATGGTCCACGTCGTGGTCTTTGAGCGTCCTCTATGCCCTCACCCCTGGTGGCTTGGACGTAAAAGCGGTTATCATGATCCGAAATACGGGTAGATGAGTGATGACAACGTCTCACGGCTAACGGCACATACAGAGCGCCGCCAGTCGTGGCGATGACGTTTCGTTGGTTCTAAAGGGTTTTGCCCAAGGAGAAATATCATGCGCAAGCCTGATCAGATCTGCCGGGTATGTCAGCAACCCTCATCAGTCTCAAGTTTTGGAGAAGTCTGCTCGAATGAATGCGCTGAGCGTCTTTCGGAGACCGAGTACTATGAACTTGAGCTAGTGGAGGCGGTTGCGGAACTAAGCGGGTTTGAGGAGGGAGTTTACCTTCCATTATTCCTCAAACTCGCGCGTGCCGAGGCTCGGCTGCGTGTCCTTCAGGTCGGTATGTGTCAGCTCTCGCGGAGCGGTCACATGACCGAAACACTCAACGATTCCTCGGAGGTTCGAGAGTGGAAGAAGGGTCAACGGGAGCACGACACTTGGTCACTTTCTCTCGTAAAAGGTCCCTTGCGACGATTGCGGAAGAAAGTGCGCCAACTCGAGGAAGAACTACGAGAGATCGACCAACGGTGGCGCTCTCTCTCTGATCAAAAGGAAGCCATGCTTAGGAAATTGAGCAAGGCACGTGGAGACTAGGGATGTTTTGTGAAGTTCAGAGTGGGAACCGACACGCGTTGGTGACTACCTCACCGGTTTATCCAACGCGCGTCATCCCACTCCTTTCTTTCTTGAAGCAGCCCTCGACACTCACTGCGACACCGTCGTCGGGTCTTGTGATCCATATCTCTTCGGAACGTTGAATCGCGGGGCTACGGGCGATTGTCGTGATCAACACGTCTCGTAGAAAGCCTATCGCTCTTTCAAAGCCCTACTTTGAACACCCTCCCGCTCGAAATCTATCGCCTAGAAAACAAGCGCTGGGAGGATACAGTATCGAAGGCTCCGATACTTAATCTAAGCTAAAGCTACCCCCTCAAGCTATGAGGGCAATTGTCACAACTGTTAGGGTTGTTATGATCTGCCTCGTTAAGTAACTTCAGGAGACGATTTACTCCAGCGGTTTACCTCGACACTGACTGGCGGCAACGTAAGATTTCACTCACAGGTTCATATGCGTATCATTTGCACCCTTATCACAGCCCTCATATTCCCTCTAATCGCTCTGGGAGAAACCTCCTCAAAGCCTTCCGCTTTAAAGGTGGGCGTGATCCTACCCCTTACTGGACCGCTGGCTTAATACGGCAACGCCGTTCGAAATGGCATAGAGTTAGCGCAACGGGAAAAACCCCCGATCGATTCCCAATGCTCTTTCCTGATTGAGGACTCGAGATACGACTCCTCATCGGCACTCACGATTTTTCAAAAGCTCATCTCAACGAATCAGGCTCGAGTGGTGTATAACTGGGGAGGTCCGACATCCGAGGCGCTGGCGCCGCTTGCCGCGCGAAAGGATGTGCCGCTCTTTGTCTGGTCCGCGGATCCACGCGTCAGTGAGGGAAGACCACCAGTTATTCGATTCACCAACAGTGGCGCCGATTACGGCAAAGTGCTCGCCGACCACCTGCGAAAGCGAGGCTTTCGCAGAATCGCTATTTTCAAGACTGACAACCAGTACCTGAATGCCATTTTCGCCGGATTAAGCGCCGCAGCGAGTGGTCTTCAGGTTGATCTAGTGGATTCATTTCAACCTGGGGACAAAGACTTTCGCTCATCTATCGCAAAGCTCAAACGCGACACTTACGATGCAGCTGGCTTATTCCTTTTGTCTGGACAGGCCGGCTTATTCTCCGCGCAATTACGAGGAATGGGATTGGAGATGCCAATCTTTGGAACCGACTTTTTTGAAAGCATGACAGAGGTCGAGCAATCTAAAGGCACTCTGGTAGGCGCTACATTCGCCAACAATGAGGTATCAACCAGCTTTCGCGCGCGATATGTCGCAGCCTTTGGTAATGAGGTCCAAATCAACCATGCCGCGAACGGATTCGATTTCGCGGTATTCTTGTGCGAGCGACTCGGGTCTAATCTAAACATGACATCATCCGCTGATATTTTGTCGAGAACAGCGAAGACCTCCCGATTTTCCTCACAACAGGGCGAGGCTAGATTTATCGCCACTCCCGCCGGTGATAAGTATTTCCATTTCCCCGTGGTGATAAGAAGAATAGAAGGTTCGCGGATAGTGACCGATAGTAACGGCTAAGCGCGAGGAGTTGTTGTTGCACGGCCAGCGGCTCTTAGATAGCTTTTTTACGCCACAGTCTTGTAAAACGTGCTATAGGGACCCATCCAAAAATACTTGAGGCAGCCCTTCAGTGGCCTGATAGTCGAGTTTACGCGATGACTTTCATCGCGAGCAGTAACGATGGTGAAAGCATGGATTCCCCGCATATCTCACATAGCTCATTTGACGACATACTAGCCAAAATAGACGGATTGCGGCAGGAAAAATCTCGGGTCGTCGTGGCGATAGATGGCAGAGGTGGCGCCGGCAAATCATCGCTCGCTCGCGCGTTGGTCTCGCGCCTCTCTAAAAGCGCCCATATCGAGCATGACTGGTTTCATCTTCCCAAGGAGCATGTAGTAGGCGCTCATCGCTTTGACCATCAGAGACTCATCTCCGAAGTTATACTCCCATTTCGTTCGAGCGCCCCGAAACTGACCTTCCTACGATACAACTGGGGCTACCTAGCGGGCATCCCGGATGGATTCCACGACACGCCAATCGCGATTGAGGACAAGGAGATCCTCGTGATTGAAGGCTGTGAGACTCTGCACCAATCGCTTCTCCCTTATCTCGACCTTACCATCTGGGTCGATACAGATCCCAAAGTATCCTTGGAGCGAGGAATACGACGCGATATCGACGAGTATAAGCTAGACCCACAAACGGTGAACGCGTCTTGGAAGGAATGGAGCGCTTGGGAAGCTGAACGTCTTGCTCACGACGACCGACGCGCCAGAGCTGACATCTTCATGAAATAGCGAATAGCGCTTCGCCCGATCGTATCACCTTCCGCGATGGCCTCACGCACGACCTTGCTCTCGTAAGAACGTAGACAACGATTCTCTTCAAACCGCGAACAGCGCGCGTCCTCGCGATTTTCTTGCGCTGAAGCAGGACAGCGAGACGAAAGTCGATTCGACGATCTCGTCTGCTCTCAAGACGGGTCTGAATTTTGATAGTGCCGCAGGACTTGCCGTCGAAGCGGCGTCTCACCTTTATGATGCTGAACATCCTAGCGTGCGTCATCCCCAGAATATGGCGAGCAGTAGTAGAGAACGTGCCACAAAGTCTTGAGCCACTAACAGACTCATGAACAAAGGTAGCCTCATGAAACATATATTCTTCGTTCTAGGAATCATCGTTCTCTTTGTGCCTAAGGCTTTCGCGGCAACCTGCGACCCTGGCTACTACAAGGCAAACGGGACCTGCTACACCTGCTCCCCTGGCACCTTCAGCAACACCTCCAACGCAGCCTCTTGTACTACCTGCCCTGAGGGTCAGATTCAACCGCGCTCTGGTCAGTCTTCTTGTTCTGCCTGCCCCATCGGGCAGGTCTCTAACGCCGACCACACCCAATGTGTTGTGCCCACCAGCACCCCGACATATACGCCAACCTCGACCCCGACCGAGACGCCTACAGCAACCTCTACTCCCACTGACACTCCAACGGACACCCCGACCGAGACTCCGACCTATACTCCCACTGATACCCCAACGGATACTCCGACGCCGACTGACAGCCCGACAAACACGCCCACTCCCACGGATACCCCCACGAATACACCGACCATGACGAACACCCCAACAAATACGCCTACCCCAACGGATACGCCCACAGTCACTCCGACTATGACGAGCACCCCCACAAGCACGCCCACGCCGACAAACACACCTACGTCAACAGAGACGCCCACGGCCAAGGCGACAGATACGGTGACAAACACCCCTACGGATACGCCAAGCGCGACACCCACAAACACCTATACGCCAACAGCAGTCGAATCCCCGATTGGGGTCAACACGCCAACGCCAACCAGCACTCCGAAGCAAGTGCCAGTCGTCGGAGACCTAGACGATGATCTCTTCCCGGATGCCGCCTTCGTGGCTAACGGCGCGGCGGATGTGATCATTAACCTCAGCACAAGCCCGTCCAAACTCACAATTGGCAGTGGCATCGTCGGCGCAGGCGTCGGACAAGCACCTGGCGCGGAGAAGTACTCGCTAATCATCGCGAAGCTTCTCAGTAACAAGTTCGTTTGGAGCACCGTCGATATCGTGACAGAAGCGACCACGAGCTTTGCGGAGGTGACTCCGCAAGGGACGCCTGTGATCGGCTGCTACGCGACGAGCACCTATGCACCCGCGGTCTTCGTGAAGAGCAAGACGCGTCCCAGTGTCAGGATCTTCTCATCGCTATCCGAACTCACAATCTCGCTTCCGGCTGGGACCGTGTCGGCGGTGTGCGGGGTTCCCGAGGGCGGTCTGAGCTCAGTGTTCGCCCTCGTAAAAAGCCCACAAAACGACAAGTTTAGCGTTACCGCCAAGAACGGCACACGCAAACTGTTCTCGTCGCCAAGCCTCGATGGCCGATTGAGGGAGCTAAAACTGGGCACTGTGCCGCGCGGCGAAGAGCTTACACCCGCACCCGCCATAGTGGCGCGGCTCGGCGCGAAGCAGGTACTTCGGGTGCTCAACCGCTCGAATCGTTGGAAGACGGTGAGCCTGCCAAAACTGCCAGCTGGTAGCTCCTACCGAGCCCTGTATGGAATCCGAGTTGGCGCCGCCTCGTACATCGTGCTGCAGGTGGTTGATGCCTCGAAGGTCACCTCGTACGTAAAGGTGCTGGTGCCAGCGGAACTCCTCTAACGCCTGTCGGGGCGGCAGGCAACGATACGCGAAACGCCCCTGTCCTATTCGCAACCAACACCCGGCGAGCGACGTGAGCTACGTAGACGTTACTCGCCGGGTTGGCTTTTTACGGGAAGAGTATTATCGCCATCCTAACATTGCCCGAATCCAGGTTGCCCCTTTCCGAGATTCACGGCGAATCTCAATCGTTGCAGCGAAACCCCGAGGATTTTTTGATGTATCCAATCTCAAACTCGACGTATAACTAGCTTGCCCAACGGATATTACTCCGCCGGCAGTCAATGTTAGACATTCGAGGGTTTTATGACTTCTTGGGAGATTACCAGCAGTCCTTCAGGGTTCGATGAATCTGTCGTTAGTGAGGGAGTGTTCGAATATGGTCGCCGTCTTGCCTCTGACGGCAACGCCCAGAGTCTTGCCTGTTTCTTGCGAAAGGACGGAGATGTCGTCGCGGGAGGGCTGGGTCGAACGGAGTACGGTCGCCTCTTCATAACCTCTGTCTGGGTCAGTGAGTGGCTGCGGGGACAGGGAATCGGAAGCGAGATCATCTCTCGGATGGAGCGAGAGGCCATTGCTCGAAATTGTCGTGACGCTTTGATTGAGACGCTGATTGAGCGTAACGTGAAACTCTATGAGCGTCTGGGATACACGAGCATCGCTCACATCCCCCACTACGTCGGAGACTTCACGCGGCAAATCATGTTAAAAACGTTGCGACCAGATGGGGTGTAGAGAGCATTCAAACCAGCATTCACCCTGTACCTCTTACACCTACGCATATAACGGACAGAACAGATGGATTTAGGAATAAAACACAAGAAGGCGCTCGTATTCGCCTCATCCGAAGGATTGGGCAAAGCCGTAGCTCATGCGCTTGTTGAAGAAGGAGTGAAGGTAATTCTTAGCTCGAGAAGCGAGGATAAGTTATCCGCGGCTGTGACAGATATCGGCGCTGAAGATTATATCACATGCGACTTGACCCAAAAAGGAGCCGCCAGAAAGCTCGTTCAGGCCGCGATTGAGAAGCTAGGTGGGCTCGATATATTAGTCACGAACGCTGGCGGACCTCCGGCTGGCACATTCCAAGACATCTCAGTTGAGCAGTGGCAAATCTCCTATCAGTCTCTATTCATGAGTCTCGTAGAGTCCATTCAAGAAGCGGCCCCTGAAATGAGAAAGTCCCATTGGGGGCGCATTTTGATGATTACTTCTGTCGCCGGCAAGGAACCCGTTACGAACCTCACCATTTCCAATTCTCTACGCGCCGGTGTTCACGGGCTCGCCAATACCTTAAGTAAAGAGCTCGCTCGTGATGGTATTACGGTGAACGCGCTGCTTCCTACCTACACGGAAACACAGCGATTGATTGATCTGAATCGAAATATGGAAGACATAGTTGCGCGGATACCGGTCGGCCGATTGGGAAGGCCTCACGAGTTCGGGAAATTAGCAGCTTTTCTGGCGTCTGACCACGCTGGCTTTATCACTGGGCAGGCGATTGGCTATGATGGAGGCTCTTTATCAAGCATTTAGATTACTCCCAGAATACGCTAAATTAGAAATCTAGTGATGCTTCCGCAGCGGCACCCAACATTAGCTCTTTTCCTAAATGTCTTCAGGATTTGTGATGGAATTCGAAAACAAGATCAAATCGGGAGATAGACTGCTCGTCGAGGGCAGTATGTTTGATCGCCTCAAGCGTTTGGCAGGCGATGACTTTGACCCACAGCTGGCGCACTTGGGGCTAGTCTACTCGGATCGAGGTCAGGAAGCTCTCAAGGCCGCGTATAGTTCCTATGTGGAAGCAGCGATAGCGTCAGGACTTCCAATCGTTTTATTCACGCCAACGTGGAGAGCGAATCAAGAAAGAATTGCCCGGTCCTCGCTGAAAGAGCACAGGGTGAATGAGCGCGCCGCTGACTTTTTATCGCAGTTCCGAAACTTCTATCCAATCGGACAAGTTTTCATCGGTGGGTTAGTCGGCTGTAAAAATGATTCCTATACTCCCACCGAGGGATTAACGAGCGAAGCATCTGAGGCATTCCACACTCCCCAAATAGCCACTCTGGGGACCTCCGAGGTCGACTTTTTGTTTGCCTCTACACTTCCAGCGGTGCCGGAAGCGCTTGGACTGGCGCGCGCCATGGCCCAAACCGGCAAGCCTTATGTCCTGAGCTTCGTTACTGACACTAATGGTTTGACATTAGATGGACAGAGACTTGAGGATGCCTTCAAGGAGATCGATGGCGCGGTGTCTCGCAAACCAGTTGGGTATTTTGTTAATTGCACTCATCCCACTGGACTTCTTGTAGGTCTTCAACGATCGGGGACCAGCGTTGACTCTCTTCGCGGGCGTTTAATAGGGTTTCAAGGTAACACCTCCCGTCGAGATCCGAGAGAGTTTGATACGCTTCCTCAGCTAGAAACAGAAGCTCCCGTCAGTTTTGCTAACGCGACGATTCAATTACGGGATACGTTTGGCCTAAACTTATTAGGCGGTTGTTGTGGCACCGGACCAGAGCACATCGAGGCGATTGGTCGATTGCTACGGGCAGAAGCATAGCCAACCAGATAAGCGAATCGCTGGTGTACAGCCCTTTCATAAACGCAATCCTTATGCGCACGAGCTTGAGAAACGCGACCACTGATGACGCCGATTGTATCGCGGATATCTATCTCACATCTCGCGAGCACTATCTTTCATATGCGCCAGTCGCCCACACAGACGAGGCTGTTCGAACCTGGATTCGAGAGACCCTAATTCCTTCGGGCAACGTCACAGTGGCATCGATAGAGAACAGTCTTGTTGGATTCTTAGCCATCTCCAGAGATAGCGCCCACGGGTGGATCGATCATCTCTATCTCGATCCCACCAAGACGAATATGGGACTGGGGAGTTTCCTTATGGACGAAGCTAAACGGCTCCTCGGCGGCCCAATTCGCCTCTATACGTTTCAGGCAAATACAGACGCTCGCCGCTTCTACCACCGACACGGGTTCCGCGAGATAGAGTTGAGCGATGGGGCTCTAAACGAGGAAAAGACCCCTGATGTGTTGATGGAGTGGCCTTAACTGGCGACAAGGGGAGATTCGAGCCGCTCGTCGCGATGCGTATGTATCCTTGCAAGTTCCTCAAGGACTACGCGAATCCCGCTGGGAGGAATCAGAAACCGAGGACCGCTGTCACAAGTGGCTAGACAGAACCGGCCAGGTCGAGGATTATTTAATAGCCCCGTGACACCGACGACTAGCGAAAACTCTCTGGGTAAGACAACTGGTCACTATGCAGATCGCGCTTATAAATGGTCCAAACCTGAACTTGCTTGGCAAGCGCCGCCCGGATGTTTATGGGTCAAACTCGCTTGATGACATCGTCAATTCGGTAGCGCGAAGAGCGAATGACTGGAAGTTGACGGTGTGGTCCTATCAATCAAACGGTGAGGGCGAGTTGGTAAGCGCCATTCAAGAGGCGGCGAAGAACTGTTCGGGGATAATTATAAATCCCGCCGCGTACTCACACACCAGTATAGCTATTCGCGATGCACTCGAGGCATCCGAGCTGCCAGCCATTGAAGTCCATATTTCCAATGTTTTCGCGCGCGAGCCCTTTCGGCATCATTCTGTTATCAGCGCGGTCGCTCGTGGTGTTATCGTGGGATTAGGGGCCAAAGGCTACGTATTAGCCGTGGATGCTTTGGGACACATACTTGGGAGAACTCAGTAGCCGAGAAACGAGCGAGGATACTTCAGTTGTCTAAGATTGAACCCCACGAATAAATAGTTTCCGCATTATGAATATTGTCCACAGTCCCCTCTTAAGCGCGTTGAAATAGGTGGTCACTCGCCTTACTTCCGAGGACTTGAGATCGAGCGACGGACTCTTCCCTTAAAGAGAAGAATGGTAAACAGAAAGATAGTCGTATTCGTGTTGATGGTCGCGGGCTTTGCGCTGCTAGGACTCGTAGCACGTCACATCACTATCCCCATGGGCTTCGGCGACTCCAAAAACTACCTGGAAATGGCACAGGCTCCCGGCACATTCATCAGTTCACCGTGGGGATATCGAATTGGCGTGCCCTACGCCGCGCGTGGCGCGTCTCAAATGCTTTCACTCCCCATCCAGACGGCGTTCACTCTCCTACAACTCTCGATGTTCGGGGTCATTATGACCGTTCTCTTCTTTTGGGTATCCAGTGTCCTAGAGAGAGGTGGCTTGATTGGAGCGCTTTGCGCCATGCTCTTCGCGTTTTCGTATCCCGGTACATACAATCTGCACAATGTTGTTCACGTTGGACTTGGAGAGCACCTCTTTGTCTTGCTGGGGAGCATGGCAATCTACAGCAATCGGTTGTTCGTCCTATGCGTCGTAACAGCGATCTCATGCTTCATGAAAGAGTCAGGGGGATTCCTTCTGATTCCAACGTACCTGGTATCCGCCCTGAGCTTCTCGCCGTGGCGTACTGCCTTGAAACGCTGCGCCTTACTGTGCGTCGCTTTCCTTGCGCCTTTTTTGATGCTTCGATCAGGCGTCTTCTTTGACAACCACAACTCGCTGAATACATACATCTCGTTTTACACACTAGATTATATGCGGTTTTGCTGGAACTACTGGGGTGGTCCTCTCGGCGCCATCAAACAGATCGTATTGTGGTTTGGCCCTTTGTGTCTCCTTTCAGTGGTAGGCTTCTTCGCGGCATCGCCCAAGCTTAAGGCGCTAGCCGCACTCCCCATACTTGCTACTATCCAAATCGCCCTCGCCACCGATGTCATGCGTATGGTTGGGGTAGGCGTTCCAGTGATGATCGCTCTCAGCGGCTTTACTCTGAGTAGGATGCGCGCCACGCACGCCGTGTTAGTCGTCGTTCTCTCTAGCTTGCACTTTCTGACTCTTAATCACCAGGTTGTCGGCTCTATAAGTCTTATGTTCGTGTATGTTGGAACGCTTTTTCTGTTGTGGATTAATCGATCGAGACTACGCTACGCCAGCCTATCGGGCGCCATAGCTGTCGGACCCAAAGACGTCCTCACCTATCAAACGAAATAACGGGCGGGAGAGCCTTCGGCTACTTGCCGAAGCTTGAAGTGAGACATGCCGCGCGTTGGCAGTCACCCTAATGACTTATCCAACGCGCGCGGCACCCCACGTCAGCTTATGCCGCTTTGATAACTGCGGTCTCTCCTGTTGAGACGCGCAACCCACTAGCGTCGACATCAACCTTGATTACGGAACCCGGCGGAAGTTGATCGGCTATTAACGCCCTGCCAACTTTGGTCTCAAGCTCACGTTGAATGTATCGCTTCAGCGGTCGAGCTCCGTAGACCGGATCGTACCCTGCCTCGGCGATATGTTTCTTCGCGGCAGCGCTTACCTCAAGTGAGATTCCTCGCTCCCGCAAACGCTTAGTCACATCCGCTAACAAAAGGTCCACTATCGACGTGATCTCCTCCAACGTAAGCGGCTTGAACAAGACGATCTCATCGATACGATTTAAGAACTCCGGTCTAAAATGCCCTCGTAGCTCCTTCATGACACTCTCTCTCGCGTTCTCCTTGATTTCGCCCTTCGCCGTAATGCCATCAAGGAGATAGTGAGAACCGATATTCGAAGTCAAGATGATCACCGTGTTCTTGAAGTCGACCGTTCGACCTTGTGAATCGGTTACTCGTCCATCATCGAGTATCTGAAGCAACACGTTGAACACATCGTGATGCGCCTTCTCGATCTCGTCGAACAAGATAACGCTGTAAGGCTTCCTGCGGACAGCTTCCGTGAGCTGTCCACCCTCTTCGTAACCAACATATCCTGGAGGCGCTCCGATGAGACGACTCACCGCGAACTTCTCCATATATTCGCTCATGTCGATGCGAATCAGGTTTTGCTCACTGTCGAACAACACCTCAGTCAACGTTTTCGCTAATTCGGTCTTACCGACTCCCGTAGGTCCAAGAAAGATAAATGATCCGATCGGTCGCTTAGGATCTTTAATTCCAGCGCGCGCCCGAATGACAGCGTCGGCCACATAACCAACCGCCTCATCCTGCCCCACCACTCGCTCGTGAAGGATCTCATCGAGTTTCAGAAGCTTCGCTTTCTCGCCCTCAACTAATCGAGTGACAGGGATTCCTGTCCAGCGAGCGACGATCTCAGCGATCTCGCCCTCTGTAACCTCCTCACGAAGAAGTCGTCGAGCTCCCTCTTTCTCAATCTCCCCTTCTTCACTCTCCAGCTGTTTCTGCAGTTGTGGCAGACGCCCGTGTTTCAACTCAGCGGCCTTGTTTAAGTCGTATTGACGCTCAGCTTTCTCGATGTCACGGCGCACGTTCTCAATCTGCTCACGCAGCCCCTGAACCTTGTGAATAGCCTCTTTCTCCACCTGCCACTGAGAGCGCATCGCGTCAGCCTGCACTCGCGCCTCAGAGAGCTCATCAGTAAGGGCCTTCAAGCGCTCCTGGCTCGCTCGATCGGTCTCCTTCTTGAGCGCCGCTTCCTCGATCTCAAGCTGCATAATCCGACGGGTAATCTCATCGAGCTCCGCTGGCATCGAATCGATCTCTGTGCGGATCGTGGCGCACGCCTCATCAACGAGGTCGATCGCTTTGTCTGGCAAGAAGCGCTCAGAAATGTAGCGATGCGAAAGGGTCGCCGCCGCTACCAACGCGTTATCCTGTATGCGTACACCGTGA
>CAIVDM010000239.1 GCA_903904735.1 uncultured delta proteobacterium
TCTTCACGAAGAAGGGACAATACCCAATCGGCGTATACGTTCTTCCGAAGGTTCTCGATGAGAAGGTCGCTCGTCTGCACTTGAAGAAGCTCGGTGTTGAGCTGACTGAGATGACAGAGCAACAGAGCTCGTACCTTCGTATCGCCAAGTCAGGCCCATACAAGCCTGAGCACTACAGATACTAAGCCTCTTGCAACTGTTAAAAGAGTAAAAAGCCCGAGGGTAACACCTCGGGCTTTTTTGTTGGCTACCGCTCAGGGTGTTCGAATTGGTTCGCCACGGAACCAAAGAGGATCTATAAAGCGGTTTCAAGGGCTAGCCGTAGCGCAATCATGGCTTTTCACCATGGGGCGTGATACCTAGCCGCAACGTCTCGATCGAAATCGAGAGTTGGTTCGTTACTTGTTTTTCGAAAGGTTGTATCATGACTCAGGATACCGCTCGCGAAACGCGAGACTTTTCAGCCCGGGAGGGAGTTTACACCGGAGGATCACTACGGTTTGTCTGCAAGCATAAGAGCTTACAATTCAAAAAGGAGCTCCGAGTTCGCGACATTCGGGAGAAAGAGGGGGTGATTACGTGGTTCGAATTCAATTCCAACTACGGCACCTCATCGGCGACAACCCCGATACGTATACAGCTCGGTGGAATCCGACTCGAGGTGACGACCACGTTGGTGAAAAACCAAAATGGCGTCAAAGTGGTATGCTCGATTTCAGGCGTTGTTCCAGAGGAAATCTACAATGATTTCTCGGTGCAACCCATCGCTGTGTCCTCCCCCAAGCAAAAGAAAAGGCGTTAGTAGGTTACGGAACGTCTGGGTCGCAATAACAAACTCGCGGAGCAAAGAACTCATTCTTTGCTCCGCACCCCATTGCGCTCTCGTTAACTCATCGAACTCCTCCAACATCGCGAATCCTAACAGGGAGGGCGCGGCTCCGTACGCGCCTCGTTACGGGCGGGTACGGTGTGTAGCGTCTCATGTGATCCTTTACACATTTGGTAAGGTATAGGCCCCCCGGTGGAGGGGGTGCCGAGTGCCATGGAATGTAAGGGGAACAGTGGAGCTTCGACTTGAGTTTGTGAGGCGTGTGAAATTCCGAGGAGAGTCGACCTCACGCCTATGTGAGGTCGCTCGTCTCCACCTCAAAAAGCTCGGCGTTACGTTCACTGAGATATCAGAGCAGCAGAGCAAGTACCTCAGTATCGCCAAGTCAGAACTATTCAAGCCTGAGCACTACCGATACTAAGTCTCGTACGAACCTATAGAGCTTAAGAAAGCCCGGGGGTAACACCTCGGGCTTTTTGTTGGCTGCGGTTCTCGGTGTTCGAATTAGTTCGCGATTGCGTAAAAGAGGATCTATGAGGCGGTTCCTACGCCTATCTCCTGTAGGAGTCGTGACTTTTCACGATACAGCGTGATACCTAACCGCCACGTCTCGATCTGAATCGAGGGTTTGTTCGTTACTTGTTTTTCGGAAGGTTGTCTCATGACTCAGAATACCGCTCGCAAAGTGCGAGGCTTTTGGGCTAGGAAAGAAATTTACGCGGCAGGAGGACTTCGGTTTATCTGTAAAGATTCGAGCTTCAGATTGAACAAGGAGTTCCGAGTTCGCGGCATTCAAGAGAAAGACGGAGTAGTGACGTGGAAGAACGGCGATGTCGTCTGCGGAACCTCCTCTGAGAACGCTCCGTTAGTCGTAGTGCTCGGTGGAGTGAGACTCAAGGTGAAAACCAGGTTGGTGAACCGCCAACAAGGTCTCAAAGTGCTGTGCATGGTTTCAGGCGAGGTGCCCCAGGCAATCTACGATGTTTTCTCGATGGAGTCCGTTTCCGAGTCCGCCCCGAGGCAAAAGAAAAGGCGTAAGTAGGTTACTGAACGTCTGAGTCGCAATAACTAATTCGCGGAGCAAAGAACTCATTCTTTGCTCCGCACTCCAATTACCCTTCTCAACCAGGAAGTGGCTCTTCTCGGCGTCGCGTTCAGTGATATGCGAGGCGAGCTTGTTTCCACTGCGGGCGATCCAGCTATCATGCCGTCCGTGTCACAGAATATTTCACCTAAGGTAGATGCGCTGATACAGAGGGTGTTTCTCATCGTTAACGAGAGACACGCGGCGGATCCGAAGCCACTCGAAGACTTCGAAGATTTTCGCGAACGCTATAATCAGAACATTAAGGCACTCGCCAACTACCTGCCACTCAGGGCCTTCGAATTGGTTCGCGCCGCTGAGGAACAGAGGGTCTATGAGGCGGTTTACCGTCGCTCAATCATCGCTCGCGACGTCAATGCTCTTGAGGGTCGCCCCTAAATCGATGCTTCAGCCTACGAAGCTGCGCGCCCATCTCAATACCGGTCTTGAGTAATTTGCCTCTGAAGGTGCGATTGAAGATGTAGCAATTCGCGTGTTCCCTCACATACGACGTCCACACAGACTTCCACTCCATGCTAGGACCAAGGAAATCAAAGCAGGTGACTCCGTCCTTAGCTAAAGCTTGGATAACATATTTCGCGAGGAGCAGGCCCGGAGAGAATTTTCTGTATCGCTCATCGTAGGCCACTTTCGGTATATAGTAGACGCCATTCATCTGGAGACCGAAATGCATCGCGATCGGCATACCATGCAAGGTGAGAGAGTAGAGTCGCAGGTGCCCCTGCTTCTCAGCTATCTGGGCGACCCTCGTGTAAAAGTTCACTAACGCGGCGCTTAGTGAGATCGCTGACCCATTTTGTTTCTTCCAACCTGAGGCCTCAAGCTCAAAGAACTTCTCTAGCATCCCTGGGTCGGCTTCCCTCGTTAACGTGAACTCAAGAGATCCCTCCTGACGCAGCTTCTTCTCTTTCCCTTTGAGGCGGGATCGAGATCCCTTAAACCGCTCAGGACAGTTCTTAAACGCGTCCTGCTCATCGAGCGTGAGCGGCAGATAGGGCATCCTCCTTGTCGGCCAGACAACTGTCGCGAAGCCATCCGCTCGCGCGCACTTCATGAGAGCCTCAAAATTGCCCTTCGTCGGAACATCGCGAGCCTCTATGACATCCCAATCACTTTTTTCTCTCAGACAATTCCACGCGGCTCCCGCGACCTCATCCTTGGCGGTGCCGTCGTGCACGAGATCAAATCGGCAGGAGTGTAAGTTCGAAAGGCTCTGAATGGTACGAGCTGGCAACCTCCCCGCGACCTTTCTCGTTCTCATCAGTGGAAGCAGCCCGATTAACTCGTCTCCTTTATGCACCGTAACGACATGCGGATTAAGTTTCGGCGCCAAGTTAACGCGGAAGGCCTCAAACCACTCTGGTTGATAGAATGGCTCAGAGCAGATCCCTTTCTCTGTGAGCTTCCTCCACTCAGGCAGCAGCTCAGAAAACTGCGGATCCCTCCATTCCTTGATGGAAGCTTGCATACAAGCGGATGATGACATTTTTACAATCGCCTCGCTGGATGGCGTAGTTGGATCAAGCATGAAAAGCCTCGTATAGTTGTTGGCATCGTGAGGCTACGAGGATTATCGCCACACCAGAGATGACAAGAGTCACCGAAAAACGAACTCAGCTGGTCTGGCTATAAGCCTCGTTGGCTCAGCACCTACACGAGTCATAGGCAAGACGCTTGTATGCGCTGTCACCGATATGTCATTTGCGCGCATGAAAAGCCCCACTGACTTGTAGACGTATGGTGTCTCTTACCCCGCTACGCTCACGGCGACCTTCGACGCTAGCCGCTGAACAGTGGCTCGACGAGTCAGATGCAAGACCTCGCGCACGACCCGCTCGACATCGTTTCCATCGAGCTGTTGATGAATCGGTAATTCGAGGATGGTGCTCCGCCATTTCGCCACCTGAGGCGTCCCTTCACACGGCGAAGCGAGATGTGGCTGACTCCAGAGGTTGACGCTTCCTATCCCACGGTGAAGTAAATTTGCCCTAAAGCGCGGCTTATCGTCCACAACGATGGGATAGAA
>CAIVDM010000240.1 GCA_903904735.1 uncultured delta proteobacterium
GGAACGAGTGACTACGCCCCAGAGATGGTGCACTCCATCGCGCGGGGGATGCCTTACACGTGTTTTGTGAGACCGGACTCTCGAATTCCCTTCATGATGATGCCGGACGCGGCCCGCGCTCTTGTGATGCTCAGTGAGGCGGACGGCGCGAATCTTACCCAACGGGTGTACAACGTGGGAGGCTTCGCCCCTAGCGCGCGAGAGATATTCACCCTGCTATCGGAATATTTTCCGAACGCGAAGGTAAGCTACGAAGCACATCCCGCGCGCCAGGCGATCGTGGACAGCTGGCCGGAGGATGTTGACGACTCGGCCGCGAGACGTGATTTTGGATGGGCGCCGCTCTACTCATTTGAGGGCGGATTCGCTGAGTACCTCCTCCCCGCGGCGCGTGTCCGCTATAATATGACAGGAAGAGACATTCCCGAATTTCGCATGGCGGCGAACTAGCTTTTGTTCTAATAACCACAACATTAAGCGACAACTTACCCAGAGAGGCGCATAGAATGAACAACGATATCCGTTCGCAACTGACCACTGAGCTCGACGCGATCCGGGAGTCCGGACTATGGAAAGGTGAGCGCGTCATCGAGTCACCTCAAGAGGCCGAGATCACAGTCAACGGCAAGAAAGTCCTCAATTTTTGCGCGAACAATTACCTTGGACTAGCCAACAACCCGATTCTCCGAGCCGCTGCCAAAAGAGGCATCGATGAGTGGGGACTGGGGCTCTCCTCGGTGCGCTTTATCTGTGGAACCCAAAAAATCCACAAAGACCTAGAAGCGGCGATATCGAAGTTCCTGGGGACGGAGGACACCATACTGTACCCTTCCTGCTTTGACGCGAACGGCGGGCTCTTTGAGACGGTGCTTGGGGAACAGGACGCTATTATCAGTGACGCGCTCAATCACGCCTCTATTATTGATGGCATCCGGCTCTGTAAGGCGCAGCGATATCGATACGCCCATAACGACATGAACGATTTAGAGCGCTGTCTCAAGGAGGCGAAGCCTAATGCGCGCAGAATGATGATAGCGACCGACGGGGTGTTCTCGATGGATGGGGATATCGCCCCGCTCAAGGAGATCCAAAGTCTCGCGACCAAATACGGCGCGCTCACTATGGTTGATGAGTGCCATGCCACTGGATTCTTCGGGCCTACAGGTCGTGGCTCAATCGAGGAATGCGGCGTCATGGGCTCCATCGATGTTATCACTTCAACCTTAGGCAAGGCTCTCGGCGGAGCGTCTGGCGGATTTACCTCTGGCCGCAAGGAGATAGTCTCCCTTCTGCGACAGCGCAGCCGCCCCTATCTCTTCAGTAACACCCTAGCTCCGGCGCTTGTGACCTCGTCGATCGCTTGCTTAGAGCTCCTTGAGAAGGACTCCCAGCTAGTCGGCAAGCTAAGAGAAAATACAAAGTATTTTAGGAGCGAGATCGTAAAAACCGGATACGAGGTGCGTCCAGGGATACATCCGATTGTTCCAATCATGCTAGGCGACGCCCGCCTGGCGGGATTGATCGCGGATGATATGCTCAAAGAGGGAGTGTACGTTATTGGATTCTCCTATCCAGTTGTTCCGCAAGGACAGGCGCGAATACGAACGCAGATCTCGGCGGGCCACTCTCGCTCCGATTTAGACCGAGCGATTGAGGCTTTCGCAAAAGTTGGCAAGCGACA
>CAIVDM010000241.1 GCA_903904735.1 uncultured delta proteobacterium
TCCCACACGGAATTGATATCGATCGCGTGCATTCTAAGTTCTACTTTATTGAGTACGGCTATGGAGACCTGATGCGAGCGAATTTAGACGGAAGCTCGGTGGAGACCCTCGTTAATAAAGGTGATTGGGAGATCGCCGGTATAAGTGTCGACGCGATAAATAACAAAATGTACTACGCGCCTTTTGGAGCAGGGGACGCGTACCGAGCCGATCTCGATGGTTCGAATGAGACCACTATTATCTCGGGATTTGATGGAGGCGCGGTATTACGAGCACATCTTCCGACGTCAAAATTGTATTACGCCCAACCTCTTTCATTAAAGATAAAACGCGCTGATGTGGATGGCTCAAACCAACAAGATTTGCATAGCCTTAGTTCTTGGACCACGGCTCTCGACGTGTCAGACGGTCTCGATTTTCCATCGGATGTAACGCCTACCCCGACAGTTACTCCGACGGCGACACCCACCGAAACCAATGCTGTTCCCGCGAATACGCTCGATTTAACGATCCTGGATCCCGAAGGGCGCCCGATATCGGGAGCGGTAGTCGCCATTGAGTTGGCTGGCTCCTTTATCTCTAACAGGGGCGGAGAAGTGATTGTGACGCGGGTCCCGAGGGATGTTGAAGCGGGTCGAACTCTCGGTGTTCGAGTAGCCAAAGAAGGGTACGTTTTCGCGCACACGACAATCACAACCGGAGAGAAGAAAAGTTTGATGGCGAGCTTCTCACACGTGTCGACGACAGCGACGTGCACAAAAAGGGAATTTGGCTCGCCTAGAGCAGAGGTCTCCAAAAACCTCACAAGGCTGTATCTCAATTCATATGAGGCTATAGAAGAAGCTCGCCGCGCTTCCAAAGGTAAAGGTAATCAAGCTTTCGAGAGGCAATTCACAGACTACAAAGAGAAGATAGTATCGTCACTCAATTTGGTTCAGAGCATAGAATTGACGTTACCAACCCAATCGTTAAGTTGCCCCAGATCACGGGGCCTATGTAGAGAGGTTTTAACGCGAAGGTCGCTTCAACAGCTACTGTCCGCGGGGAGTGTTTATGTTCAGTTTACATCGCACACCACGAAGGCGATGACAAATCGCGGAGGCGACACGAAACGCGCGAGGCACTTTCTCGCGAAAGCCCGCGCCCTACGAAAGGCGCTGTCAGAGGCGATACGTTCCATGCCGAACTCTGCCGGGCAATGCGAGTAATCTCACGCTAGTGGCCTGGTAAGTGTACCGGGGGTATTAGAGGATGTCAGATTAAGAGGCTGCGAGTTCTCCCTGCATATCTTTTTCGACCCGCGACGAAGTCTGTGATGTTAACAGTGAAAATCTGCGACGCTGCAAGCGCCCGCAGGATTTGATTGTTATCCACTATTAAAGGGGAAACTTTCAATCGTCTTTCACGATTACGTATGTGTGGAACACAAAATTGAATCAAAAATCATAACTATCAAGAGCCAGCGCGTCATCCTCGATAGTGACCTAGCCCAGTTATATGGGTCAGCACGATGCGTCTCAATGAACAGGCTACTCGAAATCTTCGCCGATTTCCGAGTGACTTCATGTTTTCACTGTCATTCCAGGAGTTTAAAAACTTGATATCGCAAAATGCGATATCAAGTTCTCTACACGGTGGGAGAAGAAAGCCGCCTCGATTCTTCACCGAATATGGCGCTGTCATGGCGGCTAATGTGCTGAATAGTGATGTCGCCATTGATTCGAGCATCATGATAGTCAGAGTGTTTGTAAGATTAAAAGCGATTGCGCAGGAGCACACAGACCTCAAAATCCGGTTGCAGATATTGGAGCAGAGGGTTGCCAAAGGATTTTCCGAGCATACCGAGGAGCTTCAAGAAATTAGATTTGCGCTAGCAAAACTTGAGGAGCCACCGGAACCTCGGAAGAGGCGCCTCGGATTCTAGAGTTAGGTGAATAATGTTTCAGTGCGCAGGCCCTAAAGCGGTAGAGTGGAAATGATTGGTATCTCTATACCTCAATCGATTTGACAGAGCGCTTCCAGGAGTCAAGTCTCAAAGCACCGCCCACAATTGATTCTCCACGTTCCTGGAGGCTTTTCAGTTCCCGAGCCTCATGGGCTACCAGCCGCTCTCGCTCCTCTGCGGCCCGAGACTCAAGATAAGGCGCCCCGAGAA
>CAIVDM010000242.1 GCA_903904735.1 uncultured delta proteobacterium
AACGTTATGCCAGGTCACGTAGCTCACCCAAAAGAGGGCGATATTTTAACTTGATCTCCTGCTTCCCGACTTAGTGGGCTGTGTCTTTATTGAGCACCACCAGGCTCCCAAAAGTATGTCACTACCGCAGCAGCGCCAACTAGCAATTTCCATAGACGATTTACCGGCTGTTCGTTGCCAAACTTTGGAGATGAGGCGTCGGGTCACGGATTGTCTAGTGAGTACTCTGCAACTGCATCAAGTTCCTGCGATTGGTTTTGTTAACGAGCAAAAACTTGGCGAACCTGTGCCAAACCCTGACGACGTGGCCTTACTTGAAACCTGGCTCGATGCGGGATTGGAGCTGGGCAATCCCACATATTCCCACGCGAGCTTGTTTTCTATGCCCTTAGAGGAGTTCAAGCTCGAAGTCCTTCTGGGCGGTCGAGTAACCGGAAGGTTACTGGAGGCGCGTGGGCGACGGTTGCGATTCTTTCGACATCCATTCCTCAATACGGGCCCAGATCACGATATCAAACGTTCTTTCGAAGAGTTTTTGGAGAGGGAGGGGTACACAGTAGCTCCAGTGACAATCGACAATTCGGAATGGATTTATGCGGATGCCTATGATGCCGCAAAAACGCGCAGCGATACCGCACTCGCCTCGGCTATTGGTGCTGATTACATTAGGTATATGAGGGAGATGTTCGAATTTTACGAGACGCTTTCTCGAGACCTGTTTGGGAGAGAGATTTCACAAGTGCTTCTGATACATGCGAATCAGCTAAATGCGGACTACCTAGGCAGTCTCCTTAGCATGGTTGAGCAGCGAGAATATGAGTGTATTTCTTTGGAGGCTGCCCTGAGGGATCCAGGATACCGATCTTCTGACGTCTATGTCGGCGAAAACGGTATTTCGTGGTTGCAACGATGGTGGATTACCAATGGCAAGTCATTCCGTCACGAGCCGGAAGTGCCCGAATGGATTGAAGAGGCACGGACTGACAAGAGGGTATGACAGGATGTAGGTGCAGAAGACTATCGTCACGCTACGCGACGCTTCTTCTCCTGCGATGTAAACGAGATCTCTATTCCTAGAGCGTTGAGCACGGTCAGGAGGCTTGAAACAGTTGGATTGCCTCGTTCCGAAAACATCCGATACATACTTTGCCTGTTGAGGTTAGTGACCTTAGCTACAGTGCCGATACCACCGTGTGCTTCGGCCACGCTCTTAAGGGCAACCAAAAACCCCTCGAGGGATCCCTCTCGCACCGCGGTCGACAGATACTCGGCCGCCATATCAGGGTCTCGCAATTGTTTCTTAAGAAAAGAATCGTAGCTGCGGCTCTTTGCTCGTTTTTGTTGCTTAGCCATTTTGGAACTCCTTCCAGTAACGTTGCGCAAGGTTAATATCCTTTGGCTGCGACGCCTTATCTCCACCAATTAGCAGGAGTACAACCTCCGATCCCACAAGTCCGAAGTAAACCCTATACCCTGGTCCAAAGTGAACGCGCAGCTCAAACACGCCCTGTCCTACGCTTTTACAGTCACCAAAGTTCCCGAACTTCATACGGTCAATGCGTGTGAAGATCTTCGCTTTGGCAGACTTGTCTTGCAGATCGGATACCCAGTCTTCAAAGGGCGACTTTCCATTTGTACGAACGTAGGTTTTGATTTTTCTTGGGCGCGCCTCCATATAGCTAAGTGTCGCCTATGAGCGACATGGTGTCAACTAATTTATTGATCAGCCAGGAGTTGCTTAGTATCCTTTGGTCATAACAATCAAATCCAACAGAGCGCTGCCGCGCCTGCTGATAGACCCGTTATGGCACCAACGAAAAAAATCTTATTGTTTCTAATTGCTTCTCAACTGATTTCAGCAGCGCCGCTCTCTACAGCGGTTGCGTTAGAGGCGGATCCGCTTCTTGGCGCTTGGAGATACAGGAATGGAATCGGACAAGTTGTTTCTATGGTACTTGTTAATCAATGCGAGGTTACAGCGGACAAAAAAAATATTTGCCATGTTGAGGTAGCGCATCTCACACCAGGGCAGGCGCCAGGATACAAGCGCATTGCCATGCATCTTGCGATAACAAGGGAGAGTCTCAAACTCAGTGTTGTGGACCGGCCCTCAAAGGTCCTGAGCTTTTATCCGGAAGGGTACGAAGAAGCGCTCAACGCATGGAGGAAGAGGGCTGCGCAAAATGGACCTGAAATATGCGAGAGAAAGCTCAGCGATTGTCTCTTAGAGCTCAAGGAGCAATAGGTATCATCTCCCGAAGCCAATTCTTCGTTTCGGGGGCGGTTGCGTAGGAGTCATAATTTCTCGAATAGCGTCAAAGACCAATTTAAATTGCTTGTCGTAGCGCTTTTCCAAAATGTCCAATTTTTCTGCGAGCGCTTCGTTTGTTCCCAGGAGCCTTCGAAGTCTCACAAACGTTCGCATGATCTCCACAGTCGCTTGGATGGCCCTGTCGCTATGTAAGACGCCCGAGAGCATGGCGACTCCCTGTTCC
>CAIVDM010000243.1 GCA_903904735.1 uncultured delta proteobacterium
ACCCTGGCGCAGTGGTTTCTGAGCGATGGTATTACACTCGAATATCAAGAAGAGCGCGCGCTTGAGCGCGCCCTTATGAACGGTTGACCCGGAACGGCGGTCAGCATGGCGAGCCGCTGGTTTTCTCAGAGCGCCAGCTCTCTAAAAAGCGTAGTCTTCTCCAGGCTAGGGATGCGGTGGTATAAACGGCGCGATGAGGTGCGTATGAGGCGATTGATCTATCTGGCATTGGTGGTCTTGGTTGGGGCGTGTGGTGACGTCGCCTATGGCGACGAGGTGGCTAAGGTGGAGCCGACCAAGGAATCGTTACGGGAGGAAGACCGAGTCGGCGCTCGCTCTGACGAATACAGCCGAGTTTTTGACCGCGCCATCACATGTCTTATCCAGCGTGACGCTGGATGTTTCCGGGGGCTGCTGAGCCAATTCACGATTTCCCAGGAGACACGAGGACCGGGGGCTATCGATCTGATTATTCAAGATAGATACATCCCCTATTTCAGCGATTTCGAGAGACTCACTGACCGTGTAGGAACTGTTCCGAGCTACGACGCGGCGGGTAACACCGGATTCGCTATATGTCGGAGTTTTACGACGACGGACAAGAAAGAGAAGTTTTTTGTGCTGTATGTTGTGCAAGAAAAGGACAAGTACCGCGTTGGTAATTTGCTGCTAGATACGAAGATGGAACAGATCGTCAAAGGTAAGAGTAAGTAGCGCTTACTCCATAATCAGCGATACCGCCTGCTCCGCGGTCGAGAAGATCAACTCGGGGGGGTGGGGAGAAAAAGTCGAGGCGAACTTCTCAGCCTCAAGCCGCTTTCCTCGATTAAGGAGCGCCCGCACTTTGAGCAGCGAGAAGAGGTAGTTCCCCGGGAACGCGTGCGCGAACTCCTCTAACACTTGTGAGCCTAACGCGGTGTTCGTGAGTCGATCATGACGTAGACACGCCTTTATTACGTGCTGACTCTCGGTGGTCGTTGGGGCGACCGAGAGGCGCAGGGCTTTCGTGGCGGAGTTGATGGCGACCACCGACATCTCGGCGCTTATCGCGGTACTGAGATTCTCCGTGAAGAGACTTACCAAAGAGGCGTTCATCAACGCGGCGTAATGCCTGCGAGGACTGGGGACGCGTTTCTGAAGGGAGCGTAGCAGCCCCTCAAGTTCAAGCGCTCGGTGAAGCATCGTGTGTTTCGCGAGGATCTCATCGCGGCCAGCTTCGGCGATAGAGCGCAGCACCGCCTTGTTGTTGAGTAGATCGCTTACTTTCACCGCCGCGTCGTGAGGGTCACGCGGCGCGTATGTCACAAGGTGCGTGCCTTCCTTAAAGATATCAAAGAGACCGTTTCCAGTCCGTTCGGTTAGAAGCAGCGCTCCACACATCATGGTTTCAAAGACGCGAAAGTTTAGATCGCCTTTCACCGTTTGGTTTACGATTATCTCCGCGTGCGGAAATATCGTTGAATACCCCCCCTGTGTCACATAAATGGGGATCAGTTTCCCAAGAGCCTCAAAAAAGTCGACGCGATCCGGATTTAAACTGCGGTTCATGGTGCCGACAAAGGTGGCGCCAAACTTCTTGTCCGAGGATTTCTCGACGTACTCGGGCGCCCATAGGGGCATCCACGATCGAGGAGTTTGAGAGTTCTCAAAATGCTCCATAAAGTCCTTCTGCGCGATCAGGACATGATCGAAGCATTCGGCGAGATGAGAATGAAGATCGTAGTGATGATGGGTATCAACGGAGTAGAACAAGACAGGGATGTCGCAGTCCTCCAGCCCCATGATCGTCACGGGCGCGCTGTTGTCGAGCCAAACGATTCGGTCAGGCTTGAAACCGCCGGGCAGAGAAGCGAGGACCCCATCGATGTGGTGTAGCGCGCCGGTGAGCTGGTGTTCGAGATGGTAGCTCGTTCCGCACGTCATGACGGAGTGGCCCATCGCGCGCAATTCCTCGGAGAACCAGGTCTGGTTAAGAATAAGAATATTCATAGTGAGTCGTCCTATGGGATTAAGATGACTCCAGGATTCAGTTGGATCCTAATTTGCCCACAATCGCGGTGACGCCAAGAGGCTGAAGTGACTGGCGAAAATGGTTGGCTTGCCGAGGAGCTGCCTATGCCGCGGCTTTGAGGGCTAGCTTTCGGCTCTCCGCCTCTTCATATATCCGCGCGGGAGGCTCTCGGAGATCCCAGACAAGACCCACGTACGATAGGGCTTTCAGTATGTAGTGTGAGATATCGATCTCCCACCAGTAGAATCCCTGGCGCTCTGAGCCTGGGTAGCGATGGTGATTGTTGTGCCATCCTTCGCCAAGGGTAATAAGAGCGAGAATAAAGCTGTTCTTACTATCGTCGCCCGTTATGAAGCGGGGCTTGCCCAGTATGTGCGCGAAGGAGTTGATGCAAAACGTGCCGTGGTAGAGAAGGGTAGTGCTAACGCAGAAACCCCATACGAACATCTGCAGCGCGTTGGTCTGTAACCCGGGGTAGTAAACCTCGCAGAAGTATCCAAAACCAGCCACCGCGAGCATTAGTAGCGCTGGAGGAACGAGGTGGTATTTATCGAGGAGAACGATCTCCTTCTGCTGTAACCAGTCGCGCGCGAGCTCGTTCTTGCTCTCCACGAACTGAGTGCTCAGCACCCATCCTACATGAGCCCACCACACACCGTAGATTCCGGGTGGGTGTATATCTTCCTCAGTGTCGGAGTGTTGATGATGATGACGGTGATGAGATGCCCACCAAATGGGACCCTTTTGCGCGGCCGACGCGGCTAGGCATCCGAGAATGAATTGAAATGGACGACTCGTCTTGTACGAGCGGTGCGAAAAGTAACGGTGATACACACCGGTAATGCCAAACATCCGAACGATGTAGAGCCCGACACACACCGCGAGCGCCGCCCAGCTGAATCCGCACCAATAGGTAAGAAGACATCCAGCATGAATCGCCCAGAAGGCGGATTGCTTAATCACATTTGATGGATGAAGGGGATTTCCGGTGGTTGCCATGCCAAACTGTCGCTATTGAAACTACTACGAGGACGTCCTATCGAGATACAGCGAGATAGTAGACTAATAGTGGGTGGGCGCAATCCCCGCTGGCGGTATTATTGAGTATAGATGACAGGGGGCGAGTCTAAGAGCTTGAAAGAATAGGCAGAACTCTTCTTAGGCGCCGTTGTGCTTGATCGCTTTGCGAGGACTTATCCCCGTTAGCTGCACGGAGGACTCGGCGCCACGAATATGTCCGTTTCGGTAGTGCACCTTGATGCCGAGGAATATCGCGAGCGCGCACGTTGCGATGATAAACGCAAAGGTAAGCACTCCTGACATCGGAACGAATTCAGTCGCGAGGTGATACACGGACAGACCGCACACACCGGTCAACGCCGCCGTGACAAAACCGGGTAACTTGTCGAGGGCGCGCAGAATCGGGAGTCGCTCACGGTCGCCAATCAAAACAATCGTTCCGAGCAGCGTCCCGATCAGTATGGAGCTCCCGACAAGGAGGAGAATGAGCGTCAAGGTTCCTATATCCCCAGTCATCTGCCGCACAATCGCGCCGCTCGCTAGCGAGTGGAGAGAGAACGCCGATGCAGTCGATATAATTCCACGAGCGCTCATGCCCTGCGGTTGGTGATGCTCGCAGCTACAATCCCCACCTACATAGTGATGAAGTCGGTGATGCATGAAATGACGAAGCAGCACGATGGCACCGCAGAGCACGAAGATATCCCCCAACTGTTCAGAGTATTCAGCTACTTCTCCGGTTATCAATATGCCGGCGATGCCATACAGGGCATGAAACGCCGCAAACGACGCTCCCCATAAGAGCGGTCTGCCACCTACAGTCGCCGCCAAGGCGACAGCCACAAGGATGCAAGCGTCCCCAAAGAGGGTCATGGGGTAGAGAACAAGCACCGATACGAGGGTTACGAGCGACATGGAATAAGTGTATGTATTCCAAAGTTCCTTGGCAAATTAGCGGGGCTGTTTTGAGCCAGGTCGTGGTTTAATGAATTGTCGTTGCGGGCCTAATCAGGTGGTTAGGGGCAGTTCTGAAGCGGCTCTGCTCGATCCGCCTTTGCTCACGGAGCGCCAGAGGCTGCTACATTAGGATAGCTGCTGCGGATAGTTTTGGAGCTGGCGCCAGGACAAACAGATAAATTAAAAGTTCGTAGGATATTTGGTTGCACGGAAATGACGGCAACTGCCTGAGCGTTATGGGATCACTGACACGAGCTTAAAACACTCTACGGGCGACTTTTCATCGCGAGGTTTCTGAGCCAATGAGAAGTGGACAACGAAAAGTGGGTCTTGGTACGAACTCGAACCAGACGACTGCATCCAGTCGACCTCTTACGTAGCATTGTGCCCGTATAAACGGGGGCACCAAAATCAGCGAGGAAAGCATAATTTGACTAGTAAAGGGGGCGCCACTATCCTAGAGGAGAACTATCGATAAGTAACATTGAATCGAGGATATTGGAGTGGACGTTGATTTGCGGGGGCGCGTTCAAACATCCGTTGGCTCTCTGACAGAACTGAGTGGAACAAAAGTTTACCCAGACAATCGAGCGCTGACTTTTGCCGAATTCTCCGAAATGAATCGGCCCGAGACTGGAATCATAGTGAAGCAGGTAGCGGAATGGTATTCTTTAAAAGATATCCAATCGATCAAAGATTCTTATCCACAACCCGAGGATAATCGTTGCGGTAAGATAGTTGTATTCTCGTCCGAGCCTAGACAGGAAGAGCAATACTTCGCTGTCTATCCTGAATACCGAGAGTTTTATCAGGGCAATCCCGCGCTCCGAAGCATTTGCGAGCGAATGCGAAGCGAGACCTTGGAGAGTATTCCCGCTAACGAGAGAGAGTCTTGGGAGACGCATAAATGGATAGTGGCGGTGCAGTGGTCAAATGGTAGCGCGCCCCTTGCGTACGACCATGTCCAACACGTTCATCGTGATTCCATTGTGGCGTCTTTAACCATGGAAGGGAGCGGGACGATCGCGAAGGTCCCCAATGAAGATATCTCTAAACTTAATTACGTACAGATCTATGACGAGGCAGATGATATGCGCGGACACACGTATCAGGCAGTCCCGGGTGATCTCATGATCATTAATGGTGTTCACTATCCAGGTGGAGGGCTGCACGCCGCTCCCCAGAATAATGGTTCATTCCCGAGTCGTTTAACTATTCTTGTGAGTATTGAGAAATAGGTGGTTTTCTTGTGGTTGGCGCTCACTTGGAACTGGTAATAGAATATCAACAAGTGGACAGCTAACTCTTGCGCGCGTACCGTAAATTCTGTTCGTGTGTTGAGATGTAGAATGGAGACATCGTTATTGGAAGCGATGCTGTGGCGCTGCCGTCTGACAATCCGCGCAAATACGAGATGTTTCGCGTTAGCAAGGACCTGTCTCCGATCGGGCCATGCGCGGGAATTACCGTTTTGATTCGTGACTCTCCCTCCCACCGCTCAAGCGCAGCCAACCACAGATCGATCGGACTGTCTTCCTCAACGACCGGCAGTGGCGTTTCAACCACATCGCCAGCGAGAAGCACTCCCCACTCAGGAATAAATCCGACACAGCAGTCGCGTGTGTGTCCGGGGAGATGATGAAGTTCTAATGTCACGTCTCCGAGGTCGAGGCTCATCTGCGTATCAAACGTCGCGGTCGGAGGAATTAACACCACCTCGTCCCACTTACCGGGTTCTTGAAGTCTCTTATCCGTCAAGCAGTGAGGAACGTCAGTTGAGAAGCGTTCTTGGCAGAAACGGTGCGCTATAACTTCATGATACGGAAGCGCCACGGTTCCCCAGATGTGATCCCAATCAGCATGGCTATAGACAACTATCGCCTCTCGATCTCGTAGTAGAGGAAGCAGCGGGCGCATATCGCTTGGGTGCGATAGGGTATCCCAGACCACTGTTCGCTCGCTTCCGATGATTACGACACCCCGAACATCGAAGTCATCCAACCGCGATTCGGTGACGTATAGATTTGACCTTACCTGGTGAAGCTCAGTCATAGGAAATCGAGTAACTTTATCCCTTGCGATCGCGTTGTTTCAGACATCGATAATGGAATGAATTCGGCTGGTTTAACAGCCCCCGACTAGAGTTGGAGCGTATCACCTCGCCCTCTCATGGTGCTTTGGGTTTTTGTTGAGTAAGCTTCCCCCATGCAAACTCCCTTTCCGTTAGCGGCCGTCGTCTTCGATATGGATGGCCTTCTCCTCGATAGCGAGCGTGTTGCGCAAGATGTTCTCCTCAAGGCGGCCGACATCCTGGGCGCGCCGGTGACATCTGAGACAGCGCTTAAGATGGTCGGTCGAAACGCCGCGAGCTGCCACCTTTACCTCACCGAGCTTTTCGGCGACGAGAACGCGGTCACTCCCTTCCTTGAGAAAACACACGAGCTCTATGAAGCGGAGTTTGAATCGGGGCGAATTCCGTTAAAGCCTGGCGTTGTGAATCTCCTCGATACCTTGGATGATCTTCAGATTCCTCGCGCTATCGCCACTTCAACAAAACGGCCTATCGCCATCCGAAAGCTCACCAAAGTCGATGTCGTGACTCGCTTCGATTTCATAGTGGGAGGAGACGAGGTCGTCCATGGCAAACCAGCGCCGGATATCTACCTCAAAGCCTGCGAGTTCTTGGGCGCGGAACCCGCTCACTGCATTGCGTGCGAGGACTCGGCATATGGAATTCAGGCAGCCTTCGCCGCTGGACTACGCGCAATCCTTGTTCCAGATCTGCTCACTCCAACAGAGGCGATGAAGCAGCATGCGTGGAGGGTAGTCCCGGATCTGCATGAGGTTGCTGCGCTGGTGCGGGAGATTCGGGGATGAACTAATCGTTTGGAGCGCTGGTGCCAGGCTCCTATGAAGTAACGCATGTAGGCAGGGGGGCTGCTTTGTCTAATCCAGCTCTTTTCTTTAATTAGCGACGTTTGATTGACTAAGCGTCGTATTATACTGCTCCGCGAATCCTAACAGATCCTCTAGCAGCTCCATCTTGGTGATGATGCGCGGCACCTTGTTCTGTCCCCCAAGTTTTCCGCGGCTCTTCATCCAA
>CAIVDM010000244.1 GCA_903904735.1 uncultured delta proteobacterium
AACCATGGGCGATTGGGGAGAAACCGCGCGTGAATCGCCGGCAAACACTCAAAGCGCAGGCGACACTCAAGGCGACCAAAGAACGCATCACGCCACTCAGACTCGCCGTCCGCGAGATCCCACGCGTAGAGATCAAACGGTTGCCAGCCCTCCTCGAGAAACACCTCACACCAATAATGCTGTGAGGGTCCGTATGACTGCAGTATAAGTCCTGAGAGCACTCGGGTCGGCAATCCAAGAGCCTGTGCTGTCGTCGCGAAGAGCCATGTGCCCGCGACACAATCAAACCACCGACGTTCGTCCACGTCGAGCGACGCGGCTGAGACGATGTGCTCATGATGATATATATGCCCTGAAAGTAGTTGATCGTGGAAGATATCCCAGATGGCGCGGACACGCTCGCGCTCGGTACGGTCGGCGAGCCCAGACAATCGCTCAATTCGTAGCCGCTCGGGTACTTGGAATGGTGACGAGATAGGCGCGGTCGATATCTCAGACGGATTCGCGATGTGAGGACCCTCTTGAGGAGTAAGGTACGCGACATAGTCGATCGTCGTTTTGACACTCGTTTTATCTGTGCGGATAACGAGGTCCAGCGCTCCCGGAGATTGCCGCTGCTCAAGCACCTCTCCGTCAACATGAACGACATGCCACCGTGTATCTGGCTGCGCCGGATGCTGAAGCGGAAGGGGAAGGCGCATTCGTTGAGCGACGCCATCACGAGTCACCGGCATAGTTCGGGAGAGCGACACGCGCGTTTCACGCGGCGCTCGGTGCGACTCAACTTCCCTTCTCCGTAGAGAGACATATCGCTTCCATATCTCGCCTCTGCTGCTCCATCCGTGAAGTCTAATTCGGTTTAGGGTGGCGTAGAGATCGATCTTATGATCGCCGTTCTTCGATATCCCGGCGTCTGCGAGATGCCCAGCGATAACGGCGCGATCAGTTTCCGGTTTATCGGACCACCCCATCAACACACACTCTTCCACGAGCGTCTCGAAGGAGCTTTGCGCGTGGCGGTCCGACACAGCGGACATCGGATCGACACTTCGTTGCTGGCGTGCGACCTTCACTCGGTGAGAAAACAGAGGCGACTGAAGACGAAACTCGTCATAACGGCTGATATCCCCGCACGCGCGCTCAATGAGTTCCTCTACTGTAGGAATACGTAGCTCTTGTGGTAGGTCAGACGTCTCCCCCAGACTTAACCAGAAAAACGACAGCAGCCTCACATCCTTTCTAGGATATGATGCGAGCATAAACGGCTCCCACGCGTCGAGACTCACCAGAGGATCGCGCCAAGTGGTCGAGTGGCATAGATGGTAACTTCGACACTCCTCAAGAAGCCGCACAGAGAGTCCGAGGCGAGTCTCTAAGCGCAGCGCTAATTCACGATGCTCGTTGAGAGCCAGATTCTCATCGAAGCCTCCGACTGAGTTGAAGTGTTCCTTCCTCATTGAGATATTGTGAGCGCTCGCGGTCATCCAGAGTGAGTGTGTTCGCTCTGGCGCCCGCAAGGCACGACACTCAAGCTCGGCTAGCAAGCGCGGGATCGAACCGGGATAGATACCCGGCTGCGCGCGTCGCTCGATCTCCTCAAACTTCTCGCCAACCCAGTCAAGCTTAACTAGCTCGTCAGCTCGTACCGCTCGTGATGAATGCTCTTGAAAGAGCTCTCCCGCGTCTGGGTCCCGAAGAAACCGGGGTTGGCGAAGATT
>CAIVDM010000245.1 GCA_903904735.1 uncultured delta proteobacterium
AACTTTGGATCTGGAAGGACTTCTCTTTTAAAATCGCGCTTCTTACGTGACATAGTATCCCCTACGAAAAACTACTTTGGCCTCTTGGCGCCGTACTTCGAACGACTCTGCTTTCTGTCAGCTACACCGTGCGACTCCAACTTTCCGCGAACGATGTGGTAACGAACTCCTGGAAGATCCTTCACACGGCCGCCACGAATCAAAACTACGGAGTGCTCTTGAAGATTGTGTCCGATACCTGGGATGTAGCTGGTAACCTCCATACCCGTAGTCAATCGCACACGAGCGACCTTACGGAGAGCCGAGTTTGGCTTCTTGGGAGTCTGGGTGTAAACGCGAGTACAAACTCCACGCCTCTGTGGGCATCGAACCAATGCTGGCGACTTGCTCTTAGCTCGCTTTTGGCGACGACGATTTCGAACTAACTGATTAATGGTTGGCATCTCTAGCCTTTCCTCTTCAACGATCCAAAATACATTCCGGTATACATTGCGCGCAGATACATCCCTAAAGGGGCAGCTTCCGCGCACACCTACCATCCCACGCACGCCCGACTTTTCGAGGCCTGCGCGCGGCGAGGACGCGTGAGTATCATATTTCTCCGCCAATTCCTAGAGATCGGCAGGCGAAATCACGTTCTCGCCAGAAACACCCTCCTTGAGCACCCTTTCGCGCGCTCACGGCTGGTTGCGTATGTGTAAAAACTCTTTTTCCCGGACAGAATGGTTTCACAAAAGCCGAGCTAGAAACTCGAGAACTCGGGACCCCCTCTGACAACTCTTCCGCGAAGATGTTACCGCCCGGGAAGCGGCATTGCATCAAGACTTAACAATTAAAGACCAAGGATTTTAGCCCGTTGGCCTCTGATCGCCTACACCCCTTGTTCACTTTGTAGCGCTCATGGCGCGGACCAAGTCTCTGCAAAGGCTGCGGAAATTTGTTGCGAGTGGATGACTATCATGCCGCTCCAACTCAGTCAACATTTTGGGCGCACATACACGACAACCCTAGTCGATGACAAAGACACGAGATACAGTCGGGACAACCGGCGTATCAGAGACTCCATGCCCCCCGCTACGAAAGCACCTTACCCCCCCACCCCACTCGCTCCTGCCTGTTCGTACCGTCCGGAGATCGACGGGCTCAGAGCCGTGGCAATTCTGCTGGTACTCGGCTTTCACGCATTTCCGGATTCCATACCAGGTGGATTTCTCGGAGTTGACGTGTTTTTCGTCATATCAGGCTACCTCATCACTCAAATGGTATGGAGCACGGCTACGACAAACAATTGGAATCTAGCGACATTTTACCTTGGTCGGATACGTCGGCTCTTCCCTTCGCTTCTTGTCGTCATAACGGCAGCTCTCGCAGGAGGCTGGTGTTTTATGTTTCCGGACGAATATTCGCGCCTCGGAAATAACGTGTTCATGGCAGCTCTTTTCATTTCAAATTTCGAACTGATGCGGGAGACCGGCTATTTCTCGCCGGACGCTTCATCTAACCCACTGCTGCACCTCTGGAGCCTCGGGATCGAGGAGCAGTTCTACCTTTTCTGGCCAATTGTGCTCGCGGTCGCGTGGAGACGCTCAGTAAGCCCCAAACTCGCGTGCTGGACTCTCCTTATATGTTCTCTGGCATATAGCGCCGCGACTGCGCGCTCGAATTCGACTGTGTTTTTCTACTCTCCGCTCACGAGAAGTTGGGAGCTTCTTATAGGAGCGGCACTCGCGCTCCATTCGAGCACCGCGCGGTCAAAGCTCGCCGCGAACGTAGCGGCGAGCTCCGGAATCTTTTTGATTATTACCGCGGCCTTTCTGCTCTCGAAGGCGTCCGTTTTCCCGACGGCATTGGGCTTACTACCGACTATCGGGACCGCGCTGATACTGTGGGCAGGACTTCGAGCTCGAATCAGCGCCTCAATTCTCTCGCGTGGGCCAATGGTCGCGCTGGGAATAATTAGCTACCCGCTTTATCTTTGGCACTGGGTTCTTTTCTCATACGCGGGAATGCTTCACGGTAGCGCGACGACTACCTACCTGCGAGTGTTCCTAATCGGTCTCTCCGTTTTATTAGCCTGGCTCACTTATTTCTACGTCGAACGACCGTTCCGATTCGGGCGACTCAAACCTCACGCGCCTGCCTTACTGCTGGCGATCATGAGCTTGTGCGCCTTTTCTGGATACCTCGTCTCGCGACTGAACGGAATCCCAGAGAGACGCACGGAGCGTGAACGAGAGTTCCTCGACTTCTTCGAAAACGACGCTCCTGGATGTCAATACTTCCTTCGAGTGGGCCTATTTAGGAAGTGGCGAACAGAGTGTGCTTTCTTCAATCTCGCGCCCGATTTAGCCGGAAGCCCCGTTGAGAACCGACGAGATAGCAAACCAGTCGCGGCGATTGCTGAGTATTGCTATCAGCGTGACGAGCGGCGCGAACACGCGGTAATGCTGTGGGGGGATTCTCATGTGACCGCGTTATCTCCAGGCTTGCAAGAGTATCTGCCTAAAGATTGGCAACTCCTCCAAGTGTCGACTCTCGAGTGTCCACCTAGTATCGATCAGCAGGTTCCATCAACTACGAATCAGTGCGACCAAAACAACTATTTCGCCGTAAAAACAGTTAAAGAGTCAAAACCCGATGTAGTGGTTGTAGCGCAAAATGAGGATCACTCTCCCGAAAAGCTCCAACGAATCGCGACGTTTCTGCGGGAACTCGGCGTAAGGCGTGTGATCCTGGTGGGTCCCGTGCCGCACTGGGCTGGGGAGTTGCCGCACATACTTGCACGTTCACGACTATTCATGCCTCGAAGACTCAAGGATCACCTCGTCTCAAAGCACCGAGATCTCAACAACATCCTCAAGCGAGCACTGCCGAATGACGCCCACCAGAAGTATGCCGACCTCATGCAATTGTTGTGTAATGACCAGGGGTGCCTCACCTACCTGGGAGATGACGTGAAAAGCACCATTACTACTTGGGATTACGGACACCTTACCCCGTTCGCCTCTGAATTCGTCGCCCGAGAGCTACTCGTGGATCTTATCACATCCGCGAAATAAACCGGTTAGCTCTTGGCACTAGAGAAAAAGCCTCAATCCGAGCTATAGTCGTCGGTATGTCCGCAGAATCCGACTCATCAAAGGCATGGAGAGATTCCCCTATCAACCCCAACCGTCGCTACGGCGATCGGTTCGCGGCCAATACGCTCGCCGACCAACAGGTGGAAGCCGCGACTCGTGAGCTTCGGGGCGTGTTCGAGGAGGCTGAAGCTCATCCTGGCGATAGACGACTAGCGGGCGACGCCATTCGTTCAGCGTGGCAAGTGCTGATGATGGTGGGTTTCTCAGACTTCGATGAGATACGAAGAGTAAACACCGAAGACTGGTCTTCAATTATCGATCCGAAACAACACGCGCTTGTCTCACTCGCGCTTGAGATAGTGGGCTGGTATCAATTCGGGTTGAGACCCTATGATATAGACCGCACGGCGCGGATGTTTGATCGCGCTCTTGAGTTGACACCACAGAATCAGCGAGCATTGGAGCGATTCGCGATCGTGGCGAATGAGATCCAACCCTCTCACATCGGAGGACTCGCGAAATTTCCAAAAAAGCAAAAGGAGACCGCTCTTGGCTACCGGCTTCAATGCAAGCGGAAGATAGACAATATCCTTCACGACGTGTTCGGCATCACTGAGGCGCATCTCGTCGGACAGGCGGAGCAGACGGTGGCGTCTGTATGCAAAACGCTCAAGGATCGAGACCGAAAATTTGTTTTCTCCATCTTGGGTCATCTATCGCGCATCAACCTCGCGGTAGGGGAGTTTTTCGGGAATGGGACTCAGCTTAGCCTCGGGATGGGCGCGGCGTGTTGCCAGCTCGAGATGTTGGGATACTCACGAGACGTGTCAAATGCGCTCGCGTTATTTCGCAGCCAACTTGAGGAACATGGGCAGGAAGATGTCGCCGGCGAGGAAACACCTTTGGTTCGCCAGATACTCGCGAGCCTCGCCTCCCTATGTGAGAGCAAATGGACGATCTTTCAAAACCGAGGCGCGCAGCGCAGGGCGGCTGAAATTCGCGGGTTTCTTGCCAGGCTGGAGGATTCCACGGCAAATACCTTAGACAAGTCACCTTTTTCCCCTGATTAGCGTTTTCCCTACCTTCTGTGCTATAATCAAGTGATTAGAAAAGTAAACACAGAAGGCGTTCTCTCATCATTATTCACTGGCAATCGCGTTTTGCACAATTTCGTGAAGAAACGTGACGCGAATTGTGAACATCGCCGTGACTCACAGGATGAGTTGGGGATGGAGAGCGGTAGTGGGTCAAGAATTACGAAAGCCATAGGCTTCCCAAAAACGAGGTCAGGTCGCGGCACGTTACTTAATGTCGCACCTTCGCTTCCTACTTTTGACTGTCTCTGAACGCGCCTCAAACTATTATCGAACTAAAATATGGAAACAGCGGAGAAGACCTCCCATACCGAGCAAGAGACCGTAGAGTGCCTCCCCGTGGAGGGCTTTTCGGCGATTAAAAACCCCGCCATACTCGCCGCTCTCGCGCGGCTTTCAATTACAACACCAACGCCAGTGCAGAGAGAGGCTATCCCACGAGTTTTGGGAGATGGTGACTTTATCGTCGAGGCTCAAACCGGCAGCGGGAAAACACTCGCCTTCGTACTTCCGATCCTGAGCAAGCTACTCGACTCGATGCCATACGATGAGAACTTCGCGCTCATCGTTACTCCCACCCGAGAACTCGCTACTCAGGTCGCGTCCGTCGTTCAAGACCTCATGCCAGAGATAGAGCCGGCGATAATCATCGGCGGCGCTAAGCAAGAGGGACAGGTCCGCTCACTTCGTAGAGACTCACGCATAGTCGTGGGAACGCCAGGTCGAATCCTTGACCTTATCGAACAACGAGAGTTACAGCTTCGCCGATGTAAAATGTTCGTGCTCGACGAAGCTGATGAGATGTTATCGATGGGCTTTATTGAGGAGATACGAGCCATCCTGTCGCGACTCCCAAAGAAGCGCCAAGGGCTCTTCTTCAGCGCGACAATGACACCCCGAGTTCTTTCCCTGGCGAGCTCGTTCCTCGTCAATCCGACTCGAATCGAATTAGAGCCGGTCGTTGAGACTTCGGCGCTCATTGATCACATATTCTGCCGTGTAGACGGAGGACTTACATCCAAGGCGCAGGCACTAGCGGCGTTCTTAACCAATCGAAACCCGAAATCAGCGATAGTATTCTGCAACACGAAGTCAGATACCGAGTTGCTCGAGATCCTCCTACGAAGACGAGGCATCGAATCGAAGCGGATTAATTCCGACCTTTCGCAGAAAGAGCGAGATCGCACAATGAGTTCTTTCCGCTCAGGAGAGACGACTCTCTTGATAGCGACGGACGTGGCCGCCCGCGGTATCGACGTCAGTGACATCGAGCTCGTGGTAAACTACACCCTGCATGAGACACCCGAGACCTACGTTCATCGGACAGGCCGCACTGGTCGCGCGGGGAAATCGGGCACCGCCCTCACGCTTGTCGCGCCGCAGGATTTCCCGTTGTTCTATAACCTTTCAAGGAAGCTGCCGGCGACGATGACAGAAGTCACGATCCCAACGTAACGGCGGGAATAAGGGACACCTCCGGCAGACTAACATCATGCCCGAACCACAGCCGAATCGCCCTGTGAGAAGGTGCGAGGCGCCAAACGAACCCTTGTGGGAGCGCGGGCATATCTCGTTGCCAGCACCTCACCAAGAAGCCGTGGCGAAGCTCGCATCGAGCATCGGCGGCAAGACTCGCTACCTGGCCTAGGAGGGTTCGCGGTAGCTATCACCACAGATCAGGTCAGACCTCATAAAGACATTGATATCGTTCTCCTCTCCAAAAATGAGACACGCCCACAGTGGTGCTCCTGTAGGCTGGACGCGGTGTAACCTGAGACGTATTTCGGTGACATGAATCTCACGAGCGAGGTCTTTCGAAAGATCGCTCGACCGCTTACGACACGACCAGACGGAATGGGTCTACCTGTGGCGGTCGTTCACCCAGGGATCGTGCTTGTTCAAAAAAGCAGTAATTTTAGGGCAAGCCGCCTCGCCCTGAGGACGCGCGAGACGCGCGGGCATTAGCAGACCAACTTAAGCGCGAGGTCACGTCTCATCGAGACGAGTGGAGATCTCTGATTTTTCAGGGGTTCTCTGGCCTAGCGGACAATGTTCGTCTGAAAACCCTGTCTCGATTAGCACTCGTCCTTCGTTATCTTCTAATTACAGATCAGTAGTCGAGACGCTCACTCCCCTTCTATCCCACGCCACCTCGGAATCGTGCTGTAGCCTCATGTCGGTATTTCTCCGCTTACGTCATGGGCCGCACTTACAATAAACGTAAGAAATCGCTACTGTCGCAGGTTTAGCGCGATCGTTCGTTCACATCATCATCACGAGTAGAATAGCGACACGCAATCCTGGCGAGACTTGATCGCGAGTGTCTCCAGGGTTGGTGTAGAGTTTCCTAGGTTTAACGCCCCATGGGGGTGGAAGGTTTTACAATGCGCAGTTCTCAGAAATGCGAGGCATGCACTCCGTTGGTACCACAGTGGTACTACGGTGTTCTGGTCACGATCGGTGTGGCGGTCGCCTTTATCGGCGTCGCTATTAATTTCGTTCAGGGCGAGATCGTTCGCCAGCTCGAAAACGTATCCAAGGGTCCATTCAACTGGACGTGGGCATACATTTGGGTTGGTTGCTTTGTCGCCCCGACGATGCTTGAGGCGCTCAGAAGTTATCTGGGTCTTCTGATCCAGAATCGTCTGATAATTCAAGACCGTCATGACCTCACAGAGTTATTAGCGCGGGTGCGTTACGAGACCCATGAGGGATCGACGTTTCGAGAGGACATTCAATTTCTCGAGAAGAACTCATGGCGTCACTGGCAGTATCTTTACGCCCATTTCCAATTGATCGGAGCGAGCATATCCACCATCACTGGCGCGATAGCTCTCCTCTACTTCTCTTGGAAGGCGGTGGTAGCGCTACTTATCGCGGCGATACCCCTCTATCTGGTGACATCCCACTTCGGGAGACGCTGGTACCAGGTGGCGGAGGAGATCGCCGAACCGGGGTATCGTTCGGGGTGCATCTCTGAGCAATTCACTCGGCTCAAACCGGTTGGGCTCATTAAGATGTTTGGCCTCGAGGAACTCCTGCTCTCTCTCTTCGGTGACTTCAACAAGCAAATTGTGAAGCTGCAGGAGAAGACAAACAGAGAGGATCTCGTTGCTCGCGTCATCGCTAATGGGCTCATGCAAACCATGGGCGCGTGTGTGGTGCTAACGATCATTCGGATCCTGGCCAATAGCGACCTATCTATGGCGGAGACGCTCCTTAACAAGGGCGTCAAGACCGACCTCGGCCTTCTGACAACCGCAATAGGTCTTACCGGAGGCTTTATCTTCGGGATACAAAGCCTTGTCTCTCTTCAAGGCTCTCTCGCCCAGCATGGTCCATACATGCACCTTTGAGAACTCAGTCAAGGCTGAGAGTCCTGGCTCTCTCGAGCCAATCGAGGGAGACGGCCTCGAGGTCCAGTTCGTAAATGTGTGGTTTAAGTATCCGAACTCCCCTCACTGGGTCTTTCGGAACCTGAATCTCACGCTACGGTCGGGCGAACGAATCGCGTTGCTCGGTGATAATGGAGCTGGCAAGAGCACCCTCTTCAAGCTTCTCAGTGGTCTGTACACGCCTACGCGTGGTCAGATACTGATCAACGGACAATCCCTTTCCTCACTCGACGGAGATGAATACCGCCGAAAGGTGGCGTTCATGCTGCAAGACCAGGAGCCGCTTGAGGGAATAACCGTCTCTCAACTCGTCTCAGGAAAGCTCGCTCTGACTGAGGGCGATGTCGATCGGGTAATCGAGGTGTGCGAGAGGACGGGAGCTAATGTCTTCATCGAGCGTCTTCCGCAAGGATACGACAGCCCGGTGGGACCGAAGACAACGAGGAGTGATCTGTCAGGAGGCGAGCAACAACGCTTGGCTCTGGCGCAGGTTCTCTTCAGGCGTCCACGTTTGGCGTTGCTCGACGAGCCAACAAGCGCTCTCGACTTTGGAGGCAAGGAGAAGATCTTGCAGATCCTTGGGGAGCTGCCAGAAAAAACCGGCTTCATCGTCGCGGCGCATGAACCACTCGTCATGAGCTTGGTGACACGGATTATCGTCCTCGAAAGAGGCGGCGCTATTACGGACCACACGCTTACGTCAGGTACAGCGATTTCCTCTCCATATTTTGAGAAGATGTCGCGAACTTACCGGACCGCGCTTGGACTGTAACTCACCGCAACCCGTTACACCCAAGGGAGGTTGTTTAGAGTAACTCTACACCTCCCTTGCCTTCTTTCCTCTGCGAAGTCCCCACGCGATGTCGGTCTATCGTCGCTGTTTTTTATTGAGTAAAGTCTACCCGTTGGGTCCTGTAAGGTATGTGCTATGTCTGACGCTATGATCGCCTGCAATCTCACAAAATCGTTCAAGGACATCACCGCCGTAAACGATGTCAGCATCACCCTCGCACGTGGCGAAATACTGGGACTCCTGGGCCCTAACGGCGCCGGGAAGACGACGACCTTCCAGATGCTCCTCGGCATCCTAACTCCTACGTCGGGCACAATCCAGTATTTCGGCAAGGATCTCTTCGCGCATCGAAGCGAGATACTTGAGCGAGTAAACTTCTCCTCCACCTACACCAATCTCCCATGGAACCTCAAAGTCAGCGACAACTTAGCGTTTCTCAGTCGTCTCTATGTGATGCAGGATCGCAAAAAGAGGCTTGCGGAGATTATATCCACGTTTCGCCTTGAACCGTTGCTCGATAAGCCCGTCGTGGCGCTCTCGGCTGGAGAGCTAACTCGATTAAACCTCGCTAAAGCTTTCATGAATGACCCTGAGATCGTGCTACTCGATGAGCCTACGGCGAGCCTCGATCCAGAGAGCGCGCATATGGTCCGCGAATACATCCTCAAGCGTCGCAAAGAAAGTGGTATGTCAGTGTTGTTCACCAGCCACAATATGGGTGAAGTTGAGACGGTGTGTGACCGAGTGGTATTCATACACCGAGGAGCCGTTGTGGCTGACGATACTCCCATAAACCTGGCGCGCACTCTCGACCGCTGCAACATCTCCCTTATCGTTCCCAACGAACAGGAGCGGGCGTTCTCAGAGTGCTGCTCCCAGTTTGGAGCTACGGCGAGCATTCAGGACGGTTATACGGCGCTCTCACTCCCAGAAGGCGCGGTTTCTCAGTTCCTTCAAGAGCTGGGCAAACGAGCGATACCTCTGCACGGTATCACGATCACCCGAGCGACCCTGGAAGATTATTTCTTAAGCCAGGCCAATTCATCGGAGGCACAATATGCTTAACCTTGACTCATTCTCATGGCAACGAGTTGGCGCGATGTTAGTCCGCCTCTGGTATGGCACTCTTCGGAGCTTCGATCGACTTACGGACGCGTTCTATTGGGTGACCATCGACCTTATCTTGTGGGGCGTGACCGCTGGCTATGTGCAAAAGCAGCTGCCTTCGAGCGAACTAAACATCTACTTTCTTTTTGTTTGCGGCGTGATCATGTGGAGCGTCGTCTATCGAGGTCAAAACGATATCGGCATCGGGCTTCTCGACGAGCTGTGGAACAAGAATCTGGTCAATCTCTTCGCGTCTCCACTAACCGTGCCGGAATGGATCGCGTCTTTAATTATTTTTGGATTCCTCAAGAACTGTGTGGCGGTATTGTTCGGATCGCTGGTGGCATGGGTCCTTTATGACTTTTTCCTGTTCACGACGCTCGGTTGGTATCTCGTACCGCTCTTTTTCATCCTTCTCATGAACGGCTGGTGGATCGGATTTCTGGTGCAGGCGGTAATTCTGCGAGTGACAACAAAGGCGCAAGCGTTCGCGTGGACGTTTGTATGGATAATGGCTCCGCTCTCCGCCATATATTTCCCACTCGCCTCGTTACCGCCTAGCCTGCAGATCGTGGCCAAGGCGATGCCAACCAGCTACGTCTTTGAAGAGATGCGTTCGATTATGCGAGGATCTCCGCCGAATTGGGGCAACCTTGGTTTCGCCGCTATTTTGAGCGCCGTGTATGTCGCTATCTCTATTTGGCTGATGCGAAGGGCGTTCACTCGAGTGCTTAGTTCGGGGCTGGTTAAGGTGTATTAGCCGGCGGACAATGAACCCGCGGGAAGCCTCTTTTAGCGTGGCTATATCAGGCCTCATGACGACACCAACAACCGCTAGTGACCGGCAACCTGACAAAAATCTCGATAGATTGCGTCAGGCATGCTCATAGCAGCTTGGCTAACTTCGCGCGCCGCTCTTTATTTTGTCACCGCAAGCACTTTTCCCGACTCACAGATGGTATTCGATACAACATCGGGACTATCGTCACCATTCTCCCGAGTCTGTGCCCTGAAGCAGGCACCAGGGATATTCTTGAATCGAGCACGCGCTGTTCCGTTTTCATCAAGCTCCCGCGCTCGATTTGAAATCGGCCGGAAGGGTCCATTCTTACCACTCGACGACATGACGATCACTTGATCCGAGGCTTCAAAGCTATCTCCCGTGGCGGCAACCCGAACAACGCAACCTGCGGTGGTATTTTCGGAATGACAGCCTCCCGCAAACTGAACCCGTAAACCCGATATATCTGCTTTTGCGGCGTTCACTTCCCCGAATGAGACGCACAATAAACAAGCTACCAAAAGTCGTTTCATACCGAACTCCCTATTTAACCACGAACAGCAAGAATGTCAGTCGTAACTGACCCTGCCGTGAGGCGATAGGACCGGAACGAGCAGGTCTCCTTCCGCCCCTCTTCTCGCCCTGACAAACTAGTTCGACCGCGCACGAGCATCGCTTAAGGAAATGGGGCTCGTGAATAGAGATACTTTGAATAAACGCTGTAGGCCCAGCTATTTACAACAGATTCTCGTCTGCGGTGGAGTAGGCGTGGCACACTCTGGGTCTCACGAATCGGCCGTCGTTCACCTGTTCTTGTCTCAGACGAACTGCTCACCTGTGGTCCGCGTACGGCGGCATGGTTCCGCGTGTGAATTTGGCACCACCGACGACGTGATAAACGCGAAGGACCGCGGAGCTTCCAGCTCCGCTAGGACAATCGTCGCTAGCGTAGAGCGGAGCTATAAGCTCCGCGGTCCAGAACAGCCTAACACTCGAGATAGAAAGTCAGCCGTGATAGATGATGATTCGGTGGATCTCAGCGTATGACCTGGCGTTATGTGTCGGCTTCGCATCTCGCAGCGCCTCGGGGTCATTGAAAGCGTGATTCTCCGGCGGGATACACTCGATTGTCTTGGCGCCGGCGGCGTTTCGAGCGTTCACGTCAGCACTCTAATACGCGGCAACACCTGCGGTGCTCGAGCCGATGTCACCACGCTGAGCCTCAGCCAAGACACCCGCTACGATCTGCACTGCTTCGTGCAACGACGGATCGCTAATTACCAAGGGGGGTACTAAACGCAGCACAGAGTCTGATGTCGCGTTCAATACTACGCCCGCGCTAAGCGCCTTTGGGACCACCTGAAGCGCGACTGGAGACGACAGCACCACGCCTCGCATTAATCCAGCTCCTCGAACTTCCTGAACACCTGGAATGTTTCGGAGTAAACTCGTCAACAATTCACCCTTTCGTTTTGCCTCAGCCCGCAAAGATAGCTGTTCAATCTCATCAAACACAGCCACTGCCGCAGCGCACACAACAGGTCCGCCACCATAGGTAGTGCCGTGATCCCCAGGAACAAATACCGAGCCATACGGTTCATCCGCGATACAGGCGCCCAACGGAAGACCGTTGGCTATTCCCTTGGCCGATGTAAATATATCTGGCTTCACTCCCATACTCTGAAACGCCCACCACTCACCGGTGCGCCCCACACCAGTTTGAACCTCATCAAAGATAAGTGGTATTCCCGCTCGGTCGCATAGGTCACGAAGCCCTTTCAAAAACTCTGTGGTGCCTGGAATAACTCCTCTCTCTCCTTGGATAGGCTCAACCATAATAGCGGCGAACGAATCATCGAGGGCTGACGCGAACGCATCGAGATTATTGTACGGGCGATGAACGAAGCCTTCTGGTAGCGGCTCAAACCCCTTCCACTTCTCGGGCTGCCCCGTGCATGCGAGCGAGGCTAATGTTCGTCCATGGAAGGCCCCCTCGGCAGCTAGAACTCGATAACGCCGCCCCACTCCCGCTTTACGCGCCAGCTTGATCGCGCATTCATTAGCCTCCGCGCCTGAGTTGCAGAAAAACACTCTTCCCCATCCACCGGTGGTCGATTGGATGCGCTCGGAGAGCTCACGCATCGGCAAGGTTCCAAAGAGATTAGATACATGAACTAAGTTACGCGCCTGCTGGGCGATGGCTTCCGCCACCCGAGGATTTCCGTGTCCTACCGCCACCACCGCGATACCTGAGAGGAGGTCAATGTATCTCTTGCCATCGGTGTCGAAGAGAAATTCCCCCTCACCCCTGATAAAGGTAACATCCGCTCGCTTGTAGGTATTCATGAGCGTTGCCTGATTCATCCAGCGCATCTCCAAAAAACGTGATTGAGGACTAGTTCCGACCGGTTCCGAAGTTGTCCATTCGCCAAACAGGTCACCTTTTTAACCGCTAAGGCGACTATAATGCAATGCAAGGGCTTACCATATCCAGATGAGAAATCAGAGCGCTCAGGGTACCACCCGCTGACAAGACCGCGCACATACTCCCTCTTCATGAGGTCACCTGCCTTGGCCGAATCAACCCGTTGCGCCCGCAGCCCATCATACGAGAATCTACCATGGGCGCGAGGCCGACCTCCTCCCCACGAGTCAAAGCGAGACATCCACACAATGAACGCTAGAGAGACCCTATGAAACATTTAACCAAGAATATCTCAATCCTATTAGTTCTCTCGTCCTTCGTCATCCTGGTTTGGGCAAACCGATCCGGCAGATTCGAAGTTCGCCCCTTTGGTCATGGCGTTACGATGACTCCTGTGACCGAGTCGACCCCCTGGAAAGACGACATCCTCAAGGTTAAGATCGGTATCTTCGCCGACAATATGTATGACTTGAATATCGGCTCGCAATCGATCGCCGCGGAGGGACTCGTGTGGTTGTCGTGGCCAGCGGAGTTTCAGAGTCTGTTGGATCGCGCCAAGCTACCCATCGAGCAGGTCATAACGCCAGTTAATCGAGTAAACTCATGGGACAGCGTCTCTAAAGCTCTCTACGCCGAGCCTATTAGGTTGCCAAACGGGGACTATCATCAGGTCATACGTTTCGCGAATCGATTCTACGCGCCCCATCTCGATTTGCGACGATATCCATTTGAGCAGATAAAACTTCCGATCATATTCGGATTTCACACGATGAACGATGGCTTTGACACGAGCAAGGTGCGGCTAGTGGCGGACACCAACCAATCGGGAGTGGGCGCCTACATTGACACGTTAGGGCTCATTACGGACGCTTTCAGTGTTAGTGAATTTATTCAAGAGTACCCGTCTTCCTTCGGCTACCAACTGACAAACGGGCCCGCCTCTTCACGGTATAGCCAAGTACAGCTAGAGGTCGCGTACAGCAAATCCAAGTTCGCGGCGATCCTACAACTCTTCCTGCCACTTGTGGTGGTCATGCTGATGGTTTTAATGGCTCCTAACCTAGCGGCCTCGCTATGGGACGTTCGTATCGCTATCCCTTCCACCGCGCTTCTAACACTCGTGTTCCTACAACAAGGGTACCGTCAAAGCTTGCCTCTATTACCGTATTTGACCTACATCGACCAAATTTACGGCATTTGTTACATTATAACGTTCGCGCTTTTCTTACTCTTCGTAAAAGCGTCAAACGCCCTCGATCACGCCACTGACGCCCAACGGGGTGAGACTATCGCGCGGCTGAATCGACACGATAAAATTTTTCAGTGGGGCGCTATCGCTATTCTTTTGTTCGCGGTCATAGCCAACTACCTCTTTCCGCTTCGCTCGATCTACCCACACCACTGAGAGCGAACGATGAGGGCTCCAATCGGAGCCCTCATGATCAACTTAGCCAATCGATTTAATGCGAGCGGCGAAAAGCTCCGAGCTCTTGACAACAACGGTGTCACCTACCTTCACGAACTTTATGTTCTGTGGGTACTTTGACTTTACGGTCACGTATCCTTCATGACCTTTGAGCGTGATGAGCGAGTTCTTGCGGTCTATCGACTCAACCGAGAGAATATCAATACGCTGACCCGCCACTACGGCCGTCGGCTTCTCGCCCTTAGCGGCAGAAGCGCCCGTATCGATCTCAATACCAGCGAGCTGTCGCTCCTCTTGCGTTGGTTGTCTAATCTCGAACTCAACTGACTCAAAATAATCAAGAGTCAACTTGTCCCCTTTCTTTACCTGACGAAAGTTCTGGACCTCGGGGCTGACCGTGAGCGACACTACGCGACCCGCCTCTGTGCGGAGCTCTACCACCCTCGTCTTATAGTCGATCGACTCCACCGTCGCCGTAATCTGGGCTAGCTCAGCCTCCTGTCCCGCCAAACGACCACTTGGGAGCAATGAGCGAGACGATGTCTGGATAACGTTTAATCCACCGGGAGTCTTCGTCTCTGTGATGACATCTCCTGTATACGGTGTAGTCGAGCAAGCGCCCAGCGCTAGTGAGAGTGCTAAGGTTGTTACGTATTTGTTCATGACTAATCCTTCAAAGTGAGTCGCCGACAATTGTGACGACCCTGCAGTTTACGAGGGATCTATATCCCACTCTGAGCGATGCCTCTACGAGGATTATTCCGATAGAGGGGAACAAATCACTCTTGACTGAATAAGGCTTTAGGACACTCCTGAAAGCCATTGCGCAGATGAGAACGCGAATCCAAAAGGCTCGTTATTCCACCGAGCTTCAAACAGTCGCTTTTACGGATCCCCCCGCTATCTTTTAAGCAACCACTGATGTCAGTGGTTGCATTCTTAAATCCTCCGGTAGACATCCCGTCTAAGACCAGCGAGGATTACAAAAAAGAACCCATACAGTCACAAAGTTATATCTATGAGACCTCATATCATCACATGCCTCGGAGTAATTCCGGTTAGACTCGAAAGCAGTCGGTTTCCCAACAAACCCTTGAAACTCATAAACGGTAAGCCCCTCGTAGAGCGCGTATGGCTACAGGCGTCTCAAAGCAAACGAGTCACGACCCTTGTCGTGGCGACTAACAACGCCGAGATAGCGTCAGAATGTCAGCTCAAGGGAATACGACACATCATGACAAGCTCTTCACACGAAACTGGGACTGACCGGGTCGCGGAGGCGTGCGCGATTCTTGAAAGCCAAGGAATGAAGTTCGATCTCGTCGCCAACATTCAGGGAGACATGCCGTTCGTTAATCCGACCGTGATTGACGACGTGATCAATTCGCTCGGAACCGCGGATGGTAACTTCGGAATGGCGACTATCGGCACCCCAATCACCTCTCAAGAGGAGTTTGAGCGTCCCGCGGCGGTTAAAATCGCGCTCGGGGAGTCACATCGGGCTCTCTACTTTTCGCGGGCTCCAATCCCTCATTGGCGAAATTTCTCAGGCAACGACGTGGTGACTCCTGAAAACCCGCTCGGGTATAAGCACATGGGACTGTACGTCTTTCGACGGCCGACTCTTTCAACGATAGCGGGACTCTCAAAAGCCTTTACAGAGCAACGAGAGGCGCTTGAGCAGTTGCGAGCTCTCGCGCATGGAATCGGAATTAAGGTTCATATCGTTCCTCGAGCCTCAGTTGAGCCGTGTATCGAAGTGGATACGCCTCAGGATCTTATCGACGCTGACGCGTTCGCGAAGCTCAAGGGTATCTAGCATCGCTTCCCCCCGTCTTTATGAGCGACGTCTAAAAACCCCTACCCACTCCAAGCCTGGCCTTCGATTAACCGCGGGCTTACGGGCTGGGCGAAGCACGAGTGGCGAAAACCGCTCGTTGAGCAACTCGAGCAGCCCGTCTTTCGTGATCCCAAATGGAGGCCCTGCTCCTTCCTTTGTGAGCGAGAGTCCCGGCAATCGATGAGCGTCATCGTCGCTCACGA
>CAIVDM010000246.1 GCA_903904735.1 uncultured delta proteobacterium
CAAGAGCGTTGGTACTGGCGAGCTGAAGAAATTCGTGGCTCTCCACCACGATCGAGTCGAGCATATGATAGCGCGTGACGCATCAGATGGATTAACTGCAGATGAAGTGAAAAAGGCGCTCAAACTCGCCCAGGAAGCTCTCACGGAAAAGCCTGCTCCGACAAAGGACAAGGTCGACGTGGCGGCAGAGAAGTTCGAACGGCAGGCTGAGCAAAGACTAGCTGAGATGGCGCCCAAGAAGCCGTCGGTCTTCTCTCGGCTCGCAAAATGGTGGGCGAAAAACTAAGACCACAACCCTGACTATAAATGAGGAGAACAAACCATGGCAGCAGATGAGAAAGACCTACTCGGAGTTATCAACGAGATCGACGCGCGATTTGAGGAGTTCAATTCCCTCCTTGAGACGTGTGAACGCATGAAGCGAGAGGGAGAGGAAGCTGAGAGGCTTCTGGCTCTCCAGGAGTCCGTGGACTCAGACCTCGAAGAGGGTTCTGTAGAGTCGCTCTTGCGAGCGAAGGAGAAGGTCAACGCCCTTCTCGACGGCATGATCAAGCGCGCCTTAGACGCCGCCGTGTAATCTAAGGGGGAGGGCGCGGCTCCGTACGCGCCGTGTTACGGGCGGATAGAGAAGCCGCGCCCTCCCCAAAACAAATCCTTATATCCCCCCATATCCGGCCCTCTTCGCGACCCGTTACAGGCGGGTGCGGAGCCCCGCCCTCCCCTTTACAATCCATCTCTCCAGAATAGATCGTGAATCTTGCCGCGGTATGGCCAATCGTCAGGAGCGTGTACGAGTGCGGCCCTGACTGGATTTTGTCGCACATACTCTCGCTTCTCAGCGTACTGTTCGGCTGATCTCATTCTAACGTCCCACATACCCCGCTGCCAAACAGAACTCCTAAGCTCTCGTGCCGCAAGTCCCCTCCACCAACCGGTCCATGCACAGAGCCCGATCTGACCCGGATAGCGTGGCCTCACAAAGAGATGCACATGGTCGGGCATAATCACATACTCACCGACTTGCCACCTGCTCCCATCACTCCATAGGCGATGGAAGGTAGCTGCGGCTCGCCAATTATTGAAATAGTCTCTCCGCTCCTGCGCTGCGGACGTTAAAAAAATGATCGTTCCAGCCCAATCGAGGGTTTTCAGGTGCGATGCAGGCTGTCTTCGTTCTAGAGGAGGATTGTCTTTATTCGGTGTGCCCATATGCACATATTCGGAGAGTCTTCACGCATGTTGCGTGTGTCGATGTCGACGTCACTACAATCGGGGGAGGGCGCGGCTCCGTACGCGCCTCGTTACGGGCGGGTACAGAGCCCCGCCCTCCCAACACAAATCCTCACATCAACATTCGAAAATCCGTAGTTCTGTACGCGTCTCGTTACAGGTCAATGAGACAACCCCGCAATCAAACAACGCGAATTACGATCCGGGGAGGGCGCGGCTCCGTACGCGCCTCGCTACGGGCGGGTACAGAGCCCCGCCCTCCCTAACACGAATCCTCACATTACGATCCAAGACTCCGTGGCTAAGTACGCGGCTCCCTACAGGTCGATGAGGAAACCGCGCCCCCTCGAATAACGCGAATTACGACCGGGAGGGCGCGGCTCCGTACGCGCCATGTTACCGGCGGGTACAGAGCCCCGTCCTCCCGCACTAAACACCGCGCCCAATCAGCGTGTCATCGCTCTGAAATTTTTGGTTATTGTACCAGATGTTTTTGCCGAGAATGTGGCGGCTCGAAATCTAATGCCACGCTTCACGGCCGTTGCTGTATAAGCTCCCACGGAGAGCTCACTGACAGAATACGAGCCGTCCTTAGCAGTACGAGCAGTTCGTCGCACAGTTGAGTCACTGCGAGAGCGAACCCGTATGGTAACGCCCGAAATTCCCTTCGACGCCTGCCGCACCACACCAAAGAGTCTCGTAAGCCCCACTGTCTGTAACGCCGTGGCGACACCCTGGTTGGCGTCACTGATGCCTCCCGTGATCACGAGACCACCCAACATCGTCAACGGCCTCACTGTTGAGAGAAGCACCGAGCGCACCTGAAGAGCCGAGAGCGTCGGATTCGCCGCTGCGATCAGCGCCGCTATTCCCATCACGTGCGGGCTTGCCATCGAGGTGCCTTGCATTGACGTGTAAAGATCAGGATAGAAACCTTGCAGCGCCACACTTATAATCCCCGATCCCGGCGCCGCGAGATGCACAGAGCCCGGACCGTAGTTTGAGTAACCAGCGAGCTGCGCGCTTTCATCCGTAGCCGCTACTGAGATGATATTATCCAGCTTAAAATTCGCCGGATACGA
>CAIVDM010000247.1 GCA_903904735.1 uncultured delta proteobacterium
AGCTCACTTGAGACATTTGTAAAGAGCCCTGCGCACGTCGCTTGAACATTCCCTACGCCAACTCCATAATTCAAAGAGCCCCAATCGAGATATCCGGTCTCATCGGAGCGAATAGCAGCACGTTGAGGTCGCCAAAACGTCATCGTTAGTTGCCCATTAGCCGGAAGCACTATTGGATCCGTTGAGGTGGTTCCAGGAATAGACCCGGAGGTTCTGCTCACGGAGCTGTAGTCCACGGTGACCTCACCCGAGCCCGCGTTGTATGATTTAAGCACTGGCACAGACACAAAGTACGGAGCAACGGTAAAGGTCTTCCTCGTAATCTCCGCGCTATCTGATGTTACGACAGCTTCGTACACATCGCCTGGTCTAAATTGGCTACGACCAACTCGTGGCTGAATAGCCGCGACAACAGCGCCTAAGCTATTAATCTTTTCCATTCGTGGGTATCCGGTCGATGTGAGGAGTTCTGCCCAAGGCTTCCGGAAATCATTAGAACTCTCTGAGACACCGCTGAAGACAGCAGTTGGGGTGTTTGGTCTGCAGTACGCAAGAGCCTCGTCGCACACGACATACCCACCTGTCGCCGAGCTGCTCTGTGCCTGAGAAAGAGATACGAACGTCAGTAATGCGAATACGTTCTCTCCACCGATGACCTCATCGATGGCACTATCTGAGAGACCACCTCGAATATTTGCGTTGAGTGACGTACGGAAATCCAACACCAATGTCGTGTAGGGAATATCACTACCTGCGGAATCGGGGTCTGACGCATCCAAGATAAGATCCCCATCATCGTCCGCGTCAAAAGCGCTTGGAATACCATCGAGATCTTCGTCACCGCCAGCATCAGCCATTCCAGCTACAAAAGCCCGAATATTCGCTGTAGATCCAGTGCTCACGAGACCAAGTTCTCCAGCGCCGATAGGTTTCCCAGAAATGGCTTTTGTTGAGGCTTTTCCAATCACAACTCCGAGCGCTTTGGTGGTCGTCTTTGAAACCTGCCCGTATCCTGTTTTTAGAGAGATCTTTCCGAGGCTAAGCTTCTTTTGTTTCGCGCTCGCTAACTTTCCGGAGAACGTTGTCGCTACTTTTTTACCAGAGCCGCCAAGAACGATAGGTCCAGCGTATCGACCATCGGCATCGCTGACCTGAAGACTCGCTCCCTTAAGCCTCCCTTTACTTATTTTGGCGAAGGAGAATTTTCCGTTCGGCTTAACGACCGCAGCGGTCGATTTCCCGGCTTTCTCTATCAGGTATACTGTGTACCCTGGCTTATTCGAGAGAGTTCCCTCAATGGTAAGAGATTGAGCTCTCGCATCCGACGCTAACGACATTGCTGTGGCGAGGAGAGTTGATAAGAAAAAGGAAGAACGAATAAGATTTTCCATATGCCCACTTTGTTTTGTAACCCAAGCATCTCACTACATCCGGATCCTGCCTTGATTCGCAAACGGTGGCCAGATGAAATAATGCCTCGCCTGTTCACTCGGATGCTACGGAGAAATCGTAGTCGGCGCCTTGCATAAAACTGCGTCTCGAAAATATCTAGCGTGCTTGCTTTTCAGGCCCTTAGGACGAATTCAAAAATTGATTTTCATGGCAGTGTCGTAGTGAAATACATCCCGCTCTGACAATCGATTGGCAACCCGAACAAGCGGCATCCTCGACGCTCGTACGAGCTGGCTTCGCACACTATGCGCGCTCGCACTATCAGGTATATGTGCAGCGTGATGGGTGAAGAATGCCGCCTGCACTAGCA
>CAIVDM010000248.1 GCA_903904735.1 uncultured delta proteobacterium
CTAATTTCTTGGGACAGCTAGCGCAGGGGCAGGCATCGGGGTCCGTGTTTAGACCAATGGTTAGCGCCGCGGGCTCTAACCAGTAGGGAGTGATGGATGGAGAGCTGTCACATGGTTGAGCTATTAATAGATATCGCACTCTCGGCGTGTGTGGGGCTTCTCGCGACGCTTGCGAACGGAGCCCTCTCCTTCTCAGTGAACTGCAACGATACCGTTTGCCCAGCGAGCGCGTATAATCTCGTTACCGCTGCTTGGGCGAATATCGGATACATGACTCACGCCGATTTTCTCTACCTGATTAACAAAACCAACTTCAGCGCTTGGGCGCCTCTTTTGTATATCATCGGCGCTATCGGCGGGCTGATCGGTGTTGCGATTAACAGTCCTCCGAGGAATTACGTCTGGTTCTTCTTAGGACCCTGTATCTTCAATTTTCTGGAGTTCACCACAACGCCAGTGAAAGGAGTGTCGTGGAAGGTCGCCGGTGTGCAGCAGGATATGAAGTTGGTGTGGCGCGACGCCGAATCGGGGTTGGCGAACACGCAGCTCGCTAAGCGTGACGGAATCAAGATCACGAAGGATGATGGACCACAAGGCACCTATGAAGTGGCGTGGATGTTGGTGTTCCTCGACCGACTCTTTAGCGCATCAACCGACGGTATGGTGAAGTTCATTGGAATAGGAAGCCAGCGCGGAGGAACAGGTTCCACGAATCTAGCGGGAGACGACGGGGATGCTCCATGGTTCAGAATGGCCACTGCTAAGTGGGGAATGTTGGAAAACGTTGTTGGCGTCTCGGCGCGTGACCCGAACGTTCGAGACGCGCTCGTGACATTTCTTGGCTCTGAGTGTGGCGATCACTTCAAGAAGGGTGTTGATACCGGTAAATACATCGCTTCGCAATCAAATCGCGGCATGAGCGTGGCGCCGAACGTGCTCAAGATAGATGGTTCCGCTGGCCAGGATTACGATGGATCGGGCGATCTGGAGGAGTTTGAGTATAAGCCGTTCGTGCAAGCTATGGATGCTGAGGTAATACCTACCCCGCGCTCCATTATCCGACTATTCAATCAACAGAGCGACAGCAGCAACCCCGGTGGTGCTGAGACCAGGGGTAACTTCACCAACTTCTCCGCGCGATTTCAAAATGAGGACAGGTTCTCCTCAGGCCGTACGACTGAGATCGTATGCTCAGAGATTCTCTACACGGTCATAGAGGCGCTACGCTGGGAGGCGGGACATGCGTATTGGCAGCTTCTGCGGAGCGCGCCAGGAGTGTGTGAGGATCAAGGTAATCCGAGCTGCTTTACCAAAGAGCAGGTGCTGCGCACTCTTTTCTATGGATGGGATATCCGCACGAACAAGGGGGGTACTATTGCCTCAGATCCTCAGCTAGAGGATTTCACAAAGTACCTCATCTTTCTCTATATGCTTCGTAATGAGTTGATGTTTGCTCCGCAGATCACAGAGAGTGGACAACGCTTTTCACCCGCTGAGCAGACCAAGAACTTTTCGGAGTCGTATGTTCGACAGCAGGGATCTCGCTCAAAGGCCGCGGAGCTCTACAACTGGGCGGTGATGATGCCGCATGTGCAGGGTATCCTCACCTATCTCGTCATGATCTTTTATCCATTTGCCGCCATGTTTATGGTAATTCCAGGGTACTGGAAGGCCTTCTTCACGTGGATATCATTTCTCGCGTGGGTTAAATTGTGGGATGTAGGATTCGCGATCGTTCATACTCTTGAGCGCTCGGTGTGGGCGATGCTTGGAAATCACAGCTCAATGGCGCGGGTAGCCAACGGCTTGATTCAAACAGGACAGGCTAATCCCATAACGGTGGAGTGTGGGGGAACCTCGCCGGCGAAATGCGCGATCCCAAATGTGACAGGAGGGATGGGGCTCAAGATGGAGGAGGCGTGGCGCCTTCTCGATCGCACGTTACTTCTCATGGGTACAGCCGACCTCGATCTTGCAAACGGCTACTACATCTACATCATGTCTGCCCTCTACTTCGCGGTTCCAGCAGTGGCAGGTCAGCTCGTACTCGGCGCCAAAGCCGGTATGGCGAGCATGGCGGTGCAAGGTATTAGTCAAGTCGCTGGCGAGGCAGGAAATGCTGCGAAGGCGGCGACCGTTGGCGAGAACGTCAACAAGCTTCAAACAAACCAAGGGTCGCTGGCGCAATCGGCGGTTGGTAAGTCGCACCGGCAGAGTGGATTGGCGCTACAGCAGCTAGATAA
>CAIVDM010000249.1 GCA_903904735.1 uncultured delta proteobacterium
CAGATCCGCGTACGCCTCTACGTCAGAGATACTCCACACTTCCGACGAAACCAGGTATTCGCTATCTTGCGTTGGACGCACCAATAAGTGCCCTACCTCCCAATCGAGCGTGTGACACACCGATTCAACGGCGATACGATACGCGGACTTGAGATCGGGCGCGGCATAGGTATCGAGGGTCACTTGATGGAGGAGCCGAGCGATTTTTGTGTCCCACTCAAGCCTGAGATTGGTCTCACGGGCTCTCTCGCGCGCAGCCGTTTGAGCTTGCGCGTAAAGGAGAAAATCGAAAATTAGCGTTCCTACCTCAAAATCAGTAATGTCCAGGCCGAGCTGCACAAGTTGGCTCGCCTCCCACGTCAAAGGAAGAAGAGAAAAGATATACCGCTCGGGCTCATCTGCGAGACAAACCACTTGCCCTCGCAGCCTGAGGCCTCGGTGACGGGGATTTACAAGGGTGATTACCTCACCTCGCAGCCCCGAAGGCGCTGTAGCAGGTGACAATTGTGAGGGTTGAAGCAATTCAAACACGTCAGTCCAAAGATGGGCTCGTACCGCTTCGGGAAACAACTTTCCAAGGGACTTTCCGACTCGGACAATGCGTCCACCCCCATCCGTCTCAAATGAGAAGGGGTGCAGCGCGTCGAATGCCTCTGCCGTGCGTATCGCCGTCATATTGGCAAAAATAAGATTTCGAACTCGTCGTGGCCTGAGCGATGTTCCTTACTGACGTGCGTTATATGGATCTTCTCCTTAAACCTATCAGCTAACCCCTCAAGAATACCGGTTACTACCGGAGCGAGTCCTTCGCGATTTGAGTGATACTGCAGGGTGATGTGATCGGGGCCTTTATCATCGACGATAAAGCGTGGTGGATGAAGATCAGGCATCATTGCCCCCATGTGTCCGTGCATACGATTGAGATTTTTTAGACACGTTCTCAAGTCTCGCCCAAAAAGAGTCATCATTTCGCCGTATCCCTGTTGCGCCGTAAACGCCACCCAATGACGTCCGAGCATCTGAAGAATTTCGTTCCCAGACACACCTAACGTCTCAGACGCCACCTCTACCAATCGGTAGGTCACCACATCGTCGTACGGGACCAAAAACTCAAAATCCTCGGCGCTAACACCCACGGCTACACAGATATCACTCCATACACGCTCTCCCGCGTGGGAGAGAACAACCTCCTTTAGAGCCTGGTTCAAAAGACCGTACATAAAAAGCCTCCTCGTGGAACGACTGAACAGGTTAAGGGTCGGCTGACCCATACCAGTATGCCTCTAAATACGGGAAGTTAAAGATAATAAAAGAGGAGCTGCCATTTCTTCGTGGCAATTCCCTCGCTAAGTCACCCACGCCGGCGCTCTCTCGTCATATCAAAACCTAATAAAATCAGGCCCTAATGCCATGGACGCAGTCGGTGATGTTGCGCATGATCTAGAACATACTCTCAAAATCAAGCTCCTCTAGCGAACTCAACCCGGTTTTTGACTACAAAAAAAACCGATCCTATCGTGCCGTAAACCAAGAAACCAAAATGAGAGACATGAACAAACCCACTGCTCAGGAACCCGCTGCCGCACCCCGCGACCAATCCTCCGCACGAGCCTCAAGCCCATTCGCTTTTTCAAGCGAGCGAGTCACGGATCATCTAGATAC
>CAIVDM010000250.1 GCA_903904735.1 uncultured delta proteobacterium
GGCGACCTGTCCGCCGTAGCGCGTAAGCGCGAAGGAGGATGATCCTCATCTGTGCTTTGCATCTGGGGCACTTCCACCTCCGCTGAAGCTACGGTGGACAAGCAAGAGGATTCGCTTTACTTGTCCTCCGAAGCCTTGTGCGAAGGAGGATGCACGCGGCCCAACTACTTTTACGGAACTCACGACGATAGTCGCTCTCTGGTTCTTCAGCAGGAGGAGGGGAGAGCTTAGCGCGTTCCCCTCTGCGCCTACAGGAGTACCGTCCATAGTATCTGGTTATAGACTCGTAGGTTTTAGGAATATGCACCGAGAGCGCTGCAAGAAACTCCAGAGCATCAAACTCGTGAGCCACACCGTCTTTGGTGGAGTAGGTCACGATGTCGTCCTGTATTGAGAGTTTTTCTAAAGATAGGGGAGCACGTTCAATGTAGCGGGCGACGAACTGCTCACTCTCTTTATCTTGAAAGGGGTCACCTAAACCCCGGAAAACGAGCGCAACTCGTCTCCCCGTTCTCACACAAATTGAACAATTCAAAACTTGCTCACCACCAAACGGTAGGGCATCTTCTCGCAAAATCAGCACAGCTTCGATGAGGGGAACGAGGATGGTAATGAAACTCGAAGCCAGGCACGCTCATATCCATCCCCAGAAACCACCGAAAGAGTATGTTGTAGTTGAGCTGCTCGCAGAATTGCCTCTCTGACCGAACACTATACAGCGCCATCAGTATCGTACTCTTGAGCAAAACCTCCGGAGCTATCGACGGGCGCCCAAAATCTGAGTACATCGTATCAAACGTGCTGCTCATTCCACTCAGGATCTTGTCGCACAGCGCACAGATCGCTCGAAGGGGGTGATCGCTCGGGACACGCTCCTCAACGCTGAAATAGTGAAATAGCTCCGACTGTGACCGCTTTGCGCCTCGCATAATTGCTCTCGACTCGACCGATACACGACTCAAAGATTCTCATCTTTAGCACTTTTTCGCGATCGTTTTTCACCGCCCTGCTAAAGCTTCCGACGTCGCTGACCTCACGCCAACCCGGTGGAAGGAGCTCTTCGCTCACCAGCCCCTAAAGTCCGATCTTGAGGCGCAATAGCGTCTCAGTGGAAGGTTACCGAGTGCTTGCATCCATCGCAGTACACCCGTGCGGTACCGTGCGCGAGGATTCCGCAGTTCGAGTACTCGTCGCGCAAAAAAAAGAGAAGGCTCTCAGAGGATAGACGCTAAGAACCTTCTCGAAAAACTAATCTCGCTGGATAATACCTAAGACCTCCAACCCGTTAATCGCTACCACATCGCCCTGCTCAAGTGGCGGGGCTGCCTTCAGCCATATTATACGGCTGTCGCCATGTAATATGACTGCGTTCCCATTAACCCGTTCAATGCAACCGACCGTTGCGGTCGGATGCTGGGCCTTGAGATTTTGAATTTTTTCTGGATAATTGTTTATCCATGGACCCACAATGAGCGTCAGCGCGATTACCCCGAGAGGGATCGCGGACACTTTTGAGAACCAAACCAAAAATTTCATATCCTTCCCTTCAACTAAAACCGCCCCAGGTTACGAAAAACCGTTTATCGTCCTCTGAGACCCTTCAAACGTGGGGCCCGCGCTCAAGCTCCATATTCAAGGGTCGCATAGCGAACATCTACCCGTATTGAATTGTGTTTCGAGGATGAGTGTGACACTCATCTCCTAGCAGGATATCATTTTCCACCACCTTGCTGAACCAAGTCTACCAACCGGCGGGTAGTAGTCAAACAAGTTCGATTGCTACATCTGCAAAATATTGAGTACACCCTGAGTAAGCCTTCATTGACGATCGTCAACTAGGAAAAACGCACATTCGCCTGCGTCGGAGCCCGACTGGAGTGCTTTGGACGCAGGTTTTGCGCAGGCTTGCCAAGTTTTTTGCGCATTTGCTGCGTGGCGCGAGTGGCTGCTCTTTCTACATACCTTTTTGGTTAGCAGGGCGGTGAAAAACTGGCTTCGTCGAGAGCCTTTTGACAGTTTTGCGAAACGAGGCGATGACGACTAAAAAAAACGAATTCGCTAAATCTACGTCGGAGGTGGGCGTATCAGGGCACCGCCACAGTGATAACGAAGGCTCAGAACCTTTGAGGATTTGTTTATCTGCTCCAACGAAGCTGCCTTGTCCTCCGGAGCCTTGGCGAAGCAGGAATTCGAACTTTCGAAATGCGCAGCAGTAAATCATTTTTTTACCAGCCTGCTAGTGTAGGCAGACCCTCAGGACCTTTAATAGGTACCGGATGTGAGCTAGAAAAGAGATATGTTTAACTGTCCGGAAGGCGATAGTGGCCCTAACCCAATCGACCCCCAACCACCGAAAGCGACCAATTCTCGCATACTAGATGCGCCGTCATCTTTTGTCGTTCGTGTGATCGATGAACTCAGAGCCTGCGGGTTTGAAACCCACAACCGGTTAGTTCAGGCCCTGGAGCAATGTTCGGTTTTCACCCCTCGAGAGTTCGCATCGTTCGTTGAGAAACACCCGCAGCCAGGGATCAACTCAGCGCTGCTGAGAGTGTACGGACGTATATACAGGGATTGCCCCCCGTGCGAGATCGCCCAGGGGCTTCCCGCTCTCATTCAATTGACGCACCACACTCTTATCGGTAACCACAGACGAAATGATCAGAAGCTTAATAGACTTATCGGCAAAAGATAGTTGCTATGAAGACCCCTAAAAGAATCCCTCTCCGCTCGTAAGCAATCGAAGTGATTGCAGTCAGTAATTACTTTGAGAGGAGAGGGATATGGGAACACCCAGTTACGAAGGTAAGCA
>CAIVDM010000251.1 GCA_903904735.1 uncultured delta proteobacterium
GAGCACGGCACCGTCGGCATCTTATTTAAGAAGGATACTGGGTCATCCTCGACCTTGTGGGCGCAGGGTGGAATCGCCGCGGTCAATCAGCCCGATGATAGTTTTGAGCTTCACCTAGCCGACACCCTTACGTGTGGCAGCGGTCTTTGTAAGCCCGATATCGTTGACATCGTCGTTCGGGAAGGTCCCGCCAGAGTTCAGGAGCTCATCGCCCTCGGCACGCATTTCGACACTGTAGAAGGGGGCGAATTCCACTTGCACCGTGAAGGCGGGCATTCACGCAGGCGGATATTTCATGCCGGAGACGCCACCGGTTTTGAGATCCAGCGGGCGCTACTGGCTGCTGTTCATCAGCACCGCAACATTGAGCTGATTTCGCACGCGAGCGCTATCGATCTTCTCACGACGCACAAGTTGGGGCTTCGACTCGAGCAGCCGAATAAAGTGTTGGGCGCCTACGTGCTTCGCAATAACGGACTTATCACGCCGATCCTCGCCGACAAGGTGCTCGTCGCCACCGGTGGCGCAGGCAAGATATACCTCTATACCTCCAATCCCGATGTGGCAACTGGCGATGGTATCGCGATGTGTTACCGCGCGGGGTGTCGCGTCGCGAACATGGAGTTCTTTCAGTTCCATCCGACATGTCTCTTTCATCCGCAGGCTAAGAGTTACCTCATCACCGAGGCGATGCGAGGGGAGGGAGCACGGCTCCTTCGTCAGAACGGAGAGCCGTTCATGCACAAGTATCACCCGCTCAAGGAGCTTGCGCCCCGAGATATCGTGGCGCGAGCGATCGACGCTGAGATGAAGACACACGGAGATGAGTACGTGCTCCTTGATATCTCGCATCGGGATGCGAGCTTCGTGAAGGAACATTTCCCGACTATCTATGAGCGGTGTCTGTCATTTGGCTTTGACATCACCAAGCAGCCGATCCCAGTCGTCCCCGCGGCGCACTATTTATGCGGTGGCGTGGTATGTGACGAACACGGACGGACCGACGTGGTTGATCTATACGTGGCGGGGGAGTGTTCATGCACGGGGCTCCACGGCGCTAATCGCTTAGCCTCGAATTCACTGCTCGAGGGTGTGGTCTTCGGTCATAGAGCGGCAACACATTCGGTTGAGAATATTGGCAAGTTTCACATCGAGGCGACTCCGCCGCCATGGGATCCAGGGAACGCGGTCGATAGTGACGAGCAGGTTGTTATCACCCAAAACTGGGACGAGATTCGGCGTACCATGTGGAACTACGTTGGGATCGTGCGCACAACCAAACGCCTTGAGCGGGCGTTGCATCGCATCGAGCTGATGCGGCATGAGATCCAGGAATATTACCGACAGTGCACGGTAACCTCCGACCTCCTTGAGTTGCGTAACTTAAGCCTCGTCGCCGAGCTCGTGATTCGCTCAGCGCTAGCTCGTAAAGAGAGCAGGGGACTTCATTACACGCTCGATTTTAAAGAAACTCTCCCAGAGGCGCGCGATACGATTTTGCGGCGGTAGTAGTACGATCGGATATCTGACCGGGTTCAGTTCCCGTCTACGAGAAGATACTGCAAGACCAGATATTCCTCGATTCCGTGTGTGCTTCCCTCTCTTCCGAATCCGGATTCCTTAACGCCACCAAACGGGGCCTGCACATTTGATATCGCGGTGTCATTCACTCCGACCATGCCGTAGTCAAGGCTCTCCGCGACGCGGCACGCGCGCCTGTAGTCGTTCGAGTACACGTACGCGGCGAGACCGTGTCGCGAGTCGTTCGCGAGATTAATAGCCTCACTCTCATTCGCGAAGGTGCTGATCGCGCAGACTGGCCCGAAGATCTCCTCGCTCCACATGTCCATGCGTGGGGTAACACCCGTCAAGATTATCGGTGAGACAAACAGCCCAGAGGATAGTTTGTTTGGATCACCTAAAACGATTCGTGCTCCTTTATGAATCGCGTCTGACACGAGGCGCTCAACTTTGGCGACCGCGTCACGCGAGATAAGCGGTCCGATGTCAGTGTTCGCATCTAAGCCATTTCCAAC
>CAIVDM010000252.1 GCA_903904735.1 uncultured delta proteobacterium
GGGAGAGGCGGTGCGTCGGTTCTTACTAGAACACGCGGACTCGCTCGTTTCCGCCGGGCGCCCGCGCGCTTTGCTTCAAACACTCCATCGCGTGTGCGTTCCCACGTCGTCCCACCGAACCGAGACCGAGCTGAGACGCTTGCAAGCTCGATTGGAGCTCGACTCGGGAGAGTATGCGAGATTCCTGGCATTGGGGGTTAATAGCCTGAAACTCCCCACTTCGTTTGAGTCGCTGTCGCAAGCTGATGCTGAAGATGCGCTTTCAATCGTTGATTCCGCATACCGAGCGGATCCGATTTGCGACAAAGATGCATTGGTAGAGTTCACTCACCGAGTCGTACACACAACACATCTTCCAAAAGCAACTCGACTCAGAGCGGCAGAAATAGGCCTCGTCATTTGCGCCAATATGTGCGACAGCCAAAATGCAACATCTATTTTTCAAGCAATTGCACCATCTGAAAAAGAACTATCCGTTAACGAAAGTATTCAGCGCATGGCGCTGCTCTATCACACTATTTTCGGCTCGCTAGACACGGGCGAACAGATCGCACTGGCACTATACGAGAGGTCAAAGCGGCAACCGGTATCGACTTCAACCTGTCAAGACGCAGGACGCGCAGCCTTTACTCTGCGGATGTGTGGGAGAACGTCTATCGCCATCGAAGCGTTTGAATACAGCTACAAAATTGCGATCGCGATTGATGCGCCGAGACTTGCACAGTACCCCGCTTGGCAATTAGCAAACTTGTACTTAGAAATGCCTGATCCTGTGAACGCGCACCATTGGACAAATTCTCTGGCCGAGCTTTTCAAGACTGAGGAGGACGAGACCGCTGCGGGTTATGTCGTGGGCTTCTTTTGCAGGCTCGCGATCCACAACGGAGAGTTTCAAAAGGCAGCGGCGCTTTTAGAGCGATACAAGCAAGCGGCTCCCCGATTCCCGACGCTCAGAGCGAATGCATACTTGGTCGCTCTTGAGGTTGGAACACAACTCCTCAATCCGTATTGGATACCAAGCGAAGCGCTCATCGAAGTAGCCACAGCCCGCTATGAGTCAGTAGCGCAGTCAGGCGCCTACGACTTTTCAGCATCTGTTTATTTTAGCGCCCTCTATCGCGCAGGTCGGCACGCAGAGGCAAGGTCAAAAGCATCATACTACGTCGAAGCGCGCAGACGTGACCGGTTCCCGCTATCGACAGATCTGCGAGAATTAACGGACAATTGGAACCGGTAGCGATGACTAAGCGATGGCCGGCGTCTTAGGCCGTCTTGCGCGATCAAAGATCTGCGTAATGGACAGTGAACTTTTTGACTCATTGGCAGGTACAAATATCTGATGATATTCTGGACTCGCTAGCAATGCATCACAGATGTGTGGGTCAAACTGTGATCCTTTGCACTTCTGCAGCTCGGTTCGGACCTCAAGCTCCGTCATGGCTTTCCGATATGGCCGATCGGTTGTCATTGCGTCAATCGTGTCAGCAAACATGATGATTCGAGATCCTATAGGAATATCGCGACCGGCAAGACGATCTGGGTATCCGGTTCCATCCCAATTTTCGTGGTGATGCCTAACAGCCGGAAGAATATCAGCGAACTCAGAGAGCTTTTCTACCAGCTCCGCGCTTTTGATGGGATGCAGCTCCATAATCGCTCTTTCCTCGGGGGTAAGTCTCCCGGGTTTTGAAAGAACAGGCGCGAAGATCTCGTGGATTTTCCCGACGTCATGCAGCATGCCGGCGATTTCAATGCGTGCAGTTTCCCTAGCAGATAGACCCACTGCTTTCGCAATAATTCTAGAGTAGCGGCTCACTCTCTGTGAGTGACCAGACGTGTATGGGTCTCGGAATTCGACCGTATGAACAAAGAGTTCGAGAAGCTCTTTGTTGGTCGTCTCAAGCTGGTGTTTGGATCGATACGTTGATCGAAGGCCAACCACGAGTGCGAGGAGTGGGGCCGCGCCCCAAATTCCCCAGTCATGATAGGCTCGCGCGAAACCGAAAACAAAAGGTATTAAGACGATGTCATAGACAAATCCGGCCGCATTACCATCATACCACGTCCTAAGAATGCCTTTCCCCTCAGAAAAACCTATCGCGGCTGCAACGGCGAACGTGTTGACCGCAAGGAAAGCAATAACAGCGGCGCTGTGCGGAAGCGCATTGAACGAGGCGTCTGAGCCAGCGAGCGGCTTCCCACCGAGCACTGTATAGACCAGACTCGACACGGCGGAAGCGAGCACAAACTGCGCCACGTTAAAAACCCGCTTGACGCCAGTCTTCTTTCGAAGAAGCTCTGCTGCCGCGGTTCCAATACCGATGAGTGCAACCACCGACCACGACGGATATAGAACAAGCGCCGAGAGATACGGAAGAAACGAAGTCTCTCCCCTTGAGCTTCTCTGTACCCGATAAGCAAGGCTGCCAGCAACAAAGCCGATAACTGCGAGCAACGACGAGCCCTTCAGATAGTCGAATTCGACATCCGGAGTTTGCACGTACAGTACCGTGGTGGCGGCAAGGGCCATTGCCACTATAAATCCCACGTATACGATGACTCGTGTCTTCATCTGAAAATAAACGCCCCCGTCAGCGCGACTACCTTATGTCCAAGTCTTGGCGTCTGCCAACACGAACGACCACATCGCATTCACGAGCTGGGCCACGAATTCCATCTTTGCGTCACCTCCCATCGGGGTAGTCACGTGTGTCCCGCTCGGGACTCCACATGCTTAACGAGGTTGGCTCCGCTCCTACTGCTTGGCCTGCCCGCTCGGCTCCGCTCTAGTCGGTTGACGGGGACGTTTTTTGTGTCGCCTCGTTCAGGCGATGGGGGGTAGTCGGAAAAGAAGCGCCGTACGCCGCGCTTTACGAAGGCTGCTAACGATCGATGTGCATCCAGCGGTTGGTCGCATCCAGCACCGCGAGCACGGCGCTCGTTTCGGCACTGTCACGCACTTCGCAGCGTCCCGTGAGTACCACCGGTTCGCGTCCCACACGCGCCGCCACACTGACGAAAATGAACTCGCGATCAAAGGCATCGATCGTCGTCGCGCCTTCCAGCGCCAGTGAGCGTTCTCCGCCCATCGTCGCCTGCGAGGCTGACACAATCGCCAACAACGTCGAGCGCGCCGCCAGCTCGATCCGCGATTGCTCGCTCTCCTGCCCTTCGGACTCACCCACAAATACCTGTCCATCTAGGCTCAGGGTGACACGACACACCACACCGCGCAACCGCGACCGCCGAACCTCGAGATCCTCAAACGTGAGAACCCGACGAACGGTTGAGGCCGCTAGCATAGCCGCTGGCATGGCCACTGGCGGCGAGCTGGAGGACACGCCGCCAGCCGGCACGCTCATAACGGTCGAGGCCGGTAACGCCGGCGGCAGGTCAGCCGCCCCAGGGGCGCCCACCGTCGTGGCAATCGAAATCTTCCGGTGGTTCACCCGAAGACC
>CAIVDM010000253.1 GCA_903904735.1 uncultured delta proteobacterium
AATCTGACCGGAAGCCACGTGTACCGTTCCACGCGGAATGGAGCTGATGTAGTGATCAAGGTGAGTGTGCCTACGGTATTCCAAGACGCCCTTGGGAGCGTTAAGTTTTCGGAGGATTACGCGAAGGGCGAGGAAACCTCACTTCGAAAAGTAGCTGAGAGTAGCCAGCGGCTCTACCCTGGAGAGCGGCTCTTCCCAACACTCCAAGGCAGGATAAGTGATGGTAATGAGTTGCACGGAGTTGTGCTTGAGTATATCCCCGGTAAAAACGGGCAGGAGTATCTAGAGTCTCTTAAAATTGAAGATAGGCAGATGTCGACGGATCAGCTCGTGACGTTTCTACGAAGCGGACTGGTGGGAGTTCACTGTCTTCAAGACGCGGGGCTTCGTCACCGAGATCTTAACCCAAGAAACATCATTATCGATGAAACGGGTGAGGTTAAGATTATAGACCTCAACTTCTCGAAACAGCTCAATCAGACCGCGTTCACGACGATAGAACCTGAAGGTTTTTATCCACCAGACGCGTATGGACCCCAAGCCTCGGGACTCTCCGTCGATAGCTACGCCATCGGGATGATGGCGCTGTCACTCTTCACTCAACAGCGCCCATTTGACCTCGTATCCGCGAAGGGCGAGGTGCAGGTCCATGACGCCAAGCTCGATCCAGCGCTCAAGAACTTTTTGAAGAAGCTATGCGCGACTAATCCGAAAGACCGCTTCGCAGACCCACAATCGGCGATTCGAGAGCTTGATAAGATCGCGAGGAAGCTGGCCCGAGCGGGGAGAGTCGATAAGGCGCTTGCAGAGAGTTCAGTTCAACCGAGTAAACAGGGCTGGAATCCCCTAGGTTTTATTCGGGGAATGCGTGAGAGGGTCGAGGTAGAAAGGGCCCGAGTAGAGCAGGCCCAAGCGGTCAGTCGCCTCAAGACTGTCGATGGTCATAAGGCTGTGATAGGCAAAATAACAGTCAATGGCCAGCAATTAGAGTCGCTCCTGTCGGAAAAGTCTTTTGATAAAACACGCGGGGATCAGAAAGCGTATGCTGAAAAGTTAGGTTGCCGAATGGCGACCCGCGAAGAGCACCGGGCCTATGTTGAAGGTCTCTTAGCGAAAGAAGGCAACAACACTATCAATGACGCAGAAAAAAACGCTCTAAAGACCTACCGACGGCGGTATGTGCGGGATGATGCAGGCGGGCTTGGTGTTGTTGGTCGGCGTGTTTGCGCCTCCGGCCCCCTCTGGTACCACTTCGGCTTTCGTCGCTATGGGGCGTTGTTTGTGCGCGCTCATCATGATGGACTCGGTGCGTACGTCGAGTTGCCAGATGATCGGACAGGCTTTGGGCCACACCGAGCCTTCGTCTTCTCTGTGGAGCCGTCGAAAGGGACTGTGCTCGAGGAGCTTACAACGTTACTAGGCCAAAAAGCTGCAAAGGAACTGGCTGCCGATTGGGGCAATAGATGCGACCTGAATCAGAAATTGGAGGCAACCGAAGTTGCACTGTTCCTTGACTCAAATAACAAAGCTCGGGATCGT
>CAIVDM010000254.1 GCA_903904735.1 uncultured delta proteobacterium
AGCTCGCCGTGACCTCGATCAGCTCCAAATTGGCTCCGCACCACTATCATTTTTTCAAGCTGTCGAGGGGTAGATTCCGCGAGTGCTATATGCAAACACAACCGCTCGAGTTCATATTTTTCATCCTCATCGTCGTGAGCGGTATTTTCCTGTATCTGCTTCCGGCGATCGTCGCCATACGAACCAAGCACCCACGACGGATAGCAATTACCCTGCTCACGGTGCTGCTCGGGTGGACGATGATTGGCTGGCTCGCGTTGCTACTGTGGTCATTAAACGATGAGTGCGTGCGAGACGCGGTCACTGTCGATAAGAACACGGATCGTCGAGTTCGCCTTCCTTTATCGTAAGGAAAACTGTCCACAGATGCGCTACTAGCATCCATTCGCCGAGGTAAGCGCCCGTTCCCCTTCAAACAGAAGTCCTCAAACACCTGGGCATAACCAAGAAATCGAGAACAGATTACTAAGGCAGACCGAATGGATCGCAGTGAGTCTTCGCCTCTTCGATCATATTCCTTACGAGGATGTTCCAGCTAATGAAGTTGGGCGCTGCAAGGGGTAGCCCTGTCACGGCATCGTAGTTCTCCTGCATCCCGCCGGCCCGTTCAATATCCGCCAGCACGAGTCGTGTTGTCGTTTGAGCAATCGCCGCGGCTTCATTGTGAAATCCGTAGCGAATCAGCGCGTGCATATAGATGTAATTTGCTATAGGCCAGATCGGACCCTGCCAGTTCGAGTGCGGCTTTATCATGTTGATATTATTGTACACCGGATCCTGCTTTGAGAGTGTCCGAAACCCCCATGCGCTCGCCAGGTGCTCTGGGTTAAGCAAGTACCGCTCAATAGACTCTCGACCGAGCGCCTCGGGGGCGACTCCTGCCCATAGTGGCACGAACGAGGAGTATGTGATCCGTTTGACAGGCTTGCCCGAAGCAGTGAAGAGGTTAAGGAAGATCCCCGCTTCATCGCTCCACAGATGTCGTATCATCGCCTCGCGGATCGCCTCGGCTTTTGCCGTGAGCTCCCTTGATTGTTGATGTTTTCCAAGCTGACCGGCAATCAATCCAAGCGCCGTACATTCACGGAACAAGAAGGTGTTAAGATCCGCCGCGAGAACCGATCCGTGTGGATACTCGAGCGCGGCGACATTATTGTCAGCCCCCGATTCCATTGAGTCGAGCCATGCGCCCAGACCGTACGAGTCAAACCAGAGATGTCGAAAGCGATAAGTAGCGACACGCAATAAAGTATCCCATACCGGCGCAAGCCAGGAGAAATCGTCGAGCGCTTTTGAGGCGAGGTACGCTCCTTGCGCGAGAAATGGCTTAATGTGATTGAGCCGCGGATCCCACCCTTCAGCGGTAAGACATCCAGCTACCTTCCCATCGGGCGCCGCGTTCTCTATAAAGTTGAGGGTCCAATTCTTGAGATAGATCGCCTCGGCCGGATTCTCCGCGGTGAGGGCGACGCCCATGAAGAAGGCGTCCCAATCCCATTGCTCTGAATAAGGGCCTCCCGGGACGAGGTATGCGTATCGGAGCTTACCCGATGGAGGACGCTTCACACCGTGGACGCAATAGTTAAGCTTCTCTCTCGCCTGCTCACTTGTTATCAGATTGCTCGTGTTCATGGCCGCGCATCCTCCGCTTTAGAGTTGTGGTGATCGACATGTCGACAACAAAGGGTTATCTCGGTCGAGACGTGTAGTAGGAATACGCCACGTCGCGAACGACGGGATAATAAGGAAGATCGCTGACTACTGGGCGCCGATTCAGACGAGGCTTCAGCATAACTCGTGCCGGTCAACACTTTCCTACTTTTTGCTCCTTAAGCCGATTAGACTTGGAAAAGTGGGGAAGTGGTGGCTGTCACGAGTTTTCCGCGATAGGAGTTTCTCGTAACTCATCACTTTTTTGAGCATCTTCAACGAATCCTCGCCACAAATCCTTCAGGGTCGCGCCAGACCTGCCGAAGACTTCTATGTGCAGATCAGTATTGAAATCCTTCTTTTTGTCTCCCTCGGAGTCGGCGCCACAATCGGCGCCGCTTGGTACTTCGTGAAGATTCTCAACAACCCGTTACCCGATCCCATCGAACAGAGAGCGCGCACGTTAGCCATGATGTTTCATGAACGGGTGCATAATTTCGCGAATCATGTGCGGACCCTCGATGACCACTCGAACGAATACTGCTCTGTATTCACGGGTGACACCTGGAACTCCTTAACTCGAACGCTCGAACGGCTTTCAGAGGTGGATACTCAGGTACAGCGGCACCTCTCATCGCGAGAGTTCAATCAGGCGAAAGAGCTGCTCGGGGAATATTATCAAGGCACCGATGACCAGACTGACCACGTCGCCGAATGGGAGAGCTCCTTACATCTCATGCTTAAGAGCGTCGTTCACAACCTTGAAACCGCGACGCAGGAAACAAAGAAACTGGCGGAACCTCCACAGCGCTCTCGGAAGCGTCAGCCTACCCTAGTAACACTCGCTGATGTGAAGAAAGCGCTCCTCGAGGACGAGGCGTTTCGCCGGGGTAGTTAGGTCACTCAAGCGACTTTTCAGGCCCGCGCTTAAAACGAATCTATCCGCACGGCGTTAACCGCTTGTCCCTCAAGAAACGCCGAGGCTAAGAAATTAAAGCGCCCGACCTCATCCGTGACGAAATAGTTCACGCTTCCAGCGGTAGTTGGAGTGGCGTGTTCCCCCAAAAGACTAACAACATCCTGTGCGATGGCGTCTGAACACTCGACTATCGCGACGTCAGGACCCATGAACGCTTGGATCGACTCTAGTAACAACGGGTAGTGCGTGCATCCAAGGATAACCGTATCGACTCCACGTTCCTTGAGGGGCGCGAGGTAGAGCTCCACCACTTTGTCGACGATTTCTCCTCGAAGCATGCCGGACTCAACAAGTGGCACAAACAATGGGCAGGCCTGCGCGCTCACAGTTGTCGTGGCGTCGGCGGCGCGAATAGCCTGTTGATACACCTCACTGGCGACGGTGGCGTTTGTTCCCAAAACCCCGATATTCCCTGAGCGACTACGCGCGAGCGCCTGGCGTACCGCCGGACCAACCGTACCGATGACTGGAATGGAGAGCTCGTTCTCAAGAACGTGAAGGGCCGCCGCGGACGCCGTATTGCAGGCGACGATTAAGACACCGACCTCTTGTGAGAGCAGAAAATGCGCGCACTCCCGAGCGTATCGAACGATCGTATCTGTACCTTTTGTCCCATACGGGAAGCGAGCGTTATCCCCGAGGTAGAAATAATTATGCCCTGGTAGAGCCCGCAACATCCCACGCAAAACTGTTAGTCCACCAAGACCACTATCAAAAAGACCAATCGATGTTGGGTTGCTTAACGCCATGGGGGGATTCTACCCAAGGCAGACCAAGGAATAAAGAAGCGTGGACGGCAATCGCCCATCATTCGCTGATCTGGCTAGGTATGCGAGTTGTCTCAATATTTGGCGCCACACGCTCGCGCATCTCCCGCTCAGCTACCTCAGGATCACTCGCAATACGAAGAAACGTCAGTCCCCAGGCACGTCCGATATTTCCCACAAATCTGCCAAGAGTCATGGGCGCGGTTACCGCGTCTCGCAGCTCAACCAAAGATGGCGACTCAAGTACTCGCCGAGCCGCGCTTAACGCTTCCGTCGAGGGAAGTGTCGCGGAAACGCGACTCGCCTGCATCGTTGATATGTATCCCTGAGGAGCGGGATAGCGGGCGAGAAACCACGCGGCGGGAACGTTCTTCTCGTGACCAGGTCTACCGTATCGCCCCAGCCGCAGACGAGCTCCGATGTAGTCATTCAGCCCCAACGAATCAATCACCACTACATCTCCGGCTACCTGAGACGCTGGCACTCCGATATTCGGCACGAACACCGCGCGATATCCCTCAGCTTCCGTTTTTTGTCGCAGGTCTTGGGCGGCGCGAACAAAAAAATGTTTTCCATAGCCCTTCACCGTGACTGGTCTCTTATCATCGGCTCTCAGAACATGCCAAAGCCGCTCGTCGACTATCCCATTCGGACCGGGGCTCAAACTGTATGGTGTTCGCGCATAGACCGCGGTCCAGCCACACCAGACAAGCCCTCCCACCATGATAATCGCGCGCGGCACAATCGCCTTCGGCAGCGGTATTATCGCGAATGACGATAGCATCGCGAAAAATCCCGGTAGTAACAGTCTCGCGTGCATAAAGTCACCGCCAACCCGCCAGACCGAGAGAATATGCAGCGCTCCCCCGGCGCAGAGCGCCGCGATAACTCGGTCATTCCCGCGCTTCGTGATAACATCGCCAGCGGCAGTCTTTTTCGACGCGAATCTCGGACTCCTGCCGAGCAAGGCTAAGGCCCCCAGGAGAAAAATCCATTCGGGGTCATACGTTCGGGCAAAATCATCTATGTAAATATATCCTCTCCACCATACCGAGTTAAAACTCTCTTTGGCGAGAAACGTCGTAGGCACCATCGTCGCGTAGTAGCCCATGCGAAACACTTGCCAGACCGCGCCCGGGAGAATCACCACGAGGAGCGCCTTAAGACGGATAGCGCCGCTGGCTTTTGGCGTTAACAGTAGCGCTGAGAGTAGGCAGATCGTGATAACAGCGAAATCGGGACGAATAAGGGGACCAAGCCCGATTAAAAATGAGGTTCCGATGATTCTCGTTCGCGCGCTCTGAGCTCTCGTCAGACTATACGAACACCATCCAAGCCACAGAAACGTCATGCCCGTCTCAAGACCCGATGAAGCGAAGTCCCAAAAAGGAGAAAGGCACGCGATGGCGAGAGCCCCGAGCGGGAAAAGCCTCAATCCTGTTTCACACCGCAGCCAGGACGCGCGAGCCGCGAGCGCAAGACCCACAATCGAACAAAAAACACCGACAACCGCTGAAAGTGGCGCGAGATTCGCCGCTCCGAACACCCGCAAGACGCAGAGCGTTAGAAACCAGAGCGGGTGGGAGAAGCTCTCAACTCTGATTCCCTCATTATAGACAGGACCGTATCCTCGCCAAAAACTCTCTACGCTACGAAAGGTGATGAATCCATCCTCAGCGACCCAGAGTCTGAGGATTCCTCCGCAGAGAAGCGCCGCCACGGGCACGATTACTACCCACAGGGATCGATAGCGCCCTATAAAGCCTCTGGGCACACGATCGTCGTTAGCCGGGGGCCGTACGCACGATGACTCTATCGATGATGTTTCAGGTGGTCCTGCCATGCTTGCCGCGTATCATCCTTTCTCTCCCCTATCATGACAATCTTGGCGCCGCAGGGCCACCCGGCGTGGCTTCAAAGGCTCTCTTAGTCGCGATGCGTGGTTGCGCATAGCGCCCGTTGTCCGTACGATACCTCGTAAGCCAGTTACCTAGCCTTCCTCGATGATCCCTTCTTTGCACCAGTTGTCACGGCGCATAGCCTGCCTCCAGTCACTACGCTACGTGGCGCTTGTCGTGGCGCTGCTCGGGTCATATCTTATTTTCTATCATCACTGCGCCTTCGCCCATCCCGATGATAGCTTCCTGGATCTCCCATCGTTTTACGCGGCGAGCGTCTCGGTGTTTCAATACCATCTCTCTCCCTACGATCTCGCGAAACTCACTCGTATCAATGGCCTGGAATTTCGGACGTATCCATTTCTCTATCCGCCGCCGAGCGTCTTTCTGTTTAAGCCGCTAGCCGCGCTCAGCCTTGAGCAATCCAAATATGTCGTCACTCTTCTCAATCACCTCGCGCTTATTCCCACACTCTTGCTCATACCTCTCTGCGTCCTCAAACTCTCCCCACGCCGCGACTACTGGAGATTCTCCCTATGCCTCCTCTACCCTCTGTATGTGTCCCCACTGATTCTGACCATTCGCTATGGACAGATAAATATCGCGCTCTTGGTGACGTTGGTTGGTTTCTCGATCGCCGCTCAACGCGATAACCCCTTGAGCGCGGGATTGTGTCTCTGCGCGGCGATCTTATGCAAGACATTCCCCCTGCTGTTCATCCCTATGCTGCTGATTATCGGTCGCTGGAAAGTGTGCGCTTATACCCTTCTATCGCTCACGGTAGTGTGCGCCTTCTCGTTTTTATCGCTTCCCGCCGGCATATGGAGCGAGTGGCTATTTCGCATCGCTCCAAGCGGTGGCTACATGAACGAACCCTTTGGTCTCTTTTCGCCAGCCGGCCCCTGGAATCAAGGGCTCAACGGCGTCGTCGCCCGACTCGTCAAAAGCGAGTCGGTGTCTCATCTTGGCTTTCATTCCATGATCCTCGGTAAGGTTCTCTGCTACTGCGGCGCTCTAAGCGTTATCGCTCTATCCGGCTTCGCGCTATGGCGCGTACGCCATTCAACTCAAGCCCTTAACCTTCTCTGCGCCGTAACTCTTCCGATGATCTTTCTCACGGCCCCTTTCTCCTGGGAGCACCACATAGCTTATCTTTTGCCGTCGCTTCTTTTTGTGCTTTGCCATCGCGTGGCTGGCTCGATTCTCTGGCGAATCCCCGTTCTCATAACGGCTATCATCATCGCTATAACCTTCACGACTCCAGCGCTGATGTTCTATCGATTCCCAAGCGTTCTATCCCTGTGGATCGTGGCCTTAGTGATCACCTGGAAACATGGAGATGAGTCCTCAGCCGCGGCGCTCGCCGATTGCTCAAGCTAGCTTTTGCCTAGTGAGCGAAATCGGAGTTGCGTTGGCAGTTCAACGAAGTGGTAGGAGCACTTCGCGATGAGATATGTGGCAGCGTAGGCGGCGGGAAGCAGCAATAAGGCCCGTAGGAGAACAGACTCGGTGGGAAAAGCCGCTATGAGCGCCGTCAGCACTAACCAGTGCCATACATATATGCCGTATGAAATCCGACCGATATCGACTAGCCACGGGTGGCGCAACACACGTTTGAACCACCACTCGCCTTCATCATCCCTTACTAACATCCATACCAACGCCCCCCAAGCCACCGTGAGAACCGAGCCCGCCCAAATGTGCTGGTAGGCCTGCGTGTTATGAATCGGATACCCCATGCTCGCCACGAGCGAATCACTGTAGCCATATAGCGACCAGAGATAAATGATGTTGGCCGCTCCAGCGATCGGAAGTAACCATAACCCAGCCCGCGACCAACGATACAGGCCCTTACCGGCCCCATGTACCGCCATCGAACCCAGCGCTCCAGCGGCGAACGCGTCCAGATGCCCAATCGTGCTCCAATACACGCAGTCCGCGATGTGACGTAATGGGATACCGCGCGCCAAGAGCCATTCACTCAATCCATATCGCCATAGGGGGGTGAGACAAAGAACACCCACACAGAGTGGTGGCAGGAATCGCCCTGGGCATAACGCGATTACCCATGGCCACAGAAGATAAAACTGAGCCTCTACGGCTAGCGACCAAAAATGAGTGAACTGATCGCAGCATATCCAATCCGCCGCCGCTCGCGTGAGGTTGTAGGTGAATGTTACGAGCGACCCGATATATTTCGGGAGAAGCGCGGGCTGCCCGAAGATCAAGTATACCGACCAAAGTAGCCCAATATAGAGAAAATAAGCAGGAAAGATTCGGACGGCGCGCCTGGCGTAGAAACCGCCAAGATAGCGCCAAAGAGGCTCATGTTTACTCGCGCGCAGATTACGCGTGATGAAAAAACCGGACAGTACAAAGAAGAGATTAACCGTGAACCAGAGCCCACTAACCGGAAAGAGGTGAAACGCTATAATCCCGAAGACGCTTAGAGCTCGAAGACCGTCCAACTCCTCGTAGCGCTCATGCGCGCTCTGCCTCACCGAGCCACTAGCGCTCATCGATTAGGCGAGCTCCAAATTCGCGCGTGGCACCGTCACCTCTTTGCCGTCCGTTTCCAGCTTTACCTTCGCCACGCGCGCGCTAGCGCCTGTCTCAATTCGCTCCAACTCGCGCGGGAGCGCCGTTATCACTGCTCGCTGTCCAAAATAAGGAACCCGGATCACTCGAACCAAACTACCAATCTGAAGCCCCTCACTCACGGCTTGTTCAGGACCTGGCGCTCTATCACTGACCTGAAGAGATGATGGCACTCCGATAATCTCGGGGCGCACAGCCCCGGCGCGCACCTGCGTCGCTCCGTTTATCGAGACTCTATTGCCGCTTACGCCTCGCATAATCTCATCAACGCGGGAGTTCATCGGTAACACCCCGAACCCCTCCGTGATGATCAAGGTCATCGGGACTTGCTCGTCACCTGTTATAGCGACGCCGATATCGTACCCTACGTACTCCTTGAGTGTCGCGTCATCGATCGATCCCGTCACAAAACCAACGGCTCCACGCGAAGCGGCCTCACGTAGTGCTTCGAGACTAGGCGAGTGTCCTCCAACCAACACTCGGCCCGAGACATCCGTGGGAATACACGACGTGGTGACCGAACAATCGAGCGGAATGTCCAACATACGAAGCACTCCTACTCGCTCCCCTCCGACTCCGAAAATGCCCTGCACAAAAGACGCCTGCGCCTCGACTACCACTCCCCGGCCCTCATCGACTTCAGCTACAACGCCATCGATATACGCGCGGAGCGAGATACGATCCTGAGGCCCCCGCACACCGATATGCCCAGTCGCCTGCGAAACAAACTCAATTGTACCGTCAATTGGAGAGAGAACTCTGGTTTTTAGAAGTCCCCACAGGCCGTAAATCTCCGCGATGAGCTCGCCCTGTCTCACCACAGCGCCGATCTCTACCCTGAGGCAACGTGTGACCTCCTCTGGCCCGACTCCCAGCTCCTCCGCGGCCCGAACGATTCGGAGCTCTCCGTCCCTGTATGCCTCCGCGACCACGGTGTCCGCGGTGACCACCGAACCTTGAGTCACCAATACTCGACCTCGAAGCGGCAACTCACGCCGTTTACGGACTAAGGTGGAGGGTAACATGCGTAGTGTAGGCGCTAAGAGCTTGCTCATTCTTGTCTTGATATGTGAGGTACTCAAGGCACATTGTAGACGCATCTCGTCAAATTCTAACAGGGGGTTTACGGCGTGTAACACACTACCAGGTCCCCTAGTACAGGACTCCTATCGGGGATCGGAGACAGGAAAATGTTCGACTCCCTCGAACGCGTCCTCTATAGATTAAATCAGCAGGTCACCTGCGGTGAGCACCACAACCGAAGGATCTCCTCGTAGGCTCGAAGCGTTGCGTCAAGAGATGAGAGACGCACCCATTCATCCTTCGTATGGTCTCCCGCTCCGATAGGTCCCAGAGTGATGACGGGAATGTTGAGGCGCCGCGCGAATACGTTCTCGTCAGCGACAGAGCTAAAATACGCGGGCGTTACCTCCGCCGGCGCGATGACGCGCTCGGTCACTGCTCTAACCCACGGGTGTTCGAGGGACACCTCATACGCCTCCCCATACGGAGTCTTTCGCTCCACAAGATTAAGATCTACGCGCAGCCCCTCAAGACTCGCTCGCTCACGAATCTGATCCGCCAACGCTTCGCCCGTGACACCGGGAGTCGTGAGCGCGGAGAATCGAATGAGACACTCTCCCGGAGCTGAGAATGCCGATGCCTCACTCAGCAGAGCGTGGGGAACGACACGGGTCGAGCCCAACGCGTGATGAGTCGGGAAAGAGAGCGATTCAAGAACACGAACGAACGCCGCCGCCCGATTAATCGCGTTAGTCTCTGGAGTGGCGACCGCCGCATGCGACAACGTGCCATAGATCTTCGCCTCAAACGCGACCCGTCCCTTACGGCCAAACCCAACACTGAACGGCTGAGAGAAGTCCTCCACCTGGCCCGCCTCAGCGACAACCATGCATGCGACGTCACTCAGATGGCCCGAGGAAACGAGGTCATGCGCTCCTTGCGAGATATTCTCCTCATCAACCCCAAAGACCACTTTTACTGGCAAGCCCTTGTCTGCCGCGCAGAACGCGGCGACGAGTATGCACGCGTTGCCTCCCTTCATGTCAGCGACACCAAGGCCGTAGGCGTTGGTGTCATCCGTTCGCATCTCAAACGGATCGAAAGAGAAAAGTGGATCTGGCGGCACCGTGTCGAGGTGTCCGTAGAACGCAACATATCTGAACGCTTCACCGAAAGTCGCCACAAAGTTTGGGCGATGCCCCTCACTCATCACCTCAACGACTGAGAATCCGCGCTCTCGAAGAAGCCCCTGCATATAGCGAGACAACGTCGCTTCGTTCGGAAAGACCGAGTTAATGCGAACAAGGGAGCGAAGAAGTTCCAGAGTTGCGGTCATGCCTATCTCTCCACGCGACGAGCGCCGCCCACCATACTCTTGTTCATCCATACTATTGCTCATCCGAGCTGTATCGAAGCCCGCGCCGATCAGCGAGAAGCCTTGATATAGTCTCAACATCCGCCTCATTGTTAGCAGCGATTAAGAACTTAGCCGCGCAGGTCGGACGAACGCACGAGACCGATCCGTCATCGTTTTTGGAGTACATCGAGCGATGCGCTATCGGAACGACTATCCCATACTCGCAACCACGATAGAAGTCGCGCCCGTCTCCGAGATTGAGGAGGCTCTCGAAATCGCTCATCGAGGTTAGCTCCGTTGGGGCCCAGCCATTGATATTCTCCCATGCGGTGAATCCGGTGGTTCTCTCCACTTTTCCGGCGATGGCGTTAGAGATTGAGTTAATCGTCGGTCGCACGTTGGGATCAAAGAGATACGGCACGATGGCGCCATCCTCATACCGCCGTACCAGCATGAAATCGACCCCCGCCATCCCTCGCACCCCAAGCTCACCGTGCCAATATCGAACCACGCCATCAATCGATTCCGCTAGAAGCTGATCAGCCTTTTCAGTGAAGACGTTCGACCACCGAGGACTCGTCTTATCGATCGTGTACCCGCCGCGAAAGCTGCCCTCCCTATCAGTCTTTTGACCGAAGTAGCGGGGCACCGCGTAGCGCCCATCATCGTGAATCTCAACCATGAAGCTGCCGTTAAAGAGCACCTCGCCAACCATCGTCGCGTCGTGCTCAAGAACCAGCGGGTATGGAAACGAGCTCTTACGCGCGTCCCGCCAGCGGAGCGCCATTGACCTGTCACCATACTCGGCGAGCTGATAGGAACGCTCTATACCGCTAAGAATGCCTTCGAGAGCCGAACGCGTCGCTTCCTCGGAGCCCGGTGCTTCTATTCCCCGCACACCGTCGCCGCCCGAGCTGCAAGGATCCTTGAGGCGCGCGACGTACTTCGGATTCGCCCCCAAGGAACGCGCGTGCTCATATATGAGGGACAGCTTCCGTGTTTGGTGGATCAGCTCAGCCTCTGACGAGACCGAAACGCCAGGAAATACAGAGAAGCCATATTGCCCCGCCGCCTGACGAAATTCATGCTTATTGTTGGTGTGAGAGGTGTCAGAGTCCTGCACAAGAACGCCACCCAGCTTCGTCACCTGATCGCGCACGAAAGGGGTCGGAAACGTGGCGGAGACGAGCTGTCCAGGCTTTAGCCGCACACCCTGCGCCTCGGCTCGCGATAGAATATCCGTGTGAGGAAACCCAGCGAGCCTACGCGCGGGCTCGCTTTGCTCAATTGAGAGCACCTCGACCACGTTGAAATCAACCTCATGAACGACCGCGTCGTGTGGAACCACGCCGACCTTCTGGAGGTGCTCGACCCAGCCTGGCATCAAACGAGGCGAGATAGCTTCCTCTCCCTCATCGAGCGCGGCGACGTTTAGACCCGCTAGGTACGCATCGCCCGCCGGATCAGGCACATGAAAGGGAGGAACACGCCCGTCTCGCCCCACGCTGTGAGGAGCTGGAATCCAATTGCCGATCGATACTGGTGGATGCGCCGACGACTCGAGCTTATCGTGCAAGAACGCAGCGTTTCGAGCGAGACCGAGAGGCGTCTGAAAATCACGTCCGACACGACGCACCGCGGGGACCGCTGGAGAGCTTACCTCATTTTCGAGGGCTACGTCGGCGTTAGCGGGAAGGTTCACATTACGACTCGCTTGCTCCTCAAGCGAGTCAACTACTACGACGGCGTCGATATCGGATGGGTCGAGAGAAATAGTCACGGGCTGAATCATATGAATCACAAAGAGTAGAGTTGATTTTTCGCGCGAAGAGTGAAGGTGATTATGGCGACCGTGCGGTCGCTATCGTTTGGATTGCGCTAAGGCGGAGTCTCGCCGAGCGCCACTACGTGTGGCGTATAGGAAAAAGCTCGGAATATTCGAGAAGGCCAAGGGCAGCATCGTTAAGTCTTACGTCGTTACGAAACACACCCTCTCATTCAAAACACCCTGAATCAACGCTATTACTGATGTTTTTCACCCAGTCTACAAATTGTAATATTTATTACAAACCGGGCGGTGCGCTTAAAGCAGTCCAAGGTTGGTATAGATCTCCCGCTGCTTTTCAACGGAGAAGCTCGCCGACTCGCAAGGGCGATTGCGACCATCAACAATCACCCCACATTCACCCAAATCCATAGTTCGCTCAAAAACCTGACCCGCGCCCGCCCCAACGTCTATTGATTTATGTAGTGGGACAACTCGAAGCTCGCCCGCGTGATTCGGAGGCACCGTGAGGCGAGACACGCTCATGCGCTCCACGACGCCAACCAAAACGCCATCGACATACACCTCGGCGAGCTTGGGACCGATCTTGGCGGAGGATGGGAAGGCGGGAACGACCGAGATTCCCACTTTGATGAGACAATCGTGCTCAAAAATATCCTGGGCGGCTTGCGGATGCACAGAGTTGAGCACGCCGAGATGCGGCATCATGAAGATCGAATCAACCGCTAACGACGTGACTCCCTCGAGGGCGAATCCATCGATCATCATCAACGCCGCCTGCATGCGCGACGGCGCGTGGCTAAGAACTCCCCCTGAGCCGATCACGATATCAAGCCTCATAAGATCCACGAGTTCGTATCGATCCGATCCCTGTTTGAATACATCGGCGATACCACGCTCCCGCTTTACCTCGATGCCGACCGCGAGAGCGCGGTGATGCTTGAGAGACAGGCGGAGCGCCTCTCTGCAGACCGCCTGCTCAAGGAAGAGATCCTCCCGCGTTTGTGGAATCGATGTCGGCCGAATCATCTTGTTGCGCAGACGATCGCGGAGCTCCGACTCGGTTATCTCAAATGGTAGCCAGCGACGTATCGCCTCAGCGCCCGCCTCAACTAAAACATTCGCTATCGAGTAGCTCATGCCGAGATTGGCGCTCACGGTTCGATTGAAGACAGCCTGCTGTTCGCGATCTGAAAACACCGAAAACACGTCGGTCGTCGCTCCTCCAATGTCAACACACAACACACTCTTGCCGGAGCGATCCGCGAAGCTTTGGACGATATCGCCCACCGCCGCGGGAGTTGGCATAATTGGCACGGGAGACCAAGAGAGTAGCTTTCCATATCCCGGTGAGTGACTCATCACATGAGAGAGAAAGAACTCGTGAATCGCCTCACGGGCTGGCCCCAGGTTCTCTCGGTCGAGGCTCGGTCGCACATTCTCGACAACAACCACCTTCGCTAGTGAGGCGAGGATTCCTTGCACGTCCTGGGCGGCGTCCGCGTTCCCAGCGTAGATCACGGGGAGCTGCAATGTATCGCCGAAGCGAGGACGTGGCGCGGCGGCGACAAGCATCTCCGCCACTTCCACAACGTGCGACGTCGAGCCACCATCGATACCTCCCGTGAGAAGCACGATGTCCGGCTTTACATGCCTGATTCGCTCGATGCGCTCGTAGTCTTCGCGCTCATCATCCGCGGAAACCGCCTCCATCACGATGGCGCCCGCCCCTAAGGCGGCTCGCTCGGCGGACTCCGTGGTTATACTGCGCACGACACCCGCAACGAGCATCTGAAGCCCTCCGCCAGCTGAACTCGTCGAGAGGTAGAGATCTATTCCACGGCTAGAATCGCTGCCGGTTATCTCAAACGGCCCCCCTTCGCGAAGCACCAGTCGCCCACTAAGCTCCTGCACCTCAGAGAAGGCATTGAGGGCGCCAACGGTCACGTCCGCGACCGGCTCCTCGACGGTCGTGGGAGCTTCGCCTCGAAACGTTTGCCGCCACCTATCCAGACCCTTCTCAAAGAGAAGCGCTTTGGTTGTTGTTGAGCCACAGTCAGTGACCAGGATAGTGCGAAGCTCTTTCGGATCGGTCTTCATCACCCCATCCCCGCCAATGAAACCACCGCCGAAACCCAATCTCGCAGCAGAAATTGCACCCGTTCCACGAGCAGCGCTAAGCGCGCCATCACCGTAGATCCGAAAAAAGCGCCAAAACACACCATAAGTAGCGGTCTTCCAAGCGGAGCTACCTTCGCTTGCAACGCGCCCTCTCGCCTACCGAACGTAAAGAAGAAATAGTTTAAAACAAGGAGCAAGATAATCACGAAGACGCAGTTGTTGAGGCTCTCGTAGAGATTTATCGAGTCCCCTGTTCTCACCAGAAGTGGCTTAAAGCTTCCTTGAAGCTGCGGCACTACCTCCGAGAAGAAGCCCCGTATCGAGAGCGTCGCGTACAGCCCAAGTGTGAACCCAATCACAACTTTGGCGAGCCACGCGTAGCGACGTGAATAGATAAAGTAATAGAGACAGCCGAATAACATCGGCACGATGTACAACCAGTATAGTGGTTGATAAGGCTCTGAGAGCGTGCCGTCAGGATAAACGGTGACGTTACCACCAAACATCGGCTCTATGACTTTAGGCCAGAAAAAGTCTCGGATAACGACGATGGGACCCAGCCCAGCGGCTATGCCGATAAACAGATGCTCAAAGAATCGATAGAAGCGATTCTCCTTCGCCAGAAAACTAAAGATGGCGAGCGTCCCCAACCCGCCTACCAGTGTCGATGTTAGTGCCCACGTCGCCGCGCTATTCATGCGACCTCCGCAGACGACGCGAGACGAAAGGCGCCACATTCCCAAGAATGATAAGGGCGATGATAACGATATGAGCGGCGCTTAGCGCCGTATTGGTAACCAGGAGCTTCAGATTATCGCTGTGCGGGAAGTGGCGTTTCAGAACCTCTGAATACCACGCCGCGCCCGCGATCCCCTCAAGAAGCCCGCGTAGCTGCCCTGAGTCCAAAAAGATATACGCTTCGGGAATAGTGATCGACGTGCACCCATGCACCAGTAACGGGCGGTAGCCATCCTTTTGCAGAAACTGCACGACCGTGTCGAATACGCCCACGAGACCCGTAATCTCCCCAACGAGCCTGATGCCCTCAAGCCCACCAATTGAGGCGAAGTTCGGATAGTTCACAATAGGCATACCTGTCACGTCACGCCCGAGGAACTTCGAGACATCCGGCGTCTTCGCGAGACTCTGCATGAATACGGTCGGCACCGCCTTATAGCCGGCGTTTATCCACGCCTCGCCGTAACGCCACCGCTCGCCTGGCATCTCCTTCTCGAGTCGGCCGGCCACCTCTAGCGGTATTCGTCTTAAAAAGCTTTCAGCTTGTTGATACTGCGAGAGCAGCACAACGGGGACTCTGCGGCGGAAGAGATGCTCTAAAAGCACCACCGTCTGCGGCTCGTTCTCCGCGAGCGTGTTGGGACCAAAATCCATGAACACCATCGCGACGTTTCCAGACTTAAACTCCAAGCGCTCCACGACATCGTACATCCGCTCCGCCGAAACCAAGCGAGACGGGGCTTGGGAAACCCCGAAGAGCACCGGGGCGGCTACAGCGACAAGCATTACAAGGTAGATCAATCGTCGCGACATTAGCCCTTCTTACGCTCCGAAGAAAATGACGATGACTCTATTGAAAGCCACATCCGTATCGCCAGCATCAACCCCGCGACACCGGCTCCCAGCCTAATCGCGCGAAACGCCGCGCTGTTGGGAACTTCAAGCAACCACTGTCGCATCTGCGGGAGATCCTCAGAGATCACGCGACCAAACGAGATCTGCCCCAACATAACCACTAACGCGGCACCCATCATAAGCGCTGACTCGAGACTCCGAATACGAAACGCCCGATACGCCGCGGCCGCGATATAAACGCCGAGTAACGCGAACATCGCCGATCCAAGTTGATTGAAGAGACCATTATAGAGAAGGTCATAAAGACGCTGCGAGAGCGCGTGCGATCGATCGGCGCGAACTACCAAGGCGTATGTCGAGGCGAAGCTCGCCGAATCCTTCGAGATTCGCTCGAGGACATCAGCCAGCGCCGCCGTCATCTCGGTCGCTCCCGCGCTCGCTCCACGCATCTCCGTGATCACCCCCTCAAAGCGCGTTAAATCTCCCCGCAAATCACTAGCCAGTTGGCTCATGCCGGGGTCACGACGTTGGGAAGCCCGCTCACTGTCGAGTGTCGCGCGAATTTTGGTGAGCTGCTCAGTAGCGTATGACGCGAGCGCCTCCGCGCGAACGGCAAGTGGCGGCACGCCAGCGGCTCGGCTTTCAGCGTCTTTCTTAATCCTCGTCGAGAACTCACCGACGACTTGAACTTCGCGAATGGTCCCCGAAGTGGCGAGACTTTCTCTCCACTGCGCGGCTGTGATTACGATCGTCGAGACAAGCCCAACGAGAAGAGCCAAGCTGTAGAACCATCCAGCCCTCCTAAAGGCGAGACGCGATCCGTGCGCCGAGACGATATTGAGCAGCCCCAACCCGAACGCCATTGTACCCACGATAGACAATCCGTTCGAGATCGGCTCATCGAGTTTATCCAACCCAACCTGAGAGACGATGCTTTGTGGTGTTATGAAATAGACGAAAAAGTACAGACCACCAAGAAATGTTGCGATCCGAATGCACCGAGTCCTGATATCTCCCCTCTCACTACTCATCGGGCAAAGACCTCCCAGCCGGCGAGCAATATCTCGTGCGGCATCATGATAGAAAGCTCAGGATAGAGCGATTTGATCGTCGCGCACACGACACCAAGAACAATCACCCCACACATGAGCAGCTTGAAGCGATCCTGCGCCGCCAATGTCGCCACCTGAACTGGCTCGCGACTCACATACGCTGAGGCGCCGAAAAGCTCCTCACCGATTAGCGTGTAGTCACAGGTGCAAACAAAGAACGCCACTTGCTCAGGGCTTACGCTGGCGGCGACCTGTCTCGCCCCTACCTGCTGCCCCGCTTCCGCCAACACCAGCGACTCCGCGGCGAAAACACCGAACATAAAGGCAGCGCCAGGCTTCTCTCGGTGCATCAGTCCCATATATCCCGACGCGAACGCGAACTGCTCGCTAGAGAGAAACACGAGGCTCTGGGGATCGAACGAGCTTCCTCGACCCGCCTCGTGGTACGCCGCTCGCACACCATCTTCCACCACCGCCATCGCCTCTGGCGAATACTGCGGTACGATCAACTTTAGTTTGTATTGGGCGACCTTCTTGGTAACCGCGCGCAGAATACCGATACAGGCGTACAACACCGGTCCCACGTCGGTAAGCGCCGTAGTGAACATCACTGGCCGCCCCTGCTCAGCGCACCGCCCTACCGCGCCCTCGATCGCGTCGACTCCTGGAATACGCCGAATGAAGTGGGAATATCCAGCTCGAACCCGGCGCAGCTCCCAAAAAAACAATCCCGTCGCCGCTAACAGCAGCGCGATGATCCCAGGAGTGGCGTGCTCGAATCCGTTCATAGCCCTATGACGTTGAAACTCGCTCCGACTCCAACATGACGATCAATCTCTCCACATGCTCAGCGGAGGAAAGCATGGTACCTAGCGCAGGCGAAGCGCTAGCTCCGAACAGCGTGCGCAGAAGCGGCTCGCTCATCCCATACAACTCGCGCATACACCCTACCAGTGGCTTCGAGAGCTCTAGAAAGAAGATAGCCGGTTCGACCATTCGCCGCCTTCGAATCGAGTGCGCGATACTCTCCAGCGATTGTATGCTTTGGTCGTCCACCATCCTCCCACGGTAGTCGAATCAAACCTGAAGGAAAAGAGTGTTTTTAAGAGGTTAGCTGAACAGTGTCGTCCGGATTCCGTCCCACTGGCCACACGTTTTCAGGTTGCTCTTTCCTGTCATTCCCTCATCAGGGACGCATCTTTCTTCGGGACCCTAATTTTTCCATCGCGCCTTGCTCGGCTCGCCTCCCCTTACTGGGAGCCCTATGCCTCTGACGCAGCCTGTGCTCAGTCGCGACCTTACACTTCTTTTATGATTGCGGATGAGATGTCCAATACAAGAACATGGCGATCACCTGCCTATGTATTACCTTCTGGCTCTCATATCTGTCATAACAGCCGCTGTCTCTGCCGTAGTTTTATCTCACCCAACCTTCGGGACCGTGGGCGAAACACTCACTCAGAACTGCTCAGGCCCGCTTAAGGCTGATTTCTCAACATATTGGCTCTGCGCCCGCTATCTATCGCAAGGCGGAAATCCATTCGATCCGACTCAGATTAAGATCTTCGCGACGTCTCTGGGATGTGAGCTTACAGGTCCTTCATATATCTCTCCGTGGTTTTTGGTCCTACTCTTCCCTTTAGCCACCCTGCCACTCAATATCGCCGCGGCGCTCTGGTTTCTCCTGAACCTGATTATGATTGTTGATATCACGACGTGGGCACTCAAAAGCCGCGCGCGCGCGCTCTCCCTTCGACCGACCACAGTGCTCGCCCTCACTGCGTCACCAGGAGTGCTTGCATGTCTACTCTACGGTCAATTTGGAATAGTATGCTTGTGGGGAATGTCGATGGTCGCCCGCTTATACGAGCGAGACGCGCGCTTTTTATCGCTTGCCCTCATCGTAGGGAGCCTCAAACCTCACATCGGCTGGCTTTATTGGCTCGTCGTGGGGAAGCTACTCGTGCGCGATCGAAGGTTTCGAGTACTCGCGTATACGCTGAGTCTCGCGCTCATGTCCGTTCTCTTTATGACCGTTTGGGCGCCAGGCTCGTACGAGTCGTGGCGACAGGTATACGGCAACGCTCTTTTATGGATGGGCGCCTCAGTCACGACCCCTATACGCATCCTTGTCGCTAGCGCGAGCGATGCGGCTCCTGTATGGCCGGTTGTCGTGATCATGACGCTAGCCTTCATCTTCGCCGCGCATAGGCTCGGCAAACAGACGCACAAGATGGATCTAGCTCAAGAACTCCCATGGCTTACTGCGCTATCTATCTGCAGCACGCCCTATGTCTGGAGCCTAGATTTTTGCGTCCTCCTGCCTGCCGAAGTGAGCGTGCTGTCCTCCCTGCTCACGGCAAACGATCAACGTGGATTCCGGCGACTATTACCCCCCGCAATCATAATTCTCGCTCGGATCGGACTCCTGGTTCAACTAATAGCCCAAATCGGAGATTGGCGCACTTGGTGGTATCCGCCGATCGTGACACTAGCGCTGTTCCATCACCTAAGGCAGGCAAACTCATCCGCTCAGGGAGCGCGCGCCGTATCGTGACTAGATTCTATTCACCATAAATAATCACCTCGTCACGCCGCCATATCCCAAATACATATGACTGGCGCCGGCTATCGCAGCCATGGACGACCGAGATGCCGTGTTTCCGCGCGATATCGCCGATCGCTCGGGAATCCCACTCCGCTGACAAATCAATTTGCGTGGTCGGAATCTGCATGCGCTTGGAACTTCCAGCGCCAACCTTGCTACCGAGGTCGGCTCCCCGCAGGTCCCTGCAGAGCGGCTGCACAGTGTCTGTGTATAGCAATCCTCGCGACACAACGCCGCACCCCGACACCAAAGCGGCGACGAGAGCGACACCAAAGAGATTATATCTTCTCATGAGTGGGCGTGGTCGTTCCCATGAGCCGTGGTCACGGTCAACGCGACCAACGTACGGATCATTAATCGCCATACACAATCGTGTCTCGACGAATATAGAGACCGAAGAGATAGCTCTCGATGCCCATGTCCATATGATTGATCACTTGAACGTCGCCATTTTTAGCGGCGGCCTGCACCCCAGCGTCACCCCACGCGACTAACCACGCGATCGAATGGTTTGAAGAGACCCCAACTTTCGAGCCAAGCTCCGTCTTCCAAAGATCCTCATCGAGTGGAAAACGAACGTTGGAGTAAACACACCCTGTGCAGACAAGCGATAATATAACACCTAACAGATATCGTATCATTTACACGCAGCCTCTCTCTTTATGGTTCCTAAAACAATCCATACTCAACGTTCCCTCACACCGGGGTATGAGATCTATCGTGGTGCCGTTTCGCTTGACCGTATCACCCTAATGGGGCGAATTCTTCAGGCCCCCTCGCTTAACCTGAGCCAACTCCTCCTCAAGCAGCCCAACGTGCTCCTCCCTAGTCTCTTCTATATCTTTCAACTTTGATTGCAAATCACTCGAGGCGCTCCTCATACGCTTAAACGCCCCCGACTCTGTCTTGGTGAGAGCGGTGGAGAAATCACCCAATTGACGCACTAGATCCGCCTGCCGTCGCTGCGCGTTGAGTGGTTGCGGTCGACTTCTGAGCAACGCGACTCTGCTCTGTATCGACGCTTGCGCGAGCCGTGCCCGTTCCAAAGAGGCTTTAAGCTCCTGCAACTCATCCTCGGCGTTCACTAACTTGTTAACATTCGCGATAGCGTCGGCGTCCTCCTGCAGTGTGGCAAGACGGGTTTCCAGGGCACCAAGCGACGCCTGCAGCTGACGTAAGGCGCCTCGGCGCTCCACAAACCGATCGCGCAGTTGATTCGTCGACAGCCGCGCCGTCATCGGCAGATCCTCTGGCTTAACATCCCGGAACACCGAACGCACTTCGCCCTCTGAATTCATCATCGCGAAGAGAAGACGTAGAGAGGTCTGCTGAGAACCAAGCCGTAACCTCCCGAGTATCGTCGCCTCTTTTCCTTGTGGCGGCTCCAAATACGTCAAGGGTGCCACGGCGATAACCTTAGTCGTGTCCGAGGCGACCACATAACTCCTCGAGACTCGTTCCATCGCTGGTACTCGGCTCCACAGGGTGAGGATTTGATCTTCATCCGCGGCGACATCTCGACACACGCACAGGAGTGACGCGAAAGCAGCAGTGAGGCACGCTGAAGCCGCGAAGGCGCGCATGATCCTATTGCAGCTGCCCATAAAATTCCTCCTCGTTCTCAGTTTCGCGTTTGGGAGCGCCATGACCAGCCTCCTCTCCCGCCTTGGTGGAGTTGCCTCGCTCCTGAGCGATCTGACGCTTTAAGTTTTTAACACGTCGAGCCTTTTCAATCGCTTGCTGAAATCCAGGGGAGCTCTCAGGCGAAAGCAACTTTAAGGTCAACTCAACCCACCGAGATTCACGCTGAATCGTCTGCCTACTCAAGAATACTAACGCCCCTTCAGGTGATATCCGCTGCGACAACTCAAAGTCACGGATTCTCTGGTCGAGTAGCTGCTGCTGTCCAGCAAGATCCGCGCGCATCGACTCGATTTCAGAGCCCGCGCGTCCGAGTCGCTCGTTCGCGGTCTTCTTCAAGGCGTCCCCATCTGACACATAACCGTTCAGGCTATCCACCGCGGAGCGGTGTTGATCGGCCTTTGACTGCGCCTTCTGAATGTCCTCCTCAAGACCCTCTAATTCATTCCAGAGGGCATACCATCGGGAGAGATCATCCTCTAAGGCCGTGGCGATAGGGTCGCTCGGTACCTTTCGGAGCGTCCAGGTGCCCCGCTCATTCGAGATAGGATTGATAAATTCACCGCCGTACTCCCCTTGAGCAAGCTCCTTACCCGTGAATCTGAGCCTCGTCTCAGTGGCGCCAACGATAAGGGGCAGCCGAGTCTTGCCGGAAGGATCTCGCGGGTCGACTCGCTGAGCGGGTATACGCACGTCGCCCACGAACACGGCCAGGCTCTGATCGTTTGGCTCTTTTACGACACTCCACGGATAGGTGGTCGATCCGCCCTCAACGTTAACCGTCCCCACATAGGTTCCATCCATGAGAATCGGGAAGGTGCCAGAGGCGCCGCGAAGAAAGAGCGCCCACCCTATAAGCGGCAAGCCCACACCAACCACGACGATCACGACAAGCCACTTCATACCGAACACCTTATCATCCACCTGGGCAGCAGACACGGGATTATCTCGGGCATGAAGCCTACGCTCCAGGCATAAAAAAGCCGCCCGCGAGAGGCGGGCGGCTTCCACAGTTATGCTTCTAACAGTTTCGTATTAGAAGTAGCTGCTGAGTTGGAAGATATAGCGGTTGGATTTTATATCGTCTCCATCCACTGTATCACTATTCACGAAGTCGTAACCCAACTGAGCCTTCAGGCTATGACGCCAGAAGTAGTAGTTGAGGGTCGCCGAGGCCTCGCTGATGTTATCGTTACCCGCGCAGGTTCCGGAAGCGAGTCCGTTATCACAGTCGGTGTAACCGTAACGAGCCGCGAGCTCCATCTTCTTTGGCAAGAAGTAGTAACCAGCTTGCGCGTAGAAACCGCTCGGCTCGCCAACGAAACTGTCGTTGTTATTGCGGTTAAAGTACTCAGCATGGAGACCCCATCCCATGTACTTCAAGTTAGCGTCAACGTTGATGAGGTTCGTCTCACTGTCGTTAACTCCACCAAGAGTACCCGAACTTCTGTCAGCGTACGCGTAGGCGACGCCAACGGATGTCGCGAGCTCCTCGGTCCAGTCGATGTCACCTTCCTCATGAACGTTCATCGTACCGGTTGGGTTTACGCGAACCGAAGCGACACCGGTGTGGTGCGTATCGATACCAGAAGTGTTAGCGAACTCTCCATCACTATTGCCGTTGAAGATCGCCGCGTTCGCCTCGATCATTCCATCAGCCAACGCGGTGTACGCCATAGCTCCGTTCTGACGTCCAAGTGTGAAGTACTCTGACGTGGCGGAACGATCAGCGAACTGCATCGACTGCTGATTGGTATTGAACTGACGGCTAATAGCCGACTTGAACGCTCCCAATCGAACGCCCGAATCGTCATTGCATGGCTTCCAATCGATGTACGCGTCACGCACTGACGGACTCTGATTGTAGTTAGCGTCGCTGTCTGGCGCCGAAATGAAATCGGTCGACAACATGTAGGTAAACTCCTTGTTCAAGGCAGTTCCCGAAATGATTAGACGAGCGCGATTCACATCAAAGCTCGAGGTGTTCCTATTATTAAAGCCAACGTCCTCGTCTCGATCCGTGAACGCGTAGCGAGTCTGTAACAATGTCGCGATATTTGTCGTGAACCCAGTATCTGGGAAATCAACACGAGTTCCCTGGTTCCAATATACCTTTGATGCGCCCGCATCTGACGCGCCCGCAGCCTCACCCTTGGTGATTACGCCTTTCTCCACCAACAGATCCTCAAGCGTCTTCGCTTGTGATACCGCTGGAGTCAAAAGCAATAAGGCTGCCACTAATGTTGCCTTTCGCATGAGCCTCTAGCCTCCCTAATTATTAACGTCTCTAGTTAGTCAGGTGACTCATCATGGTGCCACCTTGAATGCCGCCTCCAATTTCTTTCGAATAACCAGAACGTGACGTACGTCATACACTGGTTACACGATTTCTGTTCGAAGCAGCTCCGACACTAGGATTCACATGAGGTCTAAGGAGTGTCAAAGAGGAAAGTTGCGTCTGATAAATTTGGCAAAACGAAGGTTTATTGAATGAACCATTACCCTTCTTCTTCGATCTCGTAGTCCACTCTAGAAATGTTTGAAAAACAAATGGTTGTGACATAAAGGCAATCGCGTTTTTCTCTCGTTAATCACGCGATTTAGTCGCACGCACTAAATAAAACGTCGTCCCCTCGGTTTTTCTAACCTCCTGATCTCCCATTTGCTCCAAGCGCTCACTCGATCCAAGATGAGGGAACTTATGTCACCCGTCATATCCTCTCCTGACCTGTTTCACATCATGCTGATCGAACCACAGGACAGCCTCAACGTAGGCTCAGTAGCGCGTGCCATGATGAATCTGGGATTTAAGCACCTACACCTCGTTCGCCCCCACAACTTCTCGTTAGAAAAGGCGCTCGTTACCGGAAGGTGGGCGGAGGCGCTGCTCAAGAGCGCGAGTATCCACGATTCCCTGCCAGACGCGCTCGCAACCATGAAGGATGTAATCGGCTTCTCCTCACTGAGCCGCCCCCACCGCGGCGAGCCCACGCCACTCCCCGAGTGGATGGAAGGCATCAAGACTCGCCCAATTGAGCAAACAGCGCTCCTTTTCGGCAGGGAAGATACGGGGCTTACGACTGAGGCCATCGAGCAATGCAGGATGCTTGTACGCATCCCCTCGCATCACCAATATCCCGCCTTCAATCTCGCTCAGTCAGCGCTCCTTGCGATGTATGAGCTATCGAGACTTTCATGGGACGCGGCGTCGGCGGCGCACGATGAGACCCCGACGTGGAACCAATATGAAAGACTCGATCAACTGTGCTCTGAGGTAATGGTGTCCGCTGGATTTCGCCACCACGAAGAGGGCGACCCCACCGCTGCAAGCGTTAAAAACATGCTGCGCAGGATTCAGATGAATGAGCGCGAGATGCGAATTATGTTGGCGCTGTTTAATCGGGTGCGTATTTCCCTAGGGCGGGGTCAGTAGGTAAAGGAATCGCATTGAGGCGTCGCGTTCTTACGAGCCTAACGAGCGCCGCTCGGGGTTACATACCCTGACAAGATACTCAAGCGCAGGGTAACTTTGCTTTCTATTACCGATTACACTCTCGAGCCACACGACTGAGTCCCCAGCTAACCACACAGATTACAAGTGTCAGGCAAGCCTGCGGCATCCCCTAGCAAGAGGAAGCTCCCCTTTCACGAAGAGCAAGCTTGGCGCGCCGTTCGATGGAGGGAGCAAAGCAGTTATCAGCACCACCGGCTCGGCTCACTATCCTCTCGTTTTTCCGCTAAAAGTCGCAATTGGACGGATCTGTCCATCTACCCTGATACGCTAGATGGCCCCTGCCTGTCGAAAGAGAGTTAGTGAGTTGATATAATTGTAGCTTTTAGCTTGATTGAGTAGCTGGTAGCGTGGGATTGCTCTTTAAGGAGTCCTTATTTGCTGTAGATGGGCAGATCGGGACATTACTATGTTATGACAAAGAAAATATTTCTCATAGTTAAACTATTTTCACTACCTGTCTTATTTTTGATTAGTTCATCAGTTGTCTTCGCTGGACCAGTAGTAGTTCCCCATCAAAAGCTCAGTGGCACAGTTAACGTGCGAGACACCCATACTGGGGTTATGCATAATATCAGTGATGCATCTACTATAACCCAACTCCAAGAGATGATTAAACGGGCCAGAAAAATAGGAGATACCAGTTCTCATCTAAAGACATATTCATACAATATTGACTTTTCGGATCGATGGCTAGTTAACCTGGACACTGGCGAAATTGGAATGTTGAGAATGCTAGTAGGTGACGTCTATCAATTAGAACCTGATGATTTGAAGAAGCTTCGACAGATAATACAAAGTCATAACAATACGTCCGAATTGAGTCCGACTGCGTCGGCCCAATTCAACTGAACCGTTATGTCACCCACATGAGTTCTGACTATCTCAGAACACCCTCCCTCGTCGCAGAGCCATTGCGGCTTGATCATCTCGCATTTCTCGTCAGTTTGCACAGTGATGCTACGACGATGGCCACAAACGGCGGTATCCGGACCCCACAGCAAACCGAACAGTACCTGGAGATAAATCTGCGCCACTGGCGGGAGCATGGATTTGGGCTGTGGATATTTCGCGACCAAGCCACTGGCGAGCCTGTTGGACGAGGAGGTCCTCGCTACGTCATTTTAGAGGATCGCCGCGAGGTAGAAGTGGCATATACCGTTCATGCCTGTTTTTGGGGGAGGGGCTACGCGACCGAAATGGGGAGACTTTCCCTCGCCGTCGCGGCGAAGCATGGCTTGGTAAATCTTGTAGCTTTTACCTTACCTGAAAATAAAAGATCTCGTCGAGTGATGGAGAAGATAGGTTTCAAGTATGGCCGCGAGATACTGCACCTAGGCCTGACGATGGTGCTGTATGCGCAAAACGTCACGTCGGAGGCATAATTCGGCGCGGGGATCCTCGCGACAGAATATCTGTGTCTCATGTCAGAAGCTTCTTCTCGTAGTTGAGTGTTCCTCCGTAAGCTCCGAAATTATGGACACAACAAGTCGTTCGAGCGCATCGCTTGAGCGGCTGCTCACTGAAACATTATGTGCTTGGGCGCTCTTATGGTAACCAAACTACAACCTACTTCGCGAAGCTTCGTTGTTCTTGCGGTCGTGTGCCTTGCCGCGAATCTTTCAGCTCAGGAGCGCAAAGTAGCCAGAGTTGGCATGCTGCTACCCTTATCGGGGGGCTATGCGTCGGTCGGCGAAGACAATCGACGAGGGATAGAGATGGCGCTGGCGGAAGGAGGCGAAGCGCAAGTAGTCCCGGTCTATGGAGATTCAGGCGCGGACCCGATTCAATCAATCCGAGAGTTCCGAAACTTGTTACTGTAGACCACGTGCCGGCAGTGTTCGCGTTTCGCGGGCCGGTTGGAATGGTGTTACGGCCTTTGGCTGAGCGACTCGAGATTCCTCTCTTAGGGGGCGTTGGTAACAAGGACTTTACTTCAGACAGCGCATTCACGTTTCAGGTGTGGCCGCGATCCGATGATGAGGGCGGTTTTCTGGCCAAGCAGTTGGTCAAAGTCGGCCATCGCCGTGTTGCCCTGTGGACTACTGAGGACGACTGGCCGGTCGCTGTATCTCATGGTGTTCGCACTGCCGGCGAAGAGCTTTCGTTGATTATAGATCAGGACGTACCCCCTTCGTTGAGCGACTTTAGGACACTAGCCACCTAAGCTAGGGAGAAGAGGCCGATCGTAATCGTACTTAATCTCGGACTCTCGCAGATTGGCCCTGCAGTTAAGCAGCTTCACAAACTCAATGTCGAAGTACCCATCTATTCGAACTACTTTGCCGGAAAGGCCGACGTTCTCGAGGCAGCCGGCAAAGACGCGATGGAAGGTGTGCGATTTGTAGAGATGCAGACAGACTTTCCGACGTTGCCGCAGGGGCTGCCCGGCGCCACTCTTTCAGCGTATGTCGCCACGAAATGGTTGACGCAGGCCGCTGCGAGTGCTGAATCTCCCGATCCGGCCAACTTGCGGACATCGCTTCTACGACAGAAGACTGTCGTAACAGCTGGGGGGAGTTTTGCGATTCGCAATCGCTCCGTCGAGTTTCCTATGCTCTTGCGAGTTGTTCGCGACGGACGGGTGACGACTATTGCCGATGATTCATATAACCATCGAGTCGAGCGGCCGGGGAATCGCCGCTTACGCTAAACGTTCGGATGCCGGGTTGCTGTCCAAGCAACTAATCACACCGATCGCCGTTCATATGGAGTGTCGCGCGCATAGCAACCAAAGCAACTCCGAATGGAAAGAGAAAAAAGGGAAAATCACCCCGCAATTGATATATATAGTTGGGCTGCATCAAGGAGGGCTGACAGATGGTGATAGTGCTCAGATCCCGACAATCTCCCCCTTGAACCTGGCGCGCCGCGACGCTAGAAGTACCGAGTGCGATTAACGTGTTAGAGCGAAGGAGGCTTCAATGAGTGGTGTTTTGATCTTCGGAGGAAGTGGTGCCATCGGGTCCGCGATTGCATCCGAGCTCCGGTCCATGAATATCCCGACCTTCCTGGCTGCTCGTGATGCCAAGCGTCTCGAAGAGGCTCAATCCGCTGTCGATGCCGCCGGAGTTGCCGTATGTGACGCGACGCGACTGGAACAGGTAGAAGCAACCTTCGAACAGGCGGCCTCCGTCCTCGGTGGAATCAGGGGTGTAGCGCACTGCGTAGGATCGATACTACTCAAACCGGCGCACCTCACGAGCGAGGCTGAGTTTAACCACACCTTACAGATTAATCTGGTAAGCGCTTTTCTTGTTCTGCGATCTGCCGCGCGGGCGATGTCCTCTGGAGGTTCTCTGCTCTTCTTCTCATCAGCGGCAGGGCGCATCGGATTGGCTAATCACGAAGCTATAGCAGCGGCGAAAGCAGGCATTATCGGCCTCGTGCTTTCTAGCGCCGCCACCTACGCACGCCAAGGTCTCAGAATTAACTGCATAGCGCCGGGGTTGGTGCGAACTCCGCTCAGTGAGAAAATCACGTCCAATCCCTCAGCTGAAGCTTTCTCGAAGGCGCTTCACCCTATAGGTCGGCTGGGCGAACCGACTGACGTCGCTCCGCTCGCGGCGCTCTTGCTCTCCGATCACGGTTCGTGGATCACGGGCCAGGTGTTCGGGGTAGATGGAGGACTCGCGTCGATCAAAACCCGGGCGGAGTAGTACAACCTTCCCGGATTGCCGCTCCGCGCGACTCTGAGGAATCGCCTTAGCTCATTCTATCAAAGACGCCGCGGTCAAATCCGATGTTACGCATGATTCGAGTTCGCCCATATTTCTCGGAGGATCCAACCTCTGAGACGCATCGCCCTGCATACGGTCTGCGAGAGAAATAGTAGGGAAACGCTCAACGAAGTACGCGACGCCTTAGGCATCGTGCGACTATAGGCATAGCGTTCTTGGCGCGAGGGAGTTAAGGGAACTACCGCCCACGGTAGTAGTTATATCCAGTCGTGGGGATATCACTTCCACGCCAGTAGCTAC
>CAIVDM010000255.1 GCA_903904735.1 uncultured delta proteobacterium
AAACCGTTTTCTAACAGGTTGTTGATTATTCCAGGAATACGGGTGTATCCGAGTCGCAGATCGTAGGGTCCAAACGACGGATACCAAGACTCAGAACTTTGTCCCGATTTGAGTGTGTACGAGGACTCTCGCGCTAACCGCGCGAAAAAGCGAGATTGCGCCGTTGACGTGCGCAGCTCGTAAATCAAAAGCGTTCCGCCGACGAGGGTAATGACGAGCGAGACTATCAATAACCACCTGAGTTGCCTTTGATATTTTTGTCGTAGGCGCCGCAATTTTGATTGTGGGGCGGAGGGTAGCGGCTGGGGCGCGTTGATCGGCAGGTGCTCAACGGCACCAGAGGAACGGGAAGTAGAAAGCTGAGGAGAGGCTAGTTTGTCGCTCACGGTAGCTCTGAAACGGAGGCGCTCTTTTGATAGATGCCGTCATTTTTGCGAAAGGTCCAGATAACTTACCGCATCGTGTCAAAGAAGGAGAATAGGAGCTTAAAGGAAGTTACCAAGTTTCCGGTGTAAGAGGGGAAACGGTGGTTTGATGTGATTTTGGACCATTCAAAAATCTTCTTGAGCTTGTCGAGGGGCCTATGGCTCAGGAATAGTTGGGGGGAGTCGCTCCGCTTATTCACGATAACCTTTGGTCATCGCGAGCAATCGGATCGACTCCCCCGGGTTCAGGTTACTTACACTGAGTCTCAAAGCGTGGGAGTTTCGCCAACGCGGCGAGTCCCTGTTGCTCTAAGTCCTTCGCCTGCTTGACGAGGGAATCCTTTCGACTGGTCTTACCAGTGTTGCGGAAGTACGCTCGAGCGATTGTGCGTTGGGTGCTGTTGCGCTGATTCGCGTAGAGACCCTTTAACGACTCAATCGCGTACTGCCGATCAACAGTCTCACAGTAAGCGGGTGCTTGTGGGCACGTCTTAATAACCTGTGGGAACTGGATCGTGAGCGTCTTTGCCATAGCAGTGTAGTCTTCTGCCTTCTTCTTAGCTCGTTCAGCGTCCGTTCGGTTTCGTTTGGTCGCCGCGGACACATCCTTTCCGTTTGTCGCCTTCGCGGAGGCAAGTACGTTCGCGGCGCGGGTCATCACGTCCGACAACTGCTGAGCGATCGCGTCAAGCTCAGCTGTGACATTACCAGTCGGAGTATCGACACACTCGCCATCACAGACAGGTAGTGAATTGTCGATCTTCACGGACGAGCCGTTCACCACCCACGTCAGCGAGTCCGTCGTGCTCGCGAGAGCCACCTGGAACACCGATTTGTTGGTTCCCGCGAAGAACTTGTTAGGCTGTCCGCGGTCGACTGAGCCAGGAGTGAATCCGTTCGAGGGGCCGATCGGAATCTGCTGCTCAAAGCTATTACCATTCACGTAGCCTACCTTCGCGGTGAGCACACCATTCTGGTATCCACGACACTCCGCCTTGGGTACTACTGGAGCGCACACAGGGGTAGCCGCGGAAGCTGTCGCTCGTGACGCGGCGCTCTTCTGCGCTCGCACTAACCAGGTTAGGGAATCTCCCGTAAAGGTAACCACGACGGATCCCTTCGAAAGTCCCGCTTTGAACAGGGTCGGCGGTGGAGCCGTTACGCCTGTCGTGGCGAACTCATTGAGGGTTCCCTGAGCCGCGTTTGTTGAGACGTTGACGTCAGCGCCCGTTGTGTTGTTGTAGCTGAAGTAGGCCGTCTTTTTACCATCGTGATTCACGGTGATACACTCAATTCCTACCGTTAAGAGAGCTTTTTCATCGGCCTCGTCATTATCCTGAGCGTCTGTGCACCCTGGATCCTTGAGGTCTATGAGGCCATCAGCGTCATTATCCTTTGTATCCTGACACTGAGTGGCTCCGCCCGCGGACTCGTCGTTACGAGTACGATCGTATGTAGCGGGATCCTTCGGGTTGGTGAAGCACCCTGGGTCCTTAGCGTCTACGAGAGTATCACTGTCGTTATCCTTGCCATCCTGACACTGGGTCGTGGCGCTCGACTCTGGTCCACCGTATGGATTGTAGGTGTTCGGATCGAGCGGGTTGGTCCAGCAGCCTGGGTCGTTCTTGTCAGTGACTCCATCGCTGTCATTATCCTTGTCGTCCATACACTCGCCTGGTCCCGAGAGAGACTCGTTGTTACGAGTACGGTCATACGTCTTTGGATCCTTCGGGTTGGTGAAGCACCCTGGGTCCTTAGCGTCTACGAGAGTATCACTGTCGTTATCCTTGCCATCCTGACACTGGGTCGTTGCGCTCGACTCTGGTCCACCGTATGGATTGTAGGTGTTCGGATC